>MSGY01000011.1:31392-204447 GCA_001940895.1 Christensenellaceae bacterium Phil10 | reverse complement strand
AATTGCGAAATAAGCAAAGCGAAAGTTGTCGTGCGTAGACGCGATTGACGCTTTGCGTAGCAATCGCTATTACGCTTGTGTAACTCGCTACGAGTCGCGGTTTTCGGCACCAAAAAATGAACCCCAAAGGGTTCTTTTTTTATACAAAAACGGACTCGCGACAATGCGGAGCATTGTCTTGCAAACTGCGTTTGCAACCGGTAACCGCTGACCGCAAGCGAAGACGGAGCAAGCGCAAAGCATTTGCAAAGGTCGAGTGCAGCGGACATAGCCGACAAAACGCGGCAAAGCCGCATCGCAAGAATTGCGAAATAAGCAAAGCGAAAATTGTCGTGCGTAGACGCGATTGACGCTTTGCGTAGCAATCGCTATTACGCTTGTGTAACTCGCTACGAGTCCGGTTTTCGGCACCAAAAAATGAACCCCAAAGGGTTCTTTTTTTTATACAAAAACGGACTCGCGACAATGCGGAGCATTGTCTTAAAAATTGTTTTTCGATAATAGGAAAATATAAATTTGAAGATATATATTAAATTAGGCAGATGATAAATCGCATTAAACGCCGCGCTGACAGCGCGGCGTTTCTGAAGTCAATGTTCAAATTGAGAATTGTAGAGTTTTTCGTAAAAACCGTGTTTTTCGATTAGTTCTTTATGCGTGCCTTTTTCGATAACGTTGCCGTTGTTCATCACGAGAATGAGGTCGGCGTTTTTGATTGTCGACAGGCGGTGAGCCACGATAAAGGACGTTTTGTTTTGCATAAGTTTATCGAAAGCCTGCTGAATTTTCAGTTCGGTGCGTGTGTCGATTGAGGACGTCGCCTCGTCGAGAATAAGCATAGGCGGGTGAGTAAGCATTACTCTTGCGATGCACAACAGTTGTTTCTGTCCCTGCGAGATATTGCCGCCGTCGTCGTCGAGGACGGTGTCGTAGCCGTTTTCGAGGCGCATTATAAAGTTGTGAATATGCGCGGCTTTCGCGGCGGCGATTATTTCCTCGTCGGAAGCGTCGGGTTTACCGTAGGCGATATTTTCGCGCACGGTTCCTTTTTTGAGCCAGGTATCCTGTAAAACCATACCGAAGTTAAGCCGCAACGAACGGCGCGTAAAATCCGTTACGTTTCGGTTTTCCACCTTTATCGTGCCGCTGTCGGGTTCGTAAAAGCGCATTAAAAGATTTATGAGCGTGGTTTTTCCGCAGCCGGTAGGACCCACAATCGCGATGCGCTGGCCGCTTTTAACAGAAAGGGAGAAACCCTCGATAAGAGGTCGTGATTTTACGTAAGAGAAGTATACGTCGTCGATTTCGATATTGCCTTCTGCGTTCTCGAGGTCGGGCAGACCTTCGTCGGACGGCTGAGAGGGCGTTTCTAAAAGTTCGAACACGCGATTGGCAGCGGCGGTTGCCGTCTGCAATTCGGTAACAACGCCCGTAATCTCGTTAAAGGGTTTTGCGTATTGGTTTGCGTAAGACAGCACGCACGATAAGCCGCCTACCGTAAAAACGCCCGACCCGAGTATGCCGTTACCGCGTATTACGAGGTATGCGCCGAGCATGCAAACCGCAACGTAAACGACGTTATTTACGAATCTCGTCGAGGGGTTGACCATTGCCGAATAAAAAGCGGCGTTCTGACCGTAGATTTTAATGTCCTTGTTTATAACGTCGAAACGGGATTCCGCGCGCGTTTCGTAGCCGAACAGTTTCACGATTTTCTGATTTGACAGCATTTCGGTAACCAGTCCCGACAATTCGCCTCTCTTTTTTGCCTGCATTGCGAACATATCATGGCATCCTTTTGCTATGAAATAAGCAACAAACAACGACATCGGCGTGAGAATTACGACGACGAGGGCGATTGCCCAGTTATAATACAGCATAAACGCGAGCGTACCGAGAATGGTAACGACGCCCGAAAAGAGCTGAGAAAACCCCTGAATAAGGCCGTCCGAAATCTGGTCGATATCGCTTCCTACCCGCGACATAAGGTCGCCGTGCGAGTTGCCGTCGATAAAGGATAAAGGAACGTTGTTAAGTTTGTCGAACGCCGCGCGGCGAAGGTCGCGAATCGTGCGGAATGACGCTTTGTTTATCGCAACCGAACCCAGATACTGAAAAAGAAATACAACTGCTATAAGTCCGCCGAGTATGCCTGCGTTTTTGAAAATAACGCCGAAATCGACGTTGTTTTCGTCGACGATATAATCGATTGTCCTGCCTATAACGACGGGTACGAGAAGGGTAGCGGCAATCTGTATCAACGAAAAAATCAGCGCGATTATGATTAACGGAAGATACGGCTTTGCGAACTTCAAAAGCTTTACGATTGAAGAATAGTCGGTTTTTTTGGTTTTGTCCCGTTTTTTCAAAGGAGTTTTCATTTTAAATATCCTCCTTATTCTGCGACGAATAAATCTCGCGATAAATTTGCGAAGACTTCATAAGTTCGTCGTGAGAGCCGACCGCCTCGATTTTTCCGTCGTCCATAACCACTATTATATCCGAATACATAACGCTCGAAGCGCGTTGAGACACCGCAATAAGCGTCAGGCCTTCCGGTTTTCTGAGTTCATCGAGCGATTTTCTGAGTTTTGCGTCTGTTGCGAAGTCGAGAGCGCTCGAACTGTCGTCGAGAATGAGGATATCGGGCTCGGAAACAAGCGCGCGCGCTATCGTAAGGCGCTGTCGCTGTCCGCCCGAAAGATTTTTGCCCCCCTGACTGATTTCTTCGTCGAGCCCGTTCTTTTTCGCAAAAACAAAATCGTAAGATTGTGAAATTTTAAGCGCTTTGATTATTTCTTCGTCGGATGCGTTCTCGTTTCCCCATTTTACGTTGTCGCGGACCGACCCTTGAAAAAGAACGGCTTTTTGCGGAACAACGCCGAAAGTCGACCTTAATTGTGCGTTTTCGTAATCTCTTACGTCGTTGCCGAAGATTTTTACCGCGCCGTCGGTTACGTCGTAAAGTCGCGAGATAAGATTGACGAGCGTCGATTTGCCGCTGCCGGTGCCGCCGAGAATGCCTACAACCGCGCCGCGCGGTATTGTAAGATTTACGTTTTCCACGGAAGGAGACGACGCACCCGAATAAGTGAACGAAACGTTTTCAAGCGATACGGCCGGCGCCGTTTTGTCGGGTATCGCACCCGCGCCCTCCCTCATCGACGGAGAAACGTCGAAAACTTCGTTTATGCGCGCGGCGGAGGCGGACGCTTTTGTAAACGTAACAAGAAGATTTGCAAACACGATAAGCGCGTTTAAAATCTGCGTCATATAGTTTACGAGCGCGATGATTTCGCCTTGCGTGAGATTGCCGTAATACACCGTTTTTCCGCCGAAATATAAAAGGGCGATAACGGCGACGTTCAGTACCGAATAAGTAAGAGGATTGAGAAGGGCGGAAACCGAACTCACTTTAATCGAAGCCTTCGCAAGGCTTTCGGACGCATTTCCGAAAACGGTTTTTTCGCGTTCTTCGGCGTCGAAAGCGCGGACGACGCGCGCCCCCGAAAGGTTTTCTCGCGTGAGGCGGGTTACGTCGTCGAGTTTATCCTGAACGCCCTTATACGAAGGTATCGTAAACCGCATTATCAGAAACAGCGCAAGGGCGATGAGTAAAGCCGCGATAACGAAAATCGACGAAAGTTTAACGTCTATAAGCATTGCCATAACGACAGCGCCCGTCGCGATGAAAGGCGCGCGCAAAACAAGTCTGATGAACATTGCGACCGCCTGTTGCGTCTGATTTACGTCCGCGGTCAGTCTGGTTATAAGCGATGCGGTTGAAAATTTATCGAGTTCGGCATATGAAAAAGAATTTATATGCGCGTATAAATCGCGTCTTAAATTCGTGCCGAAACCCAAAGACGCGCGGCTTGCAAAAAATTGCGCCGTAAGGGCAAACGCAAGACCTAAAACGCCCAAAGCGAGTATTATGACGCCGCCGACGATAAGACCTTTGAAATTTCCCGTTTGTCCCGCGGGTATCGCAGTGTCGACGATATACGCGACGACAAGCGGAATTATCAGTTCGAACACCGCTTCGACGAGTTTGAATAATGGCCCCGCCACCGTCATAAAGCGGTAACCTTTCAGATATTTTGCAAGTTTCAGCATTATTTAATCCGGAATATATATTATCAAAATGTATTTTAACATAAAAAAATATACGCGTAAACTTTTTTATTGATTAAAACGTCGCGCGGCTGAAAATTATGCACGGATTTCTTGACATAGCGCGTATGATATAGTAGCATAAAAACAGGCCGAAAGGCGAAGTTTAGTTTAGAAAAGGTCAGGTTAGTTATGTCAGAGTTGTTTTTTCCGGCGTTCTGCGCCGACGTCGTTTTGTTATTTCCCGATTTCCGATGGCGAAAATAATTGTGTCCGTTTGCGTATGCAAGCGTTTTTTTTCAAACAATTTTTTTAAAATCAGGAGGTCGGAAACATGAAAAATTGCGATATAAATTTTAATACTTATCTTAAAAATTATCCCGATGCCGACGGCTTTTTCGGCAAATACGGCGGGGCGTTTATCCCCGATGAACTTATCCCCGCGTTCAAAGAAATCAACGACGCTTATCTTACTATCTGCAAATCGTCGAAATTCATTGCCGAATTAAGGCGGATACGGCGCGAATTTCAGGGGAGACCTACTCCCGTTTATCATTGCGAAAGGCTTTCGAAAAGTCTCGGAAAATGTCAGATTTACCTTAAACGCGAGGATTTGAACCATACGGGCGCGCATAAACTCAACCATTGCATGGGCGAGGGTCTTCTTGCAAAATATATGGGCAAGAAAAAAATAATCGCCGAGACGGGCGCCGGTCAGCACGGAGTCGCGCTTGCCACGGCGGCGGCGTATTTCGGGCTCGAATGCGATATTTATATGGGCGAGGTCGATATTAAAAAACAGGCGCCCAACGTTGCGAGAATGAAAATTCTCGGCGCGAACGTAATTCCCGTAACGCACGGCTTGAAAACGTTGAAAGAAGCCGTCGACGCCGCTTTCGAAGGATATCTGAAGGAGTATAAAGACGCCGTTTACTGTATTGGAAGCGCGGTGGGTCCGCATCCTTTCCCTATGATGGTAAGAGATTTTCAGCTTGTAGTCGGTCAGGAAGCGCGCGAACAGTTTCTCGAGATGACGGGAGAATTGCCCGACGTCGTTACGGCTTGCGTTGGCGGCGGCAGCAACAGCATAGGACTTTTCGACGCTTTTCTGAACGACCCCGTAAAAATCGTAGGCGTAGAACCGCTTGGACGGGGTGTGAAACAGGGCGATAACGCCGCAAGTCTGACGTACGGCAGCGAAGGCGTGATGCACGGCTTTAACAGTATTATGCTCAAAGACGAAAACGGCGACCCTGCGCCCGTTTATTCGGTAGCAAGCGGACTGGATTACCCGTCGTCGGGCCCCGAACACGCTTTTCTGAAAGAATCGGGACGAGTGGAATACGAAACGGTTTGCGACGAAGAGGCGGTCGATGCGTTTTTCGCATTGTCGAGAATGGAAGGAATAATTCCCGCTCTTGAAAGTTCGCACGCGGTAGCGTACGCAATGCGTCTTGCAAAGGAAATGAAAACGGGAAGCATACTCGTGAATTTGTCGGGAAGGGGAGACAAGGATATGGATTATATTCTCGAAAGATACCCGGAAAAATTATAGCGACTTTTATACCGCTGTTTTAAAAATCCCGGATAGCCGGGATTTTTTTTATAAAAACAAGGCCTGTTTGAGATTGATATAAAGCGCCGTTTGTAGTAAAATATAACAAGGAGGGCAACGCTATGAATTATAAAACGCTTTACAACGGGGTAAAAATACCCGAAATAGGCTACGGAACGTATAAAACGCCGGCGGGCGATATTTGTGAAAACGGAGTAAGGACGGCTATCGAAACAGGGTATCGTCTTATTGATACTGCCGCATTTTACGGCAACGAAAAGAGCGTTAAAGACGGAATAATTGACAGTAATATCTGTCGCAATGACATATTTATCACCACAAAACTGTGGAACGACGACCACGGATACGACAACACCCTCCGGGCGTTCGAAAAGTCTCTTGAAAACCTCGGCGGCGATTATATCGACCTTTATCTCATACATTGGCCCGTGCCCCTTAAACACCGCGACGACTGGCAGAACGATATAAAAGATACCTGGCGGGCTTTTGAAAGACTTTACGACGAAAAAGCAGTAAGAGCGGTGGGGGTAAGCAATTTTCTTCCGCATCATCTCGATTATCTGCTTGCAAACGCAAACGTCATGCCTATGGTAAATCAGATTGAAATTCACGTCGGTTATCCCGAAACGGAAACGGTGAATTATTGCAAGGATAAAGGTATTGCTGTCGAAGCGTGGGCGCCGATAGCAAAGGCTAAAGCCTTTGACATACCCGAGATAAAACACGTTGCCGAAACGACGGGAAAAACTCCGGCGCAGGTGCTTATAAGATGGTGTATCGACAAAGGGGTAATTCCTCTTCCCAAATCGGTTACTCCCGAAAGAATCGTCGAAAATTTCAACGTGTCCGATTTTACCTTATCCGAAGAAGAAATGCGTATTCTCGACGGCGTTACCGATATAGGGCGGCTCGGAAGTCATCCCGACGATTGCCGATTCTGAAAATTGTCGCGACGCGGCGTAAATGCCGTCGCATACGATGCATGACTTGAATAACGAACGAATTATAATGACGATATGAAATACGATACTGTTTTCTGGGACTGGAACGGGACGATTATCGACGACGTCGATTTATGCATGGAGTGCGTTAATTCCTTACTTATCGAGCAGGGACTGAACACTTTTAAGACGCGCGCCGAATATCACTCGGTTTTCCGTTTTCCCATTATTGATTACTATATAAAAGCGGGTTTCGATTTCGATAAGGAACCGTTTGAATCGCTTGCCGCGAAATATATCGAAAGATACGAATCGAATTGCAGAAAGTGCGTCGTTTTTCCCGACGTTTACGCGTTTATCCGTCGTCTGAAAAAAGAAGGGGTCAGTCAGATTATTTTGTCCGCAAGCGAAAGAAACGGACTTGTGGACTGGATTAACCGTTCGGGCATCGGCGATTGTTTCGACGGCGTTATAGGAAACGACAACATCTATGCGGAAGGAAAGGAACAGGCTGCAAAAGACTGGATGACAAAACACGGAAACATAACGGGTAAAGCTGTTATGATAGGGGATACTCCGCACGATGTCGAAGTTGCAAAATCAATCGGGGCGGACCCTGTTGTCATCGCAAGAGGACACGCATCAAAAGCCGCATTGACACAAACTGGGGCGCCGGTTTTTGACAACGCCGACGAACTTGCGGCTTTTCTCGGCCTCCGAAAGTAACGCATGATACGCAAAAATATATTTACGCATAACGCGAAATAATGTTTAAAGACAAAATTTTATTTTGTCTTTTTTTATTTGGCGGGAATTATTCTTTCAGGTGCAAGACCTGAAAATATAAATACAGAGTTTACTTCAGTTTATCAGCGAATAAAAGTAGACGCAAGTATTTTTTTGTACTCGCGTGCAACATTTTTTTAAAAAACTCTTTACAATTGCGTTACGTTTCGGATATAATGTAATCGATAAGAAAATTGACGGAGGAAAATTATGGCAAAATATAACCCTTTTGACGAGTTTATCAAAGTGATGGAGAGCGCCGCGCGCGTAATGGGCATCAATGAAGAGGATTACGTAACTTTCAAGTATCCCGAAAGAGAAATCAAAGTTTCCATGCCCGTGAGAATGGACGACGGAACGCTTAAAGTGTTCGAAGGTTTCCGCGTACAGCACAGCAGCGTCAGAGGTCCTTCGAAGGGCGGCGTCAGGTATCATCATGCGGTTAACGCCGACGAGGTTCGCGCGCTTGCGGCCTGGATGACTTTCAAATGCGCCGTCGTAGCTATTCCTTACGGCGGAGGAAAAGGCGGAATAATTTGCCGTCCCCGCGAAATGAGCAAAGGCGAACTTGAAAGACTTACCCGCGCGTATACCGATAAAATCGCCGCGAATATCGGGCCCTCTATCGATATTCCCGCTCCCGACGTAGGAAGCAACGCGCAGACTATGGACTGGATGGTGGACGAATACTGCAAAGTCAAGGGAGAAAGTCTTTACGGCGTCGTTACCGGCAAGAGCATAGAAATAGGCGGCTCGAAGGGTCGCGCCGAAGCTACGGGCAGAGGAGTTTGTTTCGTTACTCTCGAAACCATGAAAAAATACGGGCTTAATCCCGCCGACTGCAAAGTGGTAATACAGGGTATGGGCAACGTCGGCAGCGTATCGGCAAAACTTCTTGCGGAAGAGGGCGTCAGAATTACGGCAGTATCCGACGTAAGTTGTGCGCTTTACAACGAAAAAGGACTCGACATCGCCGATATCTACTCCTACATAGACGGCGGCAGGAACCTGCTTGACGGATACAAAGGCGATTGCATAAAGATTACCAACGCCGAACTTCTCGAACTTCCCTGCGATTTTCTGATTCCCGCCGCGCTTGAAAATCAGATTACCGCCGAAAACGCCGACAGAATAAAAGCGTCTTTTATTATCGAGGCGGCAAACGGTCCCACGACCGTCGAAGCGGACGCAATACTTGAAAAGAAGGGCATAAAAGTAATTCCCGATATTTTAAGCAACAGCGGCGGCGTAATCGTCAGTTATTTCGAATGGGTACAGAATCTGCAGAATTTCTACTGGGACGAAGATGACGTTAACGCCAAACTCAAGAGGCAAATCGTCAATGCGTTCAACGACGTTTACGAAGCCCGCGAGAAATACGGTTGTTCGTACAGAATAGCGGCGTATATAGTCGCTTTGAACAGGCTGGTTACCGCAAGAAAACTTCGCGGATAAAGCCATTTGCAAATTTATTAAGGCCGACTGATTCAGTCGGCTTTTTTTACGAACAAATTGCCATAAATATGAAATATCGTTAAAAGATGTCTGAAAACTCAATTTTTTTTTAAAGATTCTGTAAAAAAAAGAGTGAGCGTAACCTTTTTGCTTTGCAAAACGCGCGAATATTGAAAATAGGGTGTATAATCGTACATGAAAACGATAGCGTACTTTTCGTCCGGGAAGGGTACGGAACGAGTTTTCGGCACGAGAGGATAAAGTATGGTTATGGTACAGATATGCGTGGGAAGTTCGTGTCATCTTAAGGGTTCTCCCGAGGTTGTGCGACTTTTCGAACGTTACGTATCCGAAAACGGGCTTGACGACGAAGTGATTTTAAGCGGAAGTTTCTGTTCGGGAAAGTGCAACAGGTCGGGCGTTACCGTTACGGTAAACGACAAGGTGCATACGGGCGTTACACCCGCAAATTTCAAAGATTTCTGGAATACGGAAATAATCGCCGCTCTCAGAGCGGAAAAAGGAGACTGATATGTCGGATTGTCTTACTCTGAAAAAATCGAATTGCAAGAACTGTTATAAGTGCATAAGGCATTGTCCCGTAAAATCAATAAGGTTTTCGGGAAATCAGGCGCATATTATCGGCAACGAATGCATTTTGTGCGGACAATGTTTCGTCGTATGTCCGCAGAACGCGAAAGAAATAGCAAGTGAAGTCGAAAAAACCAAGGTACTTATACAGTCGGGAGACCACGTCGTCGTAAGTCTTGCGCCGTCGTTTATCGCAAATTACGAGGGTATAGGTATAAACGGAATGAGAAGCGCTCTTAAAAAACTCGGTTTTGCGAACGTTGAGGAAACCGCGATAGGCGCGACGATTGTCAAAACCGAATACGAGCGCATTCTGAAGGAGGATAACCGCGACGTGGTTATTTCTTCGTGCTGTCATTCGGTAAATTTACTCATACAGAAGTATTTTCCGCAACTTCTGCCCGCGCTTGCCGACGTCCTTTCACCCATGCAGGCGCACGCAAGAGATATCAAAAAACGGGTGCCGGGCGCAAAAGTCGTGTTTATCGGGCCTTGCGTTGCGAAAAAAGACGAGGCGGACTATTACGAAGGATACGCCGACGCCGTTCTTACTTTCGAGGAACTGACCGAATGGCTGAAAGAAGCGCATATTACGCTGACGCCGGATATGGACAACGTCGAAGAAAGCCGCGCGAGATTTTTCCCGACGACGGGCGGAATTCTGAAAACAATGACCCGGAAAACCGACAAATATACATATATGGCGGTCGACGGCGTCGAAAACTGCATAGCGGCGCTCCGCGACGTCGAAAACGGAAAGATTAAAAATTGTTTTATCGAGATGTCTTCGTGCAGCGGAAGTTGCGTAGGCGGTCCCGTAATGGAAAAATATCATCGTTCGCCGGTAAGAGACTATATGGCGGTTGCCGGATACGCCGGGAAAAAAGATATGGAGGTTCTGCAACCCGAGCCGCTTGAAGTCAGAAAGAATTTCGTGCCTATCGACAGAAATCTTCCCGTCCCGTCCGAAGACGAAATAAAAGCCGTGCTTCGCGAAATGGGCAAAACGAAACCGGGCGACGAGTTGAATTGCGGTTCCTGCGGATACGATACCTGCAGGGAGAAGGCGATAGCGGTTCTGCAGGGGAAAGCGGAAATCTCGATGTGTCTGCCGTATCTTAAAGACAAAGCCGAAAGTTTTTCGGATTGCATCGTAAACAACACGCCGAACGGGCTTATCGTTCTTAACGAAAGCCTCGAAGTTCAGCAGATTAACACCGCCGCAAGAAAAATCATGAATATCCGCTCGGCGTCGGACATTCTCGGCGAGCCCGTCGTGAGAATCCTCGACCCCGCGGTATTTTTACAGGTTCTTTCCAACAAACAGAACGTCAGGGACCGCAGGATTTATCTTGCCGAATACGGAAAATACGTGGAACAGACCGTTGTGTACGACGCAACTTATCACCTTCTCGTCTGCATTATGCGCGACGTTACCGACGAGGAAACCGAACGCGAGAAAAAAGAAAATATAAGCCGACAGACTATCGAGATTGCCGATAAAGTGGTAGACAAACAGATGCGCGTCGTGCAGGAAATCGCGTCTCTTCTGGGAGAGACGGCGGCAGAAACAAAAATCGCTCTTACGAAATTAAAGGAATCTATCGACAATGAATGATTTGTGCGTCGACATCGGTTATAAAAGCATAAACCACGAGGGCGAACAACTGTGCGGCGACCACGTCGACGTTGTCGAACAGGGTGAAAACTCCGTGGTAGTCGTTCTTGCCGACGGACTCGGCAGCGGAGTAAAAGCAAGTATTCTTTCCACGCTGACTTCCAGAATCATATCCACAATGATGGCCGAAGGACTGACGGTGGAAGACTGCGTCGAGACCATTGCCGCAACTCTTCCGATATGTTCGGAAAGAGGCGTGGCGTATTCTACGTTTACGATACTGCATATCGTCGAGAACAGAGAGGTCGAGCTGATTCAGTACGACAATCCTCTCGTGATAATGATACGGGACGACGTTAATTTCGATTATCCGAAAACGGAGATTAACGTCGGGGGTAAAAAGATTTTCAAGTCGGTTATCAAACTGAAAGAAAACGATTTGTTCGTGGCAATGAGCGACGGATGTCCTCACGCGGGCATAGGTAAGGAATACAATTTCGGCTGGAAACGCGAGAACATCGCCGATTTTATGGAAACCATTTCGCCTGCGGGTTATACCGCGAAAACGTATTCCACCATTCTCGTCGACGAATGCAACAGACTTTACGGAGGGAAACCCGGCGACGACGCCACGGCCTGCGTCGTCAAAGTCAGAAAGCGTATGCCGATGAACATACTTTTCGGACCCCCTTCCAACCGCGACGACGCAAACCGTATGATGGCGTTGTTTTTCTCGAAAGAGGGCAAACATATCGTCTGCGGAGGAACTACGGCGTCAATTGCGGCGAGATATCTCGGAAAGAGCGTAAAGGCGGGCATAACGTACGATGGCGGCGACGTTCCGCCCGTTGCCCAAATCGACGGCGTCGACCTCGTTACCGAAGGCGTTATTACCATGAGCAAGGTGCTTGAATACGCAAAAGATTCCATTGCCGAAAACAAACTGTACGAAAAGTGGAGTTACGGTCACGACGGGGCGTGTATGATATGCAGGCTGCTGTTCGAAGAGGCCACTGACATAAACTTTTTCGTGGGACGCGCGGTTAACCCCGCGCACCAGAATCCCGACCTTCCCATAAACTTCAATATTAAAATGAACATTGTCGGGGAGTTGTCGGAATGTCTGAAACAAATGGGTAAAAAAATTAAAGTATCTTATTTTTAAGACTGAATAACGGAGCATAATATGAGAAAGTTCGATACTAAGGTACAATATCTTAAATACAAAGTCCTGCGCGAGGTTGCAAGACACGCCTGGAACGACACTCTTGCGGAATGCGCGATAGACATTCCCAAAACGATTATTCCCGGCAAAATCCCGACGATGCGCTGCTGCGTTTACAAAGAGCGGGCAATTCTTGCCGAAAGAGTAAAGATAGCGATGGGAGGCGATAAAAACAACGATAACGTAATCGAGGTTATCGATATCGCCTGCGACGAATGTCCTATGGGCGGTTACGAAGTAACCGCGTCGTGCAGGGGGTGCCTTGCGCACCGTTGCGAGGACGTCTGCCGTTTCGGAGCGATAACCTTCGACGGCAATCACGTTGCGCATATCGATAAAACCAAATGTAAAGAATGCGGCGCGTGCGCGAAAGTGTGTCCGTACAGCGCGATACGCAATTACAAAAGACCCTGCGAAAGCGCCTGCAAAGTCAAAGCGATATCGATGGGCGAGGAGCAGGAGGCTTGCATAGACAATTCCAGATGCATTGCCTGCGGCGCCTGCGTATATCAATGCCCGTTCGGGGCCATTACCGATAAATCCTATATCCTCGACGTCATCGACATTCTTAAAAAAAGCCGCAATAACACCGAATATAAGGTTTATGCGGTCATCGCGCCGTCGGTATCGAGTCAGTTTACTTACGCAAAACTCGGACAGGTCGTGACGGGACTCAAAGAGTTAGGTTTTTATACCGTGGTGGAAGCCGCTCTCGGCGCGGATATGGTTGCCGAAGCCGAATCGAAGGAACTTGCCGAAAAAGGCTTTCTCACCAGTTCGTGCTGTCCCGCTTTCGTCGATTTCGTCGAAAAGAATTATCCCGAACTCAGCGACTACGTTTCGCACAATCTGTCGCCGATGGCAACGATTGCGAAATATCTTAAAGAAAACGAATCGCCTTGTAAAGTCGTGTTTATAGGGCCCTGTACGGCAAAGAAAGCCGAGGTGCGCAGGGAAAAAGTAAAAAAATACGTTGATGCCGCCATGACTTTCGAGGAGTTGCAGGCACTGTTCGACGGAAGGGATATCGATATCACGACTTTGCCCGAAGGCGTTCTCGACAACGCGTCCTATTTCGGCAGAATTTTCGCAAGGTGCGGCGGTCTTGCCGACGCGGTGAAAGAGGGGTTGAAAGAGCAGGGATTAGGCGACTTCGATTTCAAACCCTGCACCTGCGACGGTATAGACGCGTGCAGAATCGCTATGTTGCAGAAGTCGAAAGGAAAACTCGACGCAAACTTCATCGAGGGAATGGCGTGTCTCGGCGGTTGCATAGGCGGCGCGGGATGTCTTACTCACGGAGAAAGAAGCAAACTCGATGTGGACAAATACGGAATGGAGGCCTATCAGAAAACCATTCTCGACGCCGTTTCCGCGCTGAAAAAATAAAATTCTAAAATCCGTATTAAGTCCGCGCCGGGATTCCTGCGCGGACTTATATAAACCGAACTTATTTGTATTGTCGTGCGGCGGCGCAATCGGCCGCCGTCTGACATTTATTGTTTGTTTCAGCCTTTCAGATAGATAATTTCCGATACGAGGGCAAACAACAGCGAAAGACTCGCGACGATTAAGTAATACAGTTTCAGGGGCGTAACGAAAGCCATAAGAGTAAGTATTATGCCCGAAAACAGAAAATATTTCACGTTGCGTTTCGAAAATATATACGAAAGAGTTTCTTTCGGGGGGACGTATTTTTTTTCGGGTTTTGTCATTTCGACGGGCTTTGGAAGAAGGCCTGCGGTTTTAAGAGTTTTATAAAGTTTGTTTTTGTTTACGATATTGATTTTTTTCGGCAGCGAGGAGGCGTAAACCATAACCTGACGTCCGCATTCGTTAACGATAAGCGTAACGTCCCTGTCGCCGCTTTCGCGGAATGCCGCGGCAACGTCGTCCGGGGTTGCGGCAGAAAATCTGAAAGCGCATTTAATGAAATTTTTATCGGACGGCACCGCCAGGAGATAAAGGCTTTTGATATCTTCGGCATTTTTAAGTACGAGAGCGTTTACGAGGTCGTTTTTAGAAAAACTTTTTTCTCGCGGCAGTTTTTTCGAAAGCGCTTTTGCCGCAATAAAAAACGCCAGCGTAATCGCAAACGCCGCGATTATTGAAACCCAAAGTTTTCTTATGAAAAACTGCAGCCATAAAAGAGTAAGTAATAAGAAACAGGCGCGGACCGTTAAATTGTCGGTTAATTTTGCAAAGGTCGTCATATAATGATTTTTGCCGAAAAATCCGATTGATATGCTTTAAATATTGTGATACAATAAAGCTATGATAAAAACAGCGGTGTTCGGAGGGAGTTTCGACCCCGTTCACATTGAACATATAAATATCGCTAAGGCGTGCGTAAAGGAACTGGGGATTGAAAGGCTTATCGTTCTTCCTACCGAAAATCCACCGCATAAAAGAGCGGCGGAAACCCCGTTCGGATTCCGCGCGGAAATGGCGGGAATCGCTTTTTCGGAGGTTGCCGCAGAGATTATCGTCGACGAAACCGAGAGGGAAAACGACGGCGTGAATTACAGTGCCGAAAATCTGCCTAAACTTAAAAAAAAGTACGGTGATTTCGTGTTCGTGATAGGCGGCGACAGCCTTGACGCAATAGAAAGCTGGAAAAATCCCGAGTTTATCGTCCGCAATTTTCAGATTGCCGTTTTCAACCGCACGGGCTATCCCGACGCGCAAAAAAAAGCGGACGAACTGAACGAAAAATGGCACGGCGATATTAAAGTTATGAAATACGTCGGTAAAGCCGTGGACAGCCACGGTATCCGCGACAGACTGTATCTTCAGGAGAGAGCGGACGGCGTTCCTCCGAAAGTCAAGGAATATATAAATTCGCACAATCTGTATTCCCGTTTCGACGGATATATTTCGAAAGCAAAAGGTTTTCTTGACGAGAAGAGATTCGTTCACAGCAAAAACACCGCGCTTGCCGCGCTGGAACTGAACAGAGCGCATAAACTCGGCGTCGATTACGACAAGGTATTGCTTGCGGGACTTCTGCACGACGTCGGAAAAAAATTTGATAAAATTCCGCTTTCGTGCGATATGGAAGATATACCCGCCGATTCGCTTGGCACACCCGTGCAACATCAGTTTGTAAGCGCGGTTATCGTACGCGACGATTTTCATATAACCGACGACGAAATTCTGAACGCGATAAGGTATCATACCACGGGGCGTGAAAATATGAGCGCACTTGAAAAAATCGTATACTGCGCCGACCTTGTTTCGTCCGAGAGAGACTTTGACGGAGTTGAGGAACTTCGCGCCGCGCTTGCCGACGATTTCGGAAGCGGTTTTTTAAAGTGTCTCACGTACAGTCGCGATTACGTATTAAAAACGGGTCGCACGGTATATCCTCTTACCGATAAAGCAATAAACTACTATAAGGAGAATTTATGAATACACAGGAACTTACCGACAGAATCTGCCGATTGCTCGACGAGAAGAAAGCCGAAGATATAACGATATTATCGGTTTCGCACCTTACGATAGTTGCGGATTATTTCGTTATCGCAACCGCGCGCAGCACGTCGCAGGCAAAAGCCGTTTACGAGCATATCGACGAAAAACTTTCAAAAGCGGACGGTATCGAACCTTTGCGCGTCGACGGCACGAAAGAGGGCAGATGGATAGTAATGGATTACGGCGGAGTCATAGTTCATATTTTCAACGACGACACGCGCGTGCTTTACTGTCTCGAAAAACTCTGGGCAGACGGCGACAACGTCAGAAAGTACGAGTCGCTGCGCAAATAATCATTTTGAAAATTTATTTTAAAAAACCGCGTCCGCATATTAAAAAGCGTTGATTTTCGCGTGCGGCGGTATTATAATATTATTAACTTCGAGGCGAGGTGCAAGTCCTCACCGGTGGTAAAAGTCCACAAGCGCAAGCTGACGGGGTGAAATTCCCCGACCGACGGTATAGTCCGGATGGGAGAAGAGTTATACGTTTTTCGGAATCGCCTCGGAAATACTGAACCGAGGCATTTTTATGTCCGAATTAAAAAGAAATCTTGCAACAAATTTCAGGCGTTACACCGACGGCAGGAACAAAATCGAATACATAGTTAAAATCGCTATGTACACCGCGTTATCGTTCGTTCTCTATGCGTTCGTCAAATTTCCTCTGCCGTTTGCTTTCCCGGGTTTTCTTGACATACAGATTTCCGAACTGCCCGCGCTGATTGCGGGATTTTCGATGGGGCCCGTTTCGGGATGCCTCGTTATCGTGCTGAAATGTCTTTTAAAATTTCCTCTTTCCACGACGCAATTCGTAGGCGAGGCGACGGATATTCTGCTCGGGATTTGTTTCGTATTGCCGTCGTCGCTTATTTACAATTGCAGAAAGAACAAAAAAACCGCGGCGATAGGGCTTGTCGCGGGGTCGATTATCGTAACTCTTGCGGCGATAATCGTCAACAGATTCATATCCATACCTTTTTACGTTACGGTTATGTTCGGCGGCAGTTACGAGCCCATAATAAATATGCTTAAACCTTTGTATAAAACGGTAACGAGAGAAAATCTGTACGCATGGTATCTCGGCGTCGGCGTGCTGCCTTTCAATATTCTCAGATGCATTATAGTATCCGTTGTTACTTTCCTGCTGTATCCGAGACTTAAACGACCTTTGAAGCTCGAAACCGCCGAAGTCTATCCCGATAAGTACGATTTACCGACGCAGGGCGGCGCGAAAGACGAAAATTTATCTTCGGACGGCGAGAAAGCGGAAATTATCGGCAAAAATAACGATTTGCACGACGTAAACGACGACGAAGATATTGCAAAATGCGACGAAAAGTAATATAATCGCGGTATGAAATATTATTCGAAAAACGCCCGCGACACGCAGAACATTGCAAAAAACCTTGCGAAAACCCTTTCGGGCGGCGAGGTTATTTTGTTAAACGGCGATCTCGGGGCGGGGAAAACCACGTTTACCAAAGGTCTCGTAAAAGGACTCGGAGGCAAAAAAACCGTCGTAAGTCCCACGTTTACCATAATGCACTCATACGACGATACCCGGATTCCGGTATATCATTTCGATATGTACAGAATTGCGGACGAGGACGAACTTTACGAACTGGGACTTGAGGAATACCTTTACGAAAACGGCGTCGCGGTTATCGAATGGAACAAATTTTCGAGATTGCCCGAAAAAACCGTTACGGTAAACATCGTTTTAAAAGGCGGCAACGAAAGGGAGATTGAAATATGCTGATATTAGGAGTGGATACCACGCGCGACGCCCTCACCATCGTGATTACAGACGGGAAAAAGACCCGTTTTATCGTGTCCGAAGAGGGCAATAAAAAGCATACGTCTTTACTTATTCCGAAAATCGAAGAACTTCTTACGGCAAACGGATTGTCGCTGTCCGACGCAGACGCGTTTTCGGCTGTGACGGGTCCCGGAAGTTTTACGGGAATACGCGTCGGAATTTCTACGATAAACGCATTGTCGTACGCAACGGGAAAACCTTGTATCGACGTCAATTCGTTTGAGCTTGTCGCATATAATAAAGGCGAGGGAACCGTTCTTATCGACGCGTTGCACGGAAACTATTACGGAGCAAGCGTAAAGGACGGAAAGGTTTTGTCTATGCGATATTACGAAAAGGGCGACGAGATTCCCGGCGAAAGGTTTTATCGCGACGAGCAAGACGATTACGTCGGGGCGTTTGCGTATCTTCTTAACGAGAAATCGGCAGAACGGAAGTTTGTAAACAGTCTCGTGCCGTTGTATTTAAGAGAAAGTCAGGCCGAAAGAGAGGCGCGGAAAAATGACTGACATCATTACGATGCAACCCCGTCATATCGACGGGATAGAGGAAATCGAACGCGCGAGTTTTAAAACTCCCTGGTCCCGCAAAATGATTGAGGACGAACTGAAAAACCCTCTTGCAACGTATTTTGTATGCGAAAATAATGGCAAAGTAGTTGCATATATGGGGTATTATAGAATACTCGACGAGGCACATATTACCAATATCGCGGTTGCGGAAGCGTACAGAAGACAGGGATGCGGCGAAAAATTATTTCGTTACGTTCTTGAAGATATGCGGTCGAAAAACGTTGCCCGCGCAACGCTTGAAGTGAACGAGCATAACCTTCCCGCAATAGCTCTTTACGAAAAAAACGGCTTTGTTCTTGCGGGGAAACGCCCTTGTTATTACGAGGGTAAGGACGCCGCGCTTATATATTGGCGCAATATCGAAGGGGAATTATTATTTTAAATTATATCAGATTCGGCAACGGACGCGAAGTGATTTTTTTGCACGGCTGGGGCGGCGACGTCAGGTCGTTTTTATTTGTCGCGAAGAATCTCGGCGTCAGCTCAACGCTGGTGGATTTTTACGGTTTCGGCAAGACGCCTCATCCCGATTATCCTCTTACCGTCAAAGATTATGCAGAGGGCGTTATAGAAACCATGGACGCCGCCGGCATCGCGAAAGCGGATATCGTGGGACATTCGTTCGGCGGCAGGGTGGCTATTTATCTTGCGGCGTATTATCCCGAAAGGGTGAACAAACTCGTACTTGTGGACAGCGCGGGAGTAAAACCGCGCAGGGGAATAAAATATTATTTCAGAATTACTCTTCACAAAATTCTTAAAAAATTCGGCGGCGGTCTCAAAGGCAGCGACGATTACCGCGCGCTGTCGCCCGTAATGCAGGCGACCTTCAGAAACGTGGTCAATTACGACGAAACGCCGCTTCTCGGAAAAATATCGGCCGAGACAGCCATATTCTGGGGCGAAAACGACACAGATACTCCTATTTATATGGCTAAGAAGCTGAATAAAAAAATCCCGGACAGTTTTCTTTTCGTACTCACAAACGCAGGACATTTTTCATATTTAGATAATAGCGGTTCGTTTTTGAAAATTCTTTCCGCTTTTATTTATGGAAATGCTGTCGATAATAATAACGCTGCTCACGACGATACTTGAAATTCTTATGACTTATCCCGTGCTGAAACAGATACAGACGGGAGGTTACCGCGTGTTTTCCCTTTTTGAAAAGCCGGCGTATTTCAACAGAAAATTTATGCCGTTTACCGTTATCGCATTGCTTTTTGCGGCGGTTTATCCTTTGGGAACGGTTTTTTCTTTTTCAAAAGAATATGAGATTACGTTTTATTCGTTTTATTTAATCGTTCTGTCGGTCGCGGTATGCGCGAGGCTCACCGAAAAGTCGAAAAATCCTTTGGTATTCACGAAAAGGGCAACGAGATTATACGTCGTTATTTCGATAATTACGATAATTTTCAACGTTGCCGCCGCCGCGTTGCTGCCTTTCGTATATTATTTGGGAATCTGTGCGGTATCGCCGTTCGTAGCGGTAATAATTTCGTTTTTCGCCAATCTTTTGCTTTGTCCGTTCGAAATACTCAACAATAAAAAATACGTGCGGCGCGCCGCCGAAAAAATTCAGACCCACGGCTGCCTGACAAAAATCGGTATAACGGGTAGTTTCGGCAAAACGAGCGTCAAAAATATTCTGAAATGCATGCTCGATAAAAAATACGACGTGGTTATGACGGACGGCAATTACAATACGCCGCTCGGTATTGCGTTGAGCGCCGGAAAGATAGACGCTTACACAAACGTTTTCATCGCGGAAATGGGCGCCAGAAAAACGGGAGATATAAAAGAACTCGTCGACATGGTAAAACCCGAATACGGAATACTGACGGGAATAACGGGCCAGCATCTCGAAACTTTTAAGACAATCGAAAATATAATAAGCGAAAAACTGCTTCTTCTTGAAAGTCTTCCCGATTTCGGCGCGGGAATCGTAAACAGACGTACCGTTCCCGAAAATATTGTTCTTCCCGGAAACGTTTGCTTTGTAGGAGGGGAAGGGGATTTCGTATTTGCCGAAAATATCGTTACGGGCGCTTTCGGCAGCAGATTTACTTTGTCCGCAGACGGCAAAAAATACGACGCGGAAACGAGACTTCTCGGCGAACATAATATTCAGAATATCGTTACGGCGGCAGGTATGGCGCTGAAACTCGGCATAAGACCCGAGGATATAGTCCGCGCGATAAAATGTCTTAAAAGCATACCGCACAGACTCGAACTGATAAACAACGGAAAGATTAACGTTATCGACGACACGTATAATTCAAATCCCGTCGGCGCCGCTGAAGCGTTGAAAGTCCTGTCCTCGTTCGAAGGTAAGAAAATAGCCGTAACCCCCGGTATGGTGGAACTGGGTAAAAACGAAAGGGAAGAAAATTTCGCTCTCGGACGGAAAATGGCCGCGGTATGCGATATCGTTCTGCTTATAGGCGGCAGCAGAACGGAAGATTTGAAAGCGGGACTTCTCGGCGGCGGATTTCCCGAGGAAAACATTTTGCATTTCGAAAGTCTTACCGCCGCGGAGCGGTTCTTTCCAGATTTGTTTTCGGCAGGCGACACCGTTTTGTTTTTAAACGATTTACCCGACGAATATAACTGAATTTTTTAGGAGGTATCAATGCTTAACGTAGCGGTATTTTTCGGAGGTCGCTCCTGCGAACACGACGTTTCCGTCATCACGGGAGTGCAGACTATGGCGAATTTATGCGCCGTGAAGTACAAAACGACGCCGATATATATGAAGGACGGTGCGTTTTATACCGGCGAACGGTTGAAAGACGTATCGTTTTTCGAAAAACCGAACATGAAAAAATGCACGAAACTGTGGCTTATAGACGGCGCGTTCTATTCGAGAGTAAAGAACGTTTTCGTGAAAAAATTCACGCCCGACGTTGCGCTCGTGTGCTGTCACGGAGGAGAGGGAGAAAACGGCGTATTGCAGGGGCTGTTGGAATACAACGGCATTCCCTATACTTCCGCGGGAGTTTTGCAGTCTTCGTTGTGTATGGATAAAGTTCTTTCCAAACAACTGGTCGACGGCCTTATGCTGAACACCGTTCCCGAAATATCTTTTCTGAGGGCAGATTACCTTAAAAATACGAAAGACGTTTTAAGACACGTTACGACGTTTCTCGATTATCCGATGATTGTAAAACCCGCGTCGCTGGGCAGCAGTATCGGAATCAGGAGGGCGGATAATCAGCAGGAACTGAAGGACGCGATAGAAATAGCGATAAAATTCGACAGGAAAATTATCGTCGAAAGCGCGCTTTCGGATTTTACCGAACTTAATTGCGCGGTTTTTTCGGACGGGAAAGACGTTTTCGTTTCGGAGGTGGAGCGACCCGTTGGCTGGAATGACTTTTTATCGTTTGACGACAAATACCTTTCGGAAAATAAAACGTCCGGGAACAAACGCGAATTTCCCGCAAAAATTTCCGAAGAAATCCGCGACGAAGTAAGAGAAACTTCAAAAAGAATATATACCGACCTCGATATGTCGGGCGTTATACGTATAGATTATCTGTTAAGCAGTGAAAACAAACTTTTCGTAAACGAAATAAACACCGTGCCGGGAAGTATGGCGTTTTATCTTTTCGAACCGTCGGGTATAACGTTTTCAGACCTTCTCGACAGAATAACGGAAGGCGCTTTGCGCGCTTTTTCGGAAAAGAAAAAAAGCAGATTGCAGTACGACAGCTCCGTAATAAAAAACTTTGCGTCGGGCGGCGGCTCTAAAAGGTTGCAAAAATAAAAGGAGTCTGTTATAATCTCTTTAACAAAATATTGAGGTAAAGATATGGGGAAAATACTTATGACAACTCCTCTCGTCGAAATGGACGGAGACGAGATGACCCGTATCCTGTGGAAGGATATTAAAGAACTGCTGATTCTTCCTTACGTCGAGCTTAAAACCGAGTATTACGACCTCGGGCTGAAACACCGCGACGAAACCGACGACAAAGTTACCGCGGACGCGGCTTACGCCTGTAAAAAATACGGCGTAGGCGTTAAGTGCGCCACCATTACGCCCAACGCGCAGAGGGTTGAAGAATACGGGCTTAAAAAAATGTGGAAAAGCCCCAACGGCACCATCCGCGCAATACTTGACGGTACGGTTTTCAGAAGTCCGATAACGGTTGACGGCATTACTCCCGTAATCCCTGCCTGGACAAAACCCATAACCATTGCGCGCCACGCTTACGGCGACGTTTACCGCGACGTGGAATGCTATGCCGAAAAGGGCGACAAGGCCGAACTCGTAATATCACGCAACGGCGAGGATAAAAAGCGCATCGAGGTTTTCGATTACTCGGATGGCGGCGGAGTCGTTCTCGGAATGCACAATACCGACGAAAGCATAAAAAGTTTCGCGAAAAGCTGCTTTAATTACGCGCTTGACGTCAAAAAAGATTTATGGTTTGCGACCAAAGACACCATCTCAAAGACTTACGACCATCGTTTCAAGGATATTTTTGCAAAAATATTCGAGGATGATTACGTCGAAAAATTCGAACGCGCGGGCATAGAATACTTCTATACGTTAATCGACGACGCCGTGGCGCGCGTCGTGCGCAGCAACGGCGGTATGATATGGGCGTGCAAAAACTACGACGGCGACGTTATGAGCGATATGGTGGCTACGGCCTTCGGCAGCCTTGCCATGATGACGTCGGTTCTCGTGTCGCCCGACGGCGTATACGAGTTCGAAGCGGCGCACGGCACGGTTACGCGGCATTATTACAGATACCTTAAAGGCGAAGATACCAGTACGAACAGCGTGGCTACAATCTTTGCCTGGACGGGCGCGCTGAGAAAAAGAGGGGAAATCGACGATAATTTGTCCCTCGTCGGATTTGCGGACAGGCTTGAACGGGCGGTTATCCGTACGATTGAAAACGGGTATATGACGAAAGACCTTGCCGCAATGTTCAAAAAAGAGGGTGTTACCGTAAAAGTTCAGAATTCGCGCGGTTTTCTCGAAAAAATCGCGGAAACGTTGAAAACCGTCTGATTTTTTGTTTGTAAACACAGATGGATAGGAGGATAAAATGGAATTTATAGTAAATCAGAAACTTGTCAGCCTTACGGGCAAGTACTTCATCAAAGACAAAAGCGGCAACGACGTTTTCGTTGTCAAGGGCAGCTTCTCTTTGCCGAGGAAATTCCGCGTGTTCGATATGCAGGGTAAAGAAATCGTATGCGTCAAAAAAAGAATGTTCCGTTTGTTGGAGAGGTTTGATTTTTACGAAGGGAAAGAAAGAATTTGCTATGCAAAGCAAAAGTTTTCCGTAAAACCGAAGTACGACTTTTACGGGACGGACCTCAAAATCGAAGGCTCGCTATTGGCTCATAATTGCTATATCATCCGCGACGGCAAAACCGTGGCGCGCATTTACAAATCCGTGACCTTAATCAGAGATTCGTATATAGTTTCCGTCGAGGACGAAGAAAACGTGCCGTTTGTAATAGCCGTGGCAGTTATGCTCGACCACGTTCATCACAGAGGCAACGACGGTATTTTAACCGATTGAACCGCAAAAACAACGCCGCGTAATTTACGCGGCGTTCTTATTAGTTGGATTATTTGAAAAGCGTTTCAAGCGCGTTTATCGCCTCGCGGTTGCCGGCAGACGCCGCTTTCCTCAGATATTGTTCGGCAATGGCTTTGTCCTGTCTCACGCCGAAGCCGTTGAAATAGCAGACGCCGACGTTGTACATCGCAAGGGGCAGATTCTGTTTTGCAGCCTGCATATAATAGGAAAACGCGGCCTGATAATTGCGCTGCTCGCCTTTTCCGTACATAAAGCAGTTGCCGATATTGTTGGTTGCCATTGCGTAACCCTGTTTCGAGGCGAGGGCGTACCAGTAAAGGGCAAGTTCGTAATTTTCTTCGACGCCAAGAGCGTTTTCGTACATTACGCCGAGATTGTATTGAGCGAGCGCATATCCGCGTTCCGCAGATTTTTTGAGTAGTTTGAAGGCGTTTCCGTAATTCTTTGGAATGCCGAGGCCGGTAAGAAAACAAATTCCCAGGTTGGCAAACGCGCCCGTATGACCTTGTGCCGCCGCTTCTATAAACCATTTAAGGCCTTTTTTATAGTCTAATTGTACGCCGTAACCCTGCATATAAGCGGCGCCGAGTTCGTTCTGTGCGTCCGCGTCGCCCATTTCGGCGCGTTCCTGTAACGTGAGAGAAGGAGAATAATCGTTGCGACCTCTTACGTCGTCGTAGTTGTTGTCGATGAAACTATCGATATTGAGTTTTTCCATATATAACCTCTGAAAATATATAACTAATTTTATACTTTAATAAAAAGTTTGTCAATGATTAATGCGGTTTTTTCGCATACAGCGCGCCGATATCGCGCGCGACGCAGATAAGTTTGTCCGCAATATACCGCGGTTCTTCCACGCGGACGTCCGCGCCGAAAGAAAGGAGCCTTGAAAACAGATAGCTGTCGCAGGCGACTTCTGCGTTCGCAACGAACGGGAAGAGCGGGTTTTTTACGGGCCTGACGCACTCGACGCCCAGCCATTCCTCGACGGCGTACCTGGCGTTTTCGTTTACCGACAGCAATATGTTTACAGTTTGCGCTTTTTCGGGAGATAAATTCCACGGCGTGAATTCTTCGCGGGGAATCCGCTCAAACGAGACGTCGCTTACCGCAAGTTTTTCTATACGGCTTATTTTGAACATTCTGAAACTTTCGCGAAGTTCGCAATACGCATAGACGTACCAGACGAAATCTTTAAGCACGAAAGCGTGAGGTCTTACCGTGCGTTCGGTGATTTCGCCGCCGCGGTCGTGATAAACGAGCAGGACTTTTTTCTGTTTGTTTATGGCCTCCGACAGGGGTTCGATTTTCGCGCGGTAGAGTTTTTCGTCGCCAATCGTGCCTTCGAGAATGAGTTTGTCGCCCGTCATAATAAGTTTGTCCGCATCCGACGACGTATCGAGCGCAAGCAGTTTACCGCGTATGTTTTCGACGTCGCAGGCGGGATTTGCGCCTTTATACAGATTGAGAGCGGCAAGAATGTCCGATTGCTCGGACGGGGAAAGCAGGGCGGCGGGAAGGCGGTAATTGTCTGCGATTCTGATGCCTCCGTTTCTGCCCCGTTCGCAGAATATCGCTACTCCCGACGCCGAAAGCACGTCGATATATCGGTAAACGCTTCTTACCGAAATTTCCATTTTGTCGGCAAGATAACGCGCTTTTACCTTTCTCGATTTAAGAAGTTCCATTAAAATTTCAAAACATTCGGTAACCATATCGGAATCAGTTTAAATCTTTATCGCGACTTTTGTCAAGAAATACGATTAAGGCGGTTTTTTCATTGACACTTTTTATAAAAAAATATAGAATAAACGTATCATTCGAAAAAAGAGGTATCTATGCCTAAGGTAGCCGTAATAATGGGCAGCGCAAGCGATTACGAAATCGTAAGCCCCGCCGTAAAGATTCTGAAGAAATTCGAAATTGAGCCCGTTGTTAAGATAATGTCGGCTCATCGTACGCCCGCGCTGGTTCACGAGTTTGCATCGTCGGCAATGGATACGGGCATCGAGGTAATAATCGCGGCGGCCGGAAAGGCGGCTCACCTTGCGGGAGTTATTGCGTCGGAAACGCCTTTGCCCGTAATCGGCATTCCCGTGAAAAGCAGCACGATGGACGGACTCGACAGCCTTCTTTCGACGGTACAGATGCCTGCGGGCGTACCCGTTGCGACGGTTGCCATAAACGGCAGCGAAAACGCCGGGTTGCTTGCCGTTCAGATGCTTTCTTTAAAATATCCCAGGCTTCTGAAAAAATTTACCTTGTACAAGCAGGAACTTGCCGATAAGGTAATTGCGGCCGACGAAGCGCTGAAAAAAGAATTGGATTAACGCGGTTTTTTTAAACTGCGTTTTTTTTATTAAATACACTTTAAGGAGCGATTATGGACTATAAAGACGCCGGCGTTGACATTACCGCCGGATACGAAGCGGTAAAACTGATGAAAAAACACGTTCGTTCAACCTATACCGAAGGCGTTATGGGCGACATAGGAAGTTTCGGAGGATGCTTTGTTCTTGACGACGCCCCGGACGGCGACGTGCTTGTAGCCGGCACGGACGGCGTCGGTACGAAACTCAAATACGCGTTTATCGGCGATAAGCACGACACTATCGGCATAGACGCGGTTGCGATGTGCGTCAACGATATCGTCGCGTTGGGCGCGAAACCGTTGTTTTTCCTCGACTATATCGCGATTTCGAAACTCGTACCAGAAAAGGTGGAGCAGATTGTAAAAGGCGTCGCCGAAGGATGCAGACAGTCGGGGGCGGCGCTTATCGGAGGCGAAACCGCGGAAATGCCCGGTTTCTACAATGCGGACGAATACGATATCGCGGGGTTTGCCGTAGGTCGCGTAAAGAAAAACGACATCATCGACGGCAGTAAAATAAAAGAGGGCGATACGCTTATCGGTCTTGCGAGTTCGGGAATACACAGCAACGGCTATTCGCTTGTAAGAAAAATTTTCGGCGAGGATATCGACGCTCTTAAAAAATACGACGAAAGACTTCGTTCTTCTTTATACGACGCGCTTATAACGCCCACGCGCATTTACGTTAAAACGGTTATGTCGCTTATAAAAAGGTATGAGATTAAGGGAATAGCGCATATAACGGGCGGAGGTTTTATCGAAAACATTCCCAGAATGTTCAAAGAAGGTCTGACGGCAAAGATTGACAGAAACTCATACGAAGTACCCGAAATATTTAAAATTATGCAGGAAAAAGCGGGTATTTCCGACGAAAAAATGTACAACACGTTCAATATGGGAATAGGAATGGTGCTTGCCGTAAATCCGTCGGACGCCGACGATATCATAATCGCCGCGGGCGAATGCGGCGACAAAGCGGTAAAACTCGGCGCCGTCGTAAAGGGTAAAGAGGTTATTCTATGAAAAAGAAGCTCGCCGTTTTCGTATCGGGCGGAGGCACCGATTTGCAATCGGTAATCGACGCCGTCGAAAAAGGATATATCGGAAACGCCGAAATCTCGATAGTCGTTTCGAGCAATAAAAACGCGTACGCGCTCACTCGCGCCGAAAACAGCGGAATACGCGCCGAGGTCTATTCGAAAGCAGATTTCGGCGGCGACGAAAACGCAATGTTCGAGGCGCTTAAAGAGCATCTTATCGAAATGCAAATCGATTTTATAATTCTTGCGGGATATCTTCGCATATTGCCGCCGTTTTTCGTGCGTGCTTTCGAAAACCGCATTATAAACGTTCATCCCTCGCTGATTCCGAAATACTGCGGGGACGGTTTTTACGGAATGAGGGTTCACGAAGCGGTAATCGCCGCAGGCGAAAAGGAAAGCGGCGCAACCGTACATTTCGTCGACGAGGGTACGGATACCGGAAAAATAATTTTGCAGGAAAAGGTTAAAGTTTACGAAAACGACACGCCCGAAACGTTGCAGAAAAGGGTGCTGGAACTCGAACACAAAATATTACCAAAAGCGGTGAAATTGCTTACCGAGGGAAAAATCGGCGTTACAAATTGCTGACCGATTTCTAATTATTACTACAAATTTTTTTAAATAAAAGGAGATTTTATGAAAAAACGTGCACTTATCAGCGTATCGGACAAAACGGGCGTCGTCGACTTTGCAAAAGGTCTCGAAAAAGAAGGTTATGAAATTATCTCGACCGGAGGAACGTATAAAACTCTTGAAAGCGCGGGCGTAAAAGTAATCCCGGTGGAAAGCGTTACCGGGTTTCCCGAATGCCTCGACGGGAGGGTAAAAACTCTGCATCCGAAAATTCACGCGGGTATTCTTGCTATGCGTTCCGACAAAAAACATATGGACGAACTCGAAAAACTCGGAATAGATACAATCGACCTTGTGTGCGTCAATCTTTATCCCTTCAAACAGACTATAATGAAAGAAGGCATAGATTTGCAGGAAGCCATCGAAAATATCGATATCGGAGGGCCTACGATGCTCAGAAGCGCCGCAAAAAACTATCAGGACGTAACCGTTGTCGTCGACAGCGCGGACTATGAAAGGGTGCTTGACGAAATAAAAGGAGGCGGAGTGTCGCTTGAAACCAAATTCCGTCTTATGTACAAGGTATTTCAGCATACGGCTGTTTACGATACGCTCATTTCGACGTATATGCGCGAAAAACTGGGCATTCGTTTTCCCGAACAGATTACCTTCGCTTACGAAAAAGCGCAGGATTTGCGCTACGGAGAAAATCCTCATCAGAACGCCATATTCTATAAAGAATGTATGCCCGTAAAAGGAAGTCTCGCCGAGGCCGAACAACTGCACGGAAAAGAATTGTCTTATAACAATATCAACGACACCAACGGAGCTCTCGACCTGCTGCGCGAATTTACGGCTCCCGCGGCGGTTGCGGTAAAACACGCAAATCCGTGCGGAGTGGGAACGGCGGACAGTATCGAAGAGGCGTATAAACTCGCTTACGACGCCGACCCGGTATCGGTATTCGGCGGGATAATAGCGCTTAACAGGCCCGTAACGAAAGCTCTTGCCGAGGAAATGTCCAAAATATTCCTCGAAGTCATAGTTGCTCCCGATTTCGACGCCGACGCGCTTGAAATACTCGAAAAAAAGAAAAACATTCGTCTTTTAAGGCTTAAATCCATAAACGCGCCCCTTCCCGAAAACGGATACGATATGAAAAAAGTCGTGGGAGGATTGCTTGTGCAGGATTATAATAAGGGCGAGGTCTACGACGATTTTACGGTGGTAAGCAAACGTCAGCCCACCGAAAAGGAACTTGCCGACCTGAAATTTGCAATGAAAGTCGTGAAACATACCAAATCGAACGCCATTGTGCTTGCAAAAAACGGAGCGACCGTCGGAATAGGCGCGGGTCAGACCAACCGTATCTGGGCGACGGAACAGGCAATCGAGCACGGCGGCGATAATACCGTAGGCAGCGTTATGGCGTCCGACGCGTTTTTCCCGTTTGACGATTGCGTCGAGGCGGCGGGCAAGGCGGGTATTACTGCAATCGCGCATCCGGGCGGAAGCGTCAACGACAATCTTTCCGTAGCAAAAGCCGACGAATACGGCATCGCCATGATTATGACGCACCGCCGTCATTTCAAACACTGACTCATATTCGTTTAAGGCGTTTTTTCAAATAAAGACGAGAAAAGAAACTAAAAAATTTAATCGGAATATATTTAAGGATTATTATGAAAAACGTATTGATTTTAGGGGGCGGCGGACGCGAACACGCAATCGCCGAAAAACTCAGAAAAAGCGACAAGGTAGGAAAGATTTTCTGCCTTCCCGGAAATGCCGGTATCAGCGAGATAGCCGAGTGCAAAGATATTTCTCCGATGGACTTCGACGCCGTTTACGATTTTATCGAAGGCTGCGATTTCAAAGCGACTCCCGTCGATATGGTAGTCGTTGCGTCCGACGACCCGCTGGCGAAGGGCATGGTGGACTTTCTTACCGAAAAGGGTATAAGAGCGTTCGGGCCTACAAAAAAAGCGGCCGAACTCGAATGGAGTAAGTCGTACGCAAAGGATTTTATGTACCGTCACGGAATCCCGACCGCAAAAAGCGCGTCTTTCGATACGTACAAGGAGGCGCTCGCATACGTCGAACGGCAGGAATATCCCTGCGTGATTAAAGCCGACGGACTTGCGCTCGGAAAAGGCGTGATAATCTGCAACGACTTTGACGAAGCGAAAAAAGCGCTGTCGGACATTATGCTTGACAAATATTTCGGCGAAAGCGGCAGCAGAGTGGTCGTCGAGGAGTTTATGAAAGGCAAAGAAGTATCCGTGCTTGCCTTCACGGACGGGAAAACCATCGTGCCCATGGTATCGGCGCAAGACCATAAGAAGATTTACGACGGGGACGAAGGACCTAATACGGGAGGTATGGGCGCGTTTTCTCCGAGTGCGGCTTATACCGACGAAGTTCGCGCCGATTTCGAAAAAAACGTGATGTATCCGACGCTCCGGGGCCTTATCGAGGACGGTATCGAGTATAAAGGAGTTATTTATTTCGGGCTGATGATAACCGATTCGGGCGTAAAAGTCGTGGAATACAATTCCCGTTTCGGAGACCCCGAAACGCAGGTGGTTCTGCCTCGCCTCGACGGCGATTTATACGAGATTTTCGACGCGGTTATCGACGGAAGACTTGCCGATGTCCCCGTAAAGTGGTACGATAACTGTGCCGTTTGCGTGATAATGGCGTCAGAAGGTTATCCTTACGCTTACGAAAAAGGCTTCGATATAACAATCGACAATCCGAAAAACGTAACGCTGTATCATGCCGGCACAAGGTATTTCGGCGATCGTCTCGTTACCAACGGAGGAAGAGTGATTGGAGTTACCGCGACGGCGGACACCATAGAAGAGGCAAGGCGGATTGCTTACGTAGGGGTTGCACGCGTTCATTTCAAAGGAGAATATTTCCGCACCGACATAGGACTTAATCTTTAAACGGAGATAAAATGATAAAAAGAATTTACGTAGAAAAAAAACAGGGAATGAACGTTTCTGCGTTCAAACTTCTCGACGATATCCAAAGTGTGCTCGGTATTGCTCCCGAGGGAGTAAGAGATATCATCAGATACGACGTCGAGGGACTTTCGGAAGAGGATTACGAAAAAAGTCTGGCCACGATATTTTCAGAGCCGCAGGTTGACGACGTTTATGAAAACGAAATCGACCTTTCGGGTGCGAAAAGTTTCGTTATTGAATATCTGCCGGGACAATACGACCAGCGCGCGGACAGCGCCTCGCAATGCGTGCAGTTGCTAACTCTGAAACCGCGCGTCGCCGTCAGATGCGCGCGTATTATCGCGCTTTACGGCGTGTCGGACGAAGAAGTTATCAAAATCAAAAAACTGCTTATAAATCCCGTCGAATGCAGGGAAGGCTCCTTCGATATGCCCGATACGCTTTTGCAGGAACATAAAAAAGGCGCGCCCGTCGAAATCGTCGAAGGTTTTATATCCTTTTCCGACGAACAGACCGATAATTATCACGACGAACTTTCGCTTGCTATGAGTAAAGCCGACCTGAGATTCGTGAGGGATTATTTCATAAAGGAAGGCCGCGACCCGAGCGTTACCGAAATTAAAGTTATCGACACTTACTGGAGCGACCATTGCCGTCATACGACTTTTCTTACCGAACTTTGCAATATTGAAATCGAGGACGAGAATCCTCATCTGAAACGCGCGTACGAGTTATACGAAAAACTGTTTTCGGAGTTGTACGAGGGACGCGCCGACAAATATCCGTGCCTTATGGACATAGCAACCATCGGTACGAAAAAACTCAAAAAGGACAATCAAATACCGTTTCTGGACGAAAGCGAGGAAATAAACGCCTGCAGCGTCAACGTCAGGGTGGATAACGACGGCAAAGACGAAGACTGGCTTATAATGTTCAAAAACGAAACGCATAATCACCCGACCGAAATCGAGCCTTTCGGCGGCGCCGCTACCTGTCTCGGCGGCGCGATACGAGACCCGCTGTCGGGACGCGCCTACGTTTATCAGTCGATGAGGGTTACGGGAGCGGCCGACCCGAGGGAGCCGTTTGAAAAAACGCTGAACGGTAAACTGCCTCAACGCGTCATTACTCAGGGCGCGGCGAGAGGATTTTCCTCGTACGGCAATCAGATCGGACTTGCGACGGGCGGAGTTTACGAACTGTATCACGAAAATTACAAGGCAAAACGTCTTGAAACGGGATACGTTATCGCGGGTGCGCCGAAGGAAAACGTCGTAAGAAAAACTCCCGTAAAGGGCGACGCCGTGATACTTCTCGGCGGCGACACGGGGCGCGACGGTTGCGGCGGCGCAACGGGCAGCAGCAAGGCGCACGATACGAAAAGCATAGAAACGTGCGGCGCGGAAGTTCAGAAAGGCAATCCCCTGACCGAAAGAAAATTGCAACGTCTGTTCCGCAATCCCGAAGCGACGAAACTTATAAAAAGATGCAACGATTTCGGAGCGGGCGGCGTTGCCGTCGCTATCGGCGAGCTTGCCGACGGTCTCGATATCGACCTTGACGCCGTCCCCAGAAAATACGACGGTCTGGACGGTACCGAACTTGCGATTTCCGAATCGCAGGAAAGAATGGCGGTGGTCGTCGCCGAAAACGACGTTAAAAAATTCGTAAAACTTGCCGCTGAAGAAAACCTGAAAGCGACCGTCGTCGCGCACGTAACCGATACGGGCAGACTGAAAATGACATACCGCAATAAAACCGTCCTCGATATCTCGCGCGAATTTCTGAATACCAACGGCGTCAAACAGAAAACAGACGTGGTTATCGAAAAAAGGAACGGCGATTATTTTGCAAGCATAAACAAAAATACTGAAACGCTTTTGGATATGGGTCGTCCCAGAGAGGCGGTTTTAAACGAACTTACGAGGCTTAACGTAACCAGTAACAAAGGCCTTTCCGAAATGTTCGACAGCACGATAGGCGCGGGCAGCGTTCTGTTGCCGTGGGGCGGAAAATATCAACTCACTCCCGAAATCGCAATGGCGTCGAAACCGCCCGTAAGCGGCGAAACGGATACCGCGACGATATCGGCGTACGGTTGCAATCCCTATCTTATGGAAAGCGACGCGTTTACGGGAAGCATATATTCTATCGTATCGGCTGTGTCGAAAGCGGTAGTTACCGGTGCGGATTTCGATACTATAAGCCTGACTTTGCAGGAGTTTTTCAAGCGTCTTAACGGCGACCCCTCTCGTTTCGGAGAACCTGTGCGCGCCCTTCTTGGCGCATTGTACGCGGAAATCGGGCTGGGACTTGCGGCAATAGGCGGCAAAGACAGTATGAGCGGCAGTTTCAACGATATCGACGTCCCCGATACGCTTATAGCCTTTGCAATGGGCACGGGACGGGCCTCGCGCGTAACGGGTAACGTATTTCTGAAAACGGGAAAACTCGTTTGGCTTCCGATAAGACGGGACAAACACAACGTGCCCGATTTCGAATATCTGAAACGACTCTATAAAAAAATAAACGAGCTTAACGCAAAAGGGAAAATCCTTGCCGGCACAGTAGTAGACGAGGGCGGTGTAGCAACCGCGGCGGTTAAATCTGCATTAGGCGACGGAAAGGGGCTTGAATTTTACGATTTTTCGGAAGAATATTTTAAAGCCTTTTTCGGCGATATTCTCGTCGAGGTCGACGACGAGAGCCTTTTCGACGGATTCGACGCGAAAACCGTTGCGAAAGTAACCGATACTCCGAAATTCATAATAAACGACCTTACTCTTCGCGACGACGTTGCGGTAAAAGCGTTTACTTCCACGCTCGAAAGCGTGTTTCCTACCTCAGCATACGCAGACGGATATACTAAAAATCTCGGCATAAGCTTCACTAAGAAGAAAATATGCGAAGTTAACGTTTCCAAACCCCGTGTGTTTATTCCCGTATTCCCGGGCACGAACTGCGAATACGATACGGCAAAAAGATTCAGAAAAGCGGGTGCCAAAGTCGAGACTTTCGTGGTGCGCAACCGCGACGAACGCGATATCGAAAAATCGGTCGAAGAAATCGCAAAAATAATCCGCAACAGTCAGATTATCGCTTTTCCCGGAGGTTTTTCGGGCGGGGACGAACCCGACGGTAGCGGCAAATTCATCGCGACTACGTTCAGAAACCCCGTTATTGTCGACGCCTTATACGACCTGATGGATAAACGCGACGGACTTATTATCGGTATATGCAACGGCTTTCAGGCGCTTATTAAACTGGGCCTTCTTCCTTTCGGAAAGATTGCGTCCCCGACTTCGGCGTCGCCCACGCTGACTTTCAACAATATATCCCGACACGTCAGCACGATAGCGAGAATACGCGTCGCAAGCAATCTGTCGCCGTGGTTCAACGCGGTTAAAACGGGCGATGTTTTTTCGGTACCCGTATCTCACGGAGAGGGCAGATTCGTCGCGCCGAAAAAAGTTATGGAGCAACTCATAGTTAAAGGCCAAATCGCAACGCAGTACGTCGATATGAATAACAACGCGACTATGGAAACGCCGTTTAATCCCAACGGAAGCGAGTATGCCGTTGAGGGTATCACAAGTGCGGACGGAAGGATTCTGGGTAAGATGGGTCATAGCGAACGCATCGGACAAAATCTATACAGAAACTATCCCGGCGATTTTGATATGAAGATTTTCGAAAGCGGGGTGAAATACTTTAAATAATGCCGTTTTTACCCGTTAAAAAATCACAACTTTCAGGAGCGCCCGACTTTATCGTGGTAACGGGCGAGGCGTACGTCGATCACCCCTCTTTCGGACACGCGATTATCGGAAGACTCGTCGAGGCGGAAGGATACAGCGTGGCGATTATGCCTCAACCGTTAAAAGACGAGGACTATAAGGAATTCGGACGGCCTAACGTCGCGTTTCTCGTTTCGTCCGGCGTCGTCGACAGTATGGTGAACAACTATACCGTGGCAAAACAAAAGCGTACGAGAGACGTTTACAGCGAGGGCGGAAGAACGGGAATGCGTCCCGACCGCGCGACCGTCGTTTATACGCGCAAATTAAAATCGATTTATCCCGATGTTCCTGTAATTATCGGGGGTATCGAGGCAAGCCTGAGACGTTTTGCGCATTACGATTACTGGGCGGACAAGGTTTTGCCGGGTATTCTTTGCGACGCCCCCGCCGACCTTCTGATATACGGAATGGGAGAAAGACCCATGCGCGAAATTCTTGCGCTCGTCAGGCGCGGCGTGCCTATTGAAAAAATTAAGGACGTAAGAGGCACGGCATATCTGTCCGAATACGATAAACTGTCGGAAAATCTGAAAACGGATTTTTATAAAAACGCGGTTTGCCCGAGTTTCGAAGAAGTGGCTTCCGATAAGACGAAGTACGTAAAGGCGTTTAACGTTCAGTATAAAAACAGCGACGCTTTTTCGGGGAAAACGGTTATTCAGAAACACGGTAAAAAATACCTTGTGCAAAACCCTCCCGCATACCCGCTTTCGCCCGAAGAGTTGGACAAAAGTTACGAATATCCGTATATGCGCACCTATCATCCCATGTATAAAGAGGGAGTTCCCGCAATCGAGGAGGTCAAATTCGGCATCACGTCGTCGAGAGGCTGTTTCGGAAACTGCAATTACTGCGCGCTGACTTACCACATGGGACGTATTGTGCAGAAAAGGAGTGAAAAAAGCATAATAGGGGAAGCAAAATCGTTTGTAACGAATCCCGACTTCAAAGGTTATATTCACGACGTGGGCGGCCCTACCGCAAATTTCCGTAATCCCGCGTGCAAAAAACAACTTACGGCGGGCGCGTGTATGAATAAGAACTGCATAGGGTTTAAACCGTGCGAACAACTCGAGGTGGACCACAGGGAATATCTGGACCTGTTGAGAAAACTGAGAAATATCGAAGGAGTCAGAAAGGTTTTTGTCAGAAGCGGCGTGCGTTTCGATTACGTAATATACGACAAGGACAAAACCTTTTTCAGAGAACTGGTGAAATATCACGTCAGCGGACAACTGAAAATCGCGCCCGAACACGTCGTAAACGGAGTTCTCGAAACGATGAACAAGCCGCCTTTCGAGGTTTATAAAAAGTTTTCGGACGAATTTTACAGGATTACGCGCGAAGAAGGAAAGGAACAGTATCTCGTGCCTTATCTTATATCAAGTCATCCCGGATGCACGCTTAAAGACGCGGTAAAACTTGCCGAATACCTGAAGTCCGTGAACTATATGCCCGAACAGGTGCAGGATTTTTATCCGACGCCTTCGACAAAATCCACCTGTATGTACTATACTGGGATAAATCCCGATACGATGCGCGAAGTTTACGTGCCGAAAGACCCCGAGGAAAAGAGAATGCAGCGGGCGCTTATGCAATGGAGAAATCCGAAAAACTATTTTATTGTGAAAGAGGCTTTGAAAAAAGCAGGCAGAGAAGACCTTATCGGATTTGATAAAAGCTGTCTTATTAAACCGCAGAAAGAAGATTTGATAGAACAACGAAAACAGGCGACGGGTAAAACAAAACGCGATTATCGTCCGCGACAGCCCAAACTTCGTTGAAAGTCATATTTCGGTTTTTCTTGAATACCCTTGAATGAGGGTATTTTTTTATCTCCAAAAATATATCTGTTTCGACAATTTTCGCAAAAACTTTTGCGTTTTCATTGTCAAAAATATTCTATTATGAGGTAGCGATGTTCATAGTCGTAAAAAAGAAGGACGTTTTCAAAGCGCTGGCAATCGCAATAACCGCGACTCTGCTTATAGCGACCGCCGCGATAGGGGGAATAGCGCCCGTATATCTTGCCAATGCGAAAAGGCTTGTTCCGGTGTATTCCGTCGAGACCGAAGAAAAAGTCGTCGCGCTGACTTTCGACGCCGCGTGGGGCGCCGATAAAACGAGAGGGATAATAGAGTTACTTGAAAAATACGACGCGGACGGCACGTTTTTTCTTGTAGGATTCTGGATAGACAAATATCCCGAAGAGACTAAGCTGATTGCAGAGAAAGGTCTTGAAATAGGAAATCACAGCAATAACCATCTGCATATGAGCAAATTACAAAACGACGAGATTAAAAAGGAAATCGAAAGCGTAAACGTCCGATTACAGGAACTTACGGGAAAAACGCCCAAATATTTCAGACCGCCTTTCGGGGAATACGACAACAAACTTCTCGAAAACGTCGCGGCACTCGACATGGTGGGCGTGCAGTGGAGTGTGGACAGTCTCGACTGGAAAGGTTTATCGGGCGAAGAAATCGCGAAACGGGTTTTGTCGAGGGTGCATAACGGTGCGATAATTCTTTTTCACAACAACAGCGACCACGTTCTCGACGCATTGCCTATTATATTGCCGAAACTCAAAGCGGACGGATATAAATGCGTTTCAATCGACGAACTCGTAATGACCGAAAACTACATAATCGACAACCGGGGTGTACAGCATAGGAACGCCTGAAATAATCAACAGCCGATAACCGATAAGGAGGAAAACAATGTCGGAAGTACAAATCAACAACAAAGTTTATCTTATGGGAAGAGTAACGACCGCGCCTGCGTTCACTCACGAAGTAATGGGCGAAGGCTTTTACGAAATTCTGCTTGCGGTAAAAAGAATGTCCGAGCAGGAAGACGTCATTCCCGTAACGCTGTCCGAAAGACTTATGATCGATACCGAACTGAAACGCGGCGACGTGATAGCCGTTGAAGGACAATTCAGAAGTTACAACAAAATCGAGAAGGGGAAAAGCAGACTTATGCTTACGGTTTTCGTAAGAGACATCGTGGATTTCGACGAGGAACGCAATCCTAACATCATCGAACTTACGGGTTACGTCTGCAAACCCACCGTGTACAGGACGACGCCGTTTAAACGCGAAATATGCGATATACTTATAGCGGTAAACAGAGCTTATAACAAATCCGATTACATACCGTGTATCGCGTGGGGAAGAAACGCGCGGTTTGCCGGAAATCTCGAAGTGGGCGACAAAATTACCGTGACGGGCAGAATTCAGAGCAGAGAATATCAGAAAAACGTCGACGGAGAAACCGTACAGAAAACGGCATACGAGGTGTCGATAAACAAGATTGTCGTCGAGGACGAAAACCGTGTTTTCGAAACGTCGCATAACCTCGACGGGCGCGAAGAATGCGCCAGCGACGAAAGCGACTGCGACGCTTGACAAAGCCCTCGATACGGTGATACCATATAAAATATGGTAACCGAAAGCGAAGTGCTTGAAAACTATAAAAACGCCGTTTCGCGCCTTAACGAAGCGCTTGCGGAATGCGGCAGAAACGAAAAGGACGTGCTGATTGTCGGCGCGTCCAAAACTATGCCCGCCGAAAGGTTGCGTTTCGTTGCCGGAAATACGGGCATAAAAACTTTCGGCGAAAACCGCGTGCAGGAATTCGTCGGGAAATATACGCCCGAATTCAGATGGCATTTCATAGGACAACTTCAGACCAACAAGGTAAAATATATCATCGACAAGGTTGACCTCATTCATTCCGTCGACAGAATTAGCCTTGCCGAAGAAATCGACAGACAGGCGAAAAAACACGATAAGGTGCAGGATTTTCTGATTGAAGTCAATATGGGCGCCGAAATAACGAAAGGCGGAGTATCACCTTCGGACGTTATAGATTTTGCAAAACAAGTCGATAAATTCGAAAATATTCGTCTTAAAGGTCTTATGAGCGTCCTTCCGAACGTTTCCGGGGACGACCTTGACGCATTTTATTTGCAATTAAGCAAGTTATATGATACACTTAAAAGGACAAAACTCGTAAATGCCGACGTCAGGTTTTTGTCCGCGGGGATGAGCAACGATTATTGCGTAGCCGTCAAATACGGCGCGAATATCGTGCGTCTCGGCAGGGCGATATTCGGCGAAAGGTGAAAAGAGGTAACGATGGCTGATTTTTTCGGAAATAACAGGCGCGGCGGAGGCGGATTCGACCGTCGCGACGACGGATACGACAGAGGCGGCAATAATTTTGACCGCAGATATTCTCCCGAACGCACGGGAGGTTTCGACGACCGCTTGCAAAGGGAAGGAAGAGCACGGGCAAACCGCACTTCGGACGACAGACTTAACCGCACTCTTCCGCCTATCGGACAACCCGTTCAGTATTACGAACAACAGCAGGGCGTTTTTCAGCAGCAGCCCGTGCAGCAGAGTATGCCCGTTATGCAGAGCGTGCCTATCGGGAACGTTGTTTTGTATTCGCCTAAAAACTACGGCGACGTTCAGTCGCTTATCGACCATCTTCGCGCGCACGAACCCGCTATCGTCGAATTTGCCGGAATAGGCGACGACGACGGCCAGCGCATACTTGATTTTTTAAGCGGAGCCATTTACGCTCTCGGCGGAAGTATGCAGCGCGTGTCGGGAACGATTTTTCTTCTGACGCCCACGGGTGTTTCCATATCCGCAGGCGGAGACATCGCAAAATCCATCGAGGAAAGAAGGAATAAACGCTGATGTTCTGGTACGAAATTCTGATTATCATTGCCGTTCTTGCGCTTGACCTCGGCTCGAAATACGGTATCGTAAACGCGCTCGGGATACAACACGTCGACGGCGAATTCGTTCAGACGAAAAGCGATATCGAATTTATTAAGAATTTTATTTCTTTTTCATACACCGAAAATACCGGCGCGACTTTCGGCTCGTTCAAGGGCAAGACCGAACTTCTTACGGCAATTACCGCGATAGGCATGGTGTTGCTGATAATTTTTTTGTTTTTCAATAAAAAGGAAAACAAGTTTTTCAGAACTTGTCTCGTGCTTATTCTCGCCGGAGGACTTGGCAATCTTTACGACAGAATCGTTTTCGGATACGTACGCGATTTCATAGTGTTCGATTTCTGGCCGTCGTTCGCGACTTTTAACGTTGCGGACTCGTTTCTGACGGTTTCCACAATACTCGTAGTTATATACGCCGTGTTCTTTATGCCCAAAAAAGTGAGGGAAGAGCAAGAAAAAAAAGAACTTGCGGACAAGACGGCGCCCGTCGCCTATCCGTACGACGCCCTGAAAAACGAGGAAATCGTAACGGGCGACGACTCTTCGGATAAAACAAAGGACGTGTCACCCGATGAAAAAATTTGAATTCGTCGTTCCCGAAGAGAGCGCAGGGGCGAGATTCGACAGATTTATTGCCGAAAAACTTACGGACGTTTCCAGAAGCCGGATAAAAAACGTAATTGAAGAGGGCGTCGCGACGCTTAACGGAAAACCCGCAAAAGCGGGCGAAACCGTAAGATGCGGAGATAAGGCGGTTTTTGTTCTTCCCGACGCGCGCGTTTTATCCGCAGAACCCGAAAATATTCCCATAGACATTATATACGAGGACGACTGCATCGCCGTAATAAACAAACCGCAAGGTATGGTCGTACACCCCGCCTGCGGCGCTGAAAACGGCACTCTCGTCAACGCTCTGTTGTATAATCTTTCGTCTTTGAGTTCGATAAACGGGGTGATACGCCCGGGAATCGTGCACAGGCTCGATAAGGATACGTCGGGACTTCTCGTCGTGGCTAAAAACGACGACGCTCATCGCGAACTGCAACGACAGATTCAGAAAAAAGAGGCGAAACGCTATTATATAGCGTTGCTCGACGGAAACGTAAAAGAAGATAACGGCGTTATAAATCAACCTGTGGGACGAAGCCGCACGGACAGAAAAAAAATGGCCGTCGTTCCTGACGGAAGGTCTGCCGAAACGCACTTTAAGGTTATCGAACGCTTTATGCGCTATACGCTCTGCGAGTTCGAACTCAAAACGGGTCGCACTCATCAGATAAGAGTTCACGCAAGTTATATGCGTCATCCCGTAACCGGCGACCCCGTTTACGGAGGCAGCAACGCGTTTAAACTGAACGGTCAGATGTTGCACGCGTACAAACTCGTGCTGACTCACCCGGCTACGAAGGAAACGATGACTTTTACCGCACCTCTTCCCGAATATTTTACGGCCGTACTTGACATATTAAGAAAAAAAAGTTAGCATTAAATTAGAAGCGTTAAAGAAATAATATTAAGGAGATATAAACAATGTTTAAATCTGACAACGAAAACGGAGAGGAGAGAGTATCCGGCGGTAAACAGACGCTCGGTCTTATGGCGTTTGTAGTTCTCGTTATCGGCGCGGTTACGATGATAGTCAACTTTGCGCTCGGCCAGTCCAACGGCGGCAGCGACGTCGAAAAATGGTATGACCTCGTTCCCGTGATTCTCGAAGGCATTTTCGGTATTCTTACTTATACCGTATTCACGATTGTGGGTATGGGATTCGTTAAAGGCAAGGGCAAGGGCGTAAAAATCCCCTATTGGATAAGCGTGTTCGTCGCTTATGCGTTCGTTCTTATTCCTATGATAGTGGATATCGCGCACTATGCAAAACAGGTAAGCGGCAATTAAATCCGATAAAAACGCCCGCTCTTCGGAGCGGGTTTTTTTATGCCGTCCGGAAAATCCCTGACTGAATTGAACGTACGGCGGCAATAGGGGGACTAAAACGGTCAAAGGTTATCCCGGCAATGGTTTTCGGGGGTAACGAACACGGTCTTGTAATCGCTGTAATTCACCATACCGACGCCTGCGTCTTTAATCCTTCGCACGTTCATTCTCAAAGTATAATCGACGGCGACGTTATCGCTTGCGCGCGTTTCCGAAAAATACGCCGCGGTTTGGGCAGCTTTTAGCAAAACTTCGTCGGGAATAACGTCGTTTTCGTTGTTTTTCCGAATAATTACGTGACTACCGTGATGATTTTTGACGTGAAGCCACACGTCGTAACTGCGCCCGATTTTGAACGTTACTTCGTTGTTGAGTATATTGTTGGTTCCCACGTAAACGGTAAATCCGCCTGCCGTAAAAGTTTTCGGAGGACATTTTACGTCCTGTTTTCCGCGTTTCTTTCCCTGCGGTTTTTTAATGATATTAAGGCTTACGAGTTCCTCGTTGATGTTGTCGGCGTCGCTTGCTTCGGCGCGGAGAATGGTTTCAAGCACCGATTCGACGTAGTCGAGTTCTTTCGTATAATCGTCGCGCTGTTTCAGCGATACTTCTTTTGCGCGTTTCAGTTTGTTATATCTGTTGAAATACGCGGTTACGTTTTCCTGCGGACTTTTTGCGGGATTGAGTTTTATCGTAAGAGGGCGCATATCGTCGTAGTAGTTTTCGACGGTGATTTCGGTTGCGCCGCGTCTGACTTTATAGACGTTGTTTGAAAGAAGCTCGCCCGAAATTCTGACTGCTTCCATATCGTCGCATTCTTTCAGTTTTTCGTTTGCTATGTCAATCTTTTTTTTGAGTTTGTCGCGGTGTCTTTTAGTAAGCAAAAGAGCGTCTTTAAAGCGGTTTTTATCGCGAAGAGATTTGTCCGCGCGCACGAAACAAGCGTTTGCGGCGCCGTTCAGAGAGGGAAAATAAACAAAGTCGTTTTCATTGCCGAGCGATAGATACGGAGTAACAAAAAAATCGCCGTAATCGTTAAAAACACAGGGTTTAAATTGCGATTTGCCGTAAATATCGTCAAAAAACGTGATTATTTCCGCCGCTTCGGAATACGGGTCGGAGGCGTTTCCGACGCGATATACAATCTCTTTTGCGCTTTCTTTCGAAAGCCCGTTCACCGACGAGAGAAGAGCGTCGAAAAGGGTTGGTTTGTTGCTTTTTGAAAGACGGTCGTATATGCCTTCTTTATCGTATAATTCCGCCTTGTTTCCCTTTGGCTGTGCGACGTATTTCGCGCCGGGCATTATGATTCGTCTGCCGTTTTCGGAAATACCCACGTGCACGAGGCTGTCGAGAATTACGAAATTTTCGTCAAGCAGAATAACGTTGCTGTAACGTCCCATAAGTTCCGCCAGCACGGTAAAGTTTTTAAGGTCCTGCATTTCGGTTTTTCCGATAAAGTCGAAACGCGCAATGCGGTCGTCGTTGTAAACCGAAGCGTGTGTCAGAGTCGCGCCGATAAGGTGTTTTCTCAGAAGCATACAGAACGCCGGCGCCGAATAGGGGTTTTCCTTTTTATCGGTTGCGATGTGCAGACGCGCGGCGTTGGGGTTTGCGGAAGCTACGACCGTATACGAAGTGCCGTTATTGTACACGACGAAACGAACCTCGTCCTTTTCGGGCTGGTTTATTTTCTGAATTTTACCTCCCGCAAGAAAAAAATCGAGTTCCTTTACGAGAGTTTTAAGCGTCAATAAATCCTGTGGCATAATTCAGAAAAATTATAACAAAGATTTAAGGTTTTTTCAAGCGGCAACGCGCGGTATGACAAAAATTGACAAAACCCGACTTAAAAAATACGATTATATCTTGCCAAAACATATTTTATATGTTATATTATAATTCGTTTACGTAATTTATTGGAGGTTTTATGAACTACACACTCGAAAAACTTGAAAAAAGTCAGGTTAAATTTACTATCGACATCAACGAAGCCGAAGTCGAAGCGGCTGTTCAGGAAGCGTACAACAAGAATAAAAGCAAGTATAAACTCGAAGGCTTCCGTCCCGGCAAAGTTCCCCGCAAGGTGCTTGAGGCCGAGTTCGGTAAAGACGTTTTTCTGAACGACGCTCTTGATATAATTCTGCCCAAATATTTCGAGGAAGCGCTCGATAAGGAACCCGACGTCAAACCCGTCGGCCGTCCCGAAGCGGACATTCTCGAAGTCAGCGATAAAGCAATCAAATTCGCGGTTACGATAACCGTTCAGCCCGAGGTCAAACTCGGAAAATACAAAGGACTCAAAGTCGAAAAAGAAAAAGTCGAAGTCACGGACGAGCAGGTCGACGCCGAACTTAAACTCGCGCAGGACAAAGCGGCGCGCGTAGTTGAAATCGAAAAGGACAGGAAAGCCAAAAAAGGCGATATCGCAAATATCGATTTCGAAGGCTCGGTAGACGGCGTCAAATTCGACGGCGGCGCAGGCACCGATTACGACCTCGAACTTGGCAGCAAAACCTTTATTCCCGGTTTCGAAGAGGGCGTCGTAGGTATGAAAAAAGGCGAGGAAAAGGATATCGCCGTTACCTTCCCGAAGGAATACGGCGCGCAGAACCTTGCCGGAAAAGAAGCTGTTTTCAAAGTAAAACTCAACGCTATCAAAGTGAAGGAACTTCCCGCTCTCGACGACGAATTCGCAAAAGACGTTTCGGAATTCGACACTCTCGACGCGTATAAAGAGGATATCAAAGCCGGTCTTATAAAACAGGCTGAGGAGCGCGCCGAAATTCAGGAAGAAAACAAACGCGTCGACGCCATTGTGGACAACGCGACCGTCGAAGTTCCCGAATGTATGGTTGCCGACCAGGTTGACGAAATGATTCAGGAATTCGAATACCGTCTTATGTATCAGGGAATGAAACTCGACGATTATCTGAAATACGCGGGTATCACGAGAGAAAAAATGGCGGACGACTACAGAGAAACCGCAGCGCGTAACGTAAAAATCCGTCTCGTTCTCGAAGAGATTATCAAAACCGAAAACATACTGCCCGACGAGGAAGCCGTCAATAAGAAAATCGAAGAGATGGCGAAAGGTCAGAACAAATCCCTTGAGGAATACAAAAAGACTATGGACCCGCGTTACGTGAGTTATCTGCTCAACCAGAGTCTTACCGACGCCCTTATGGCTAAACTTAAGGAACTCAATCCCGCAAAATGACCGAATATATATCGGCAAAACAGTATAAAATAATTCGGTGAGGTGTTTTATGAATTATAACGAAAAAATGATAAGCGTCGTGGAGCAGACCAACAGAGGCGAGCGTCAGTACGACCTTGCGTCGAGGCTTCTCGAGGACAGAATAATATTTTTGAGCGGCGAGGTTAATACTGACCTGGCGAATTACATTATAGCGCAACTCATTTATCTCGAAGCGCGCGACCCTCACAAGGATATTGCTTTGTATATCAACAGTCCCGGCGGAAGCATTACCGACGGAATGGCCATTTTCGATACTATGAACTATATCAAATGCGACGTAAGCACGATTTCGATAGGTTTATCAGCGTCAATGGGCGCGTTCCTGCTGGCGGCGGGCGCGAAAGGCAAACGCTACGCGCTTCCCAACAGCGAAATCATGATTCATCAACCTCTCGGCGGGGCGCAGGGACAGGCAAGCGATATTATTCTTGCCGCTCAGCACATCGCTAAGACCAGAGAAAAGATGAACCGCTATCTTGCCGAAATGACGGGGCAGGATATTTCCGTAATCGAGCGCGATACCGACCGCGACAACTTTATGTCGGCCGAGGAAGCGCTTGCCTACGGTATTGTCGATAAAATCATTTATCCCCGCCATAACTAGGAGAATATGGAAGAAAATACTGTAAAACAATACTGTTCCTTTTGCGGTAAAAGCGAGGACGAAGTTTTAAAACTCATCGCGGGCCCCAACGGCGTTACAATCTGCGACGAGTGCATAGAGGAATGCAACGACATTCTCGACAGAGAGTATGCCGAAGCCGATTCCCCGAAAAAAGAAACTTTCTCCTTGCTTACGCCCGAGGAAATCAAAGCGCGTCTCGACGATTATATCGTCGGTCAGGACGGCGCAAAAAAAGTGTTGTCGGTTGCCGTTTACAATCACTACAAGAGGATTGCAAACAACAAAAAATCCGACGACGACGTCGTGCTGGACAAGAGTAATATACTCCTTCTCGGCCCCACCGGTTGCGGAAAAACCTTGCTTGCCCGTTCGCTTGCGGGTATTCTGAACGTGCCTTTTGCCGTTGCGGACGCCACGACTCTTACGGAGGCGGGCTACGTCGGCGAGGACGTCGAAAATATTCTGCTTAAACTCATTCAGGCTGCGGACGGAGATATCAAACGCGCCGAACACGGCATTATCTATATCGACGAAATAGACAAAATCGCAAGAAAAAGCGAAAACGTTTCGATTACGCGCGACGTGTCGGGAGAGGGCGTACAGCAAGCTCTCCTCAAAATTATCGAAAGCACGGTCGCCAATGTTCCTCCGCAGGGCGGACGTAAACACCCTATGCAGGAAATGTATCAGATAGATACCACCAATATTCTGTTTATCTGCGGCGGAGCGTTTGTGGGACTCGACCGGATTATCGGAAAACGTACCGATAATTCGTCGCTGGGTTTCAACTCGGTGCTTAAAGACGACAAAACCAGAAAATACAGCGAAATCATCAAGGATATTCAGCCCGACGACCTTATCGGATTCGGACTTATTCCCGAATTCGTCGGAAGGCTTCCCATCGTCGTATCCATCGACGAACTTGACGAAGATGCGCTTATCAAAATTCTGACCGAACCCAAAAACGCGCTCATCAAACAGTATCGCAAACTTTTCAGACTCGACAACGTCGACCTCGTTATCGACGACGACGCGTTGCATGCGGTCGCGAAAAAGGCCATCGCGCTTAAAACGGGTGCGAGAGGTCTGCGCTCGATACTCGAACAGATTATGCTTGACGTAATGTACGAGATTCCGGGCGATAAATCGATTGAAAAAGTCATAATCACGGGTGACTCCGTCGAAAAAGGAAAACCCGCCGAAATTATCAGGCGTCAGATTGCCTGAACAGGAGACAGAATGCCTAAAAAAACAGATTTACCGCTAATTCCTTTACGGGGATTAACGGTTTTTCCCTCTACAACGGTAAATTTCGACGTCGGTCGGAAAAAATCCGTTAAAGCAGTTGAAGAAGCCGTTAAAAACTATAACGGAAAAATTCTTTTATGCCGTCAGAAAAACGTCGACGAAGCGGCGCCGTCTGCCGACGGAATTTATAACGTAGGCGTACTTGCGCGTATCGTTCAGGTTATCGCTAACGGCTCCGAAACGCTCAGAGTTATCGTTGAAGGGCTCAGAAAAATCGTCGTTACGGGATTTAGCGACGACGCCGAATTTATAACTGCGTCTTACGAGACCGCAAAAGAACTTCACGCCCGCACCGTCGAGGCGAAGGCGTACCGCAGAAAATGCATGTCGGTCGTCGAGGAACATTATTTTGTGGGAGAACGGGCGACGAAAGAGATTTACGGCGTATTGTCCGATTCGGAGGAACCGGTTGCGTTTTTATATCGTACGGCGCATCTTATGGACATAGGCGACAGGCAGGCTTTCCTCGAAATGGACGACGTCATCGAAAAATACGACGTGCTTCTTGAATTTCTCGAAAACGAACTCGAAATCGCGAAAGTCGAAAAGAAAATCAACCGTAAGGTAAGAGAAAACATCGACAAAGGCCAGAAAGAGTATTATTTAAGGGAACAGATAAAAGCAATTCAGGACGAACTCGGAGATAACGACGACGAGGACCTGACGGGTAAGGTGGACAAGCTGCCTATATCCGACGAAAATAAACAGAAACTGAAAAAAGATATCGAACGCAACGCAAAAATGCCCGTGTCGAGTCCCGACTACGCCATTTCCCGCAATTATTTCGATTTTGTTTTCGAACTTCCGTGGGGCGTGGAAAGCGAGGATAACAACGATATAGAAAATGCGCGTAAAATACTTGACGAGGACCACTACGGTCTTGAAAAAATCAAGGAGAGAATACTCGAATTTCTTGCGGTAAGACAACTCACCGACGAAAAGAAAGAGCCAATAATCTGCCTTGTGGGGCCTCCGGGCGTCGGAAAAACTTCAATCGTAAAAAGTATCGCCCGCGCCCTTAACAGAAAATACGTCAGAATGAGTCTCGGCGGTATACGCGACGAGGCCGAAATACGAGGCCACCGCAAAACTTACGTCGGCGCGATGCCCGGGCGTATTATAAGCAGTATTAAACTTGCGGGAACGATGAATCCCGTGTTTTTACTTGACGAAATAGACAAGCTGGCTTCCGATTTCAAGGGCGACCCTTCGAGCGCACTTCTCGAAGTGCTGGATTCCGAACAGAACTCGGCTTTCCGCGACAATTATCTCGAGATACCGTTCGATTTGTCAAAGGTTATCTTCATTGCGACGGCAAATAATCCCGATACCATTCCCGCGCCCCTTTACGACCGCATGGAAATTATCGAAATGAGCGGTTATACGCCCGAAGAAAAGCTTGAAATCGCAAAAAGACATCTTATCGGAAAGCAACTTAAGGCGCACGGTATTACTTCGGACAGACTTGAATTTACCGACGACGCGGTTTATAAGATAATTTATTCCTACACCCGCGAGAGCGGAGTCAGAGGTCTTGAAAAGGAAATCGCTAACGTAATGCGCAAGGTGGCCGTGAAAATAGTCGAGGGCAGCGCACCCGAAAAAATCGTCGTTACCGATAAAAATCTTTCAGATTATCTGGGAGTCGAAAAATACGGCGAGACCGAAAAACCCGAGCACGGAGAGGTCGGCAGCGCGACGGGGCTTGCCTGGACGGCTGTCGGGGGCGAAATTCTGACGATAGAAGTCAGCATCGTCAGCGGAAAAGGCGAAATATTGCTTACCGGTCATCTCGGCGACGTTATGAAGGAAAGCGCGCGTACCGCGATAAGTTATATCCACGCGCACGCAAAGGAATTCGGTATACCCGAGGACGCCTTTAAGGATAAGGATATTCACATTCACGTTCCCGAAGGCGCCATTCCGAAAGACGGACCGTCCGCAGGTATCACCATAGCTACCGCCGTTTATTCGGCATTGACGGGAAAAAGCGTCAGAAACGACGTCGCGATGACGGGAGAAATTACTTTAAGAGGTAAAGTGTTGCCCATAGGCGGGCTGAAAGAAAAAACGCTTGCGGCAATGCGTGCCGGAATAGACGTGGTAATTATTCCCGAAGAAAACAAAAAAGACGTTGCGGTATTGCCCGAAAGCGTTAAAAACAGTATCCGTTTCGTACCCGTAAACAACGTTATGAGCGTGTTTGAAAACGCGATGGAAAATTGACTATGGAAATAAAAAACGCAAGATTCGTACAGTCGCTTTCGAACGGGGGAGAAATTCCCTCGTTCGGCGCGCCCGAGATTGCGATTGCGGGAAAATCCAACGTCGGAAAATCCTCGTTTATCAATTTTATGACAAACCGCAACAAGCTTGCGAGGACGTCGGCGGACCCCGGGCGTACGCGACTGGTTAATTTTTTCGAGATAAACAACGGCGAGTTTTTTCTTGTGGATTTACCGGGATACGGATACGCAAAAGTCAGTAAAGAGGAAAAATCCAAATGGGGACCGATGATAGAGGGATATTTACATAACGGCAAAAATCTTGTTCACGTTTTCGTTTTGCTTGATATCCGTCACGACCCGACAAGGGAAGATATGCAACTTATAAATTATCTTTTTCATTATAATTTTCAGTTTTCGGTTATAGCCACGAAAGCCGACAAACTGTCGAAAATGCAGCAGAAAAAGGCATTGCAAAACATTGCGACGAAGGTGGGGATAGGCGTGGATAACGTGTATGCGATATCTTCATACGAGAAAACGGGGAAAGAAGCTATACTTGACAGAATCGCCCAAATTCTTGAAAATGCGCCTCAAGTATTATAAAAAACGCTACAATTTATAATAATATCCAAAAATTCAACATAAAAATAACGGGCTCCGCTTTTTTACGGAGCCCGTTTCAATTACTATCGGGTTGTAAAATTCGTGGGAAATAACGGCAGGTCGAATACTCCCGTGCATACTTCCTGAGTATATGCCTGGCAAGGAGGAATATAGCAGTAGCCGTACGAAGGAACGAGAAGTTCGACCTCTGCCTCGGCTTTCAGAACGACCGTTACGCAGCTCGTAATCGAGAAATTGAGTCCTTCCGTCCATACGCCTTCGGGAGAAACCGCGTTCACGGTTGCGGCGATTTCCACGGGTATAACGGAGTTGTCGGGGAAACACATTACAACGTCTTCGTTTACCTGAATTTCCGCGGTCCCTTTTCCTTCGACGTTATTGGCGTCGACGTATATGACTTCGATGGGAATTGTTATCGTCGCCTGTACGCGTGAATTGTGCGGGTTTTCGCTGGACAACGGCGTTACGATAAGATTGGTAATCGTTCCGCGGGTAGTGGTGGACGCCGCGCTGACGTAGGTCAGAGGGGTCGTGAAGTTTGCGGGCGTCGGATTTGTAACCGTAATCGGATAATTTTCGAGCGACGTCTGATTAATGCACGCGTCGAAAACTTTCTTCACTTGTATACAAGCCCTTTCGCACAGATTATGTAACGGATTCCCCGTAATGGGGCCGGGCGTTCTGTCTGGTTTTAAAGTATTACAAAACGACATTTTTACACCTCCAAAGCGTTTATACCTTATTTTATGTATAGCGTATTTTTTTTGTGATATTCCGGAGATTGCTTGAAAAAAACATTATAATGTGTTATAAGTAATTATATTGATTTAAGTTTTCAAAAGCGCGTGCGCGAAAGGAATTATGAAAATATTTGCAGTATCGGATTTGCATTTATCTTTTTCGTCCGATAAACCTATGGACGTGTTCGGCACGATGTGGGAAAATCATTTCGGACAAATCAGGGAAGACTGGGACGCTAAAGTGGGCGACGACGATATCGTCCTGCTTTCGGGCGATTTGTCGTGGGCGATGACTCTTGAAAACGCGCTTATTGATATTGCGGAAGTGGAAAAACTGAAGGGGAAAAAGATAATTGTCAGAGGCAATCACGATTACTGGTGGCAAAGCTATACGAAACTTGCCCGGATGCTTGCCGAAAAAAATATTTTTCCTTTGCAGAACAATTCGATTAAATTCGGAAAATTCGTTTTCTGCGGTACGAGAGGATGGACTTTGCCCGAGTCGAACAGAGCAGAAGAGGACGAAAAAATTTACAACAGAGAGCTGATAAGATACGAACTTGCGCTGAACGACGCAAAAACGAAACTTTCCGACGGGGATACTCTTATCGCAATGTTGCATTATCCTCCTTTCGAGCTCGATAACGGAGACAGCGGGTTCACGGAACTTTCGGAAAAATACGGAGTTTCAAAGGTGGTTTACGGACATCTTCACGGCCGCTACGGAAGAACGGAAATCAAGTGCGAAAAAAACGGCGTGTCATATTATATGACGTCGTGCGATAAATTGGGAAACAGACTTATTGAAATCGACGGCGACTGAACGCCGTTTGTTTTTTTAAAAAAAAGAATTTATCAACCCCGCGAGGGTTGTTTTTTTGCGCCTCGTTGCACTTTTTTTGAAGCGACGGCATAGTATATGGGCGAATTTTCGAATAAAAGTAGGGACAACTGACCACTTGCGGATTTTGCGAAATTTGGCAATATTTTCCGATTAAAGTCGATATTTTGCTATAATAATCGCGAATTTAAGAAAATTAAGAAAAATTTTCTGAAAAAACTGAAAAAAATTTATTAAAAGTGGTTGCAAGTGGTCAAATAATATGATAATATTATGCTACAAACGTTATTTCGGAGGAAATATGGCGTACGTCGGTAAGTACAATCACCAGCTTGACCAGAAGAATCGCTTGCGTATCCCCGCCAAACTCAAAGGGGAACTGGGCGAGAATTTTGCGATAGTCCGAGGTACAAGCGGATGCCTGTTTATATATTCCGCCGAACAGTTTGCAGCCCTTTACGAGGCGAAAGCAAAAGAAATTTCTTTCGTTACCGAAGAGGGTAAAGAAGCAACCGACGCGTTGCGCAAAATGGTTGCGACGATGTCCGTACCCGAAGAAGATAATCAGGGCAGATTTATTCTCGACGCAAATCTCAGAAAGGTCGCGAAAATAAACAAGAACGTCGTTTTCGTCGGAATGTTCGACAGGATAGAATTATGGGCTGCCGAAGTATACGAAGAGCGCTTTAAGGAACTTGACGACGATGAATACGACAAAGCCCTCGAGCCTCTCGGAAAATTCGGATTCTGATGGAAACGTTCAATCATACGCCGGTACTTCTTTCGGAATGTATCGAAGGGTTAAACGTCAGACCCGACGGAATATACGTCGACTGTACTCTCGGAGGAGGGGGACACAGCGGCGAGATTCTGAAAAGACTTGGGTCGGGAAAACTAATAGCGATAGACAAAGACGCGGACGCAATAGAGTTTGCGTCGGAAAGGCTGAAAGCCTATAAAAATAAAGTTACGTTCGTACACGACGACTTTAAGAACATTAAAAACATATTGGACGGATTGAATATTTCCGGAATCGACGGCGTACTTGCCGACCTCGGCGTTTCGAGCTATCAGATAGACAACGCGGAAAGAGGTTTTTCTTATATGCAGGACGCGCCGCTCGATATGAGAATGGACAGAAGCAACGGCTTTTCCGCGTACGACGTCGTTAACTCGTACGACGAAAAAAAACTTGCCGACGTAATATTTGCCTACGGAGACGAGCGTTTTGCGAAGAACATCGCGAAAAATATAGTAAAAGAACGCGCAAAATCCCCCGTATCGACGACGGGACAGTTGGCAAAAATAATCGAGTACAGCGTACCCGCGTCCAATCGCTGGAAATTCGGAAATCCCGCAAAAAGGACTTTTCAGGCTATCCGCATAGAAGTAAACGGAGAACTGAAAAATCTCGATACCGCGATAAGGACGTCGGTGGATTATCTGAATCCGAAGGGAAGAATGTGCGTAATCACTTTTCATTCGGAAGAAGACAGGATAGTCAAACAGACGATGAAGGACCTTGCGACGGGATGCATATGCGACAAGTCGCTTCCCGTATGCGTATGCGGAAGACGCGAAGTCGTCAAGTTCGTCCGGAACAAGGCGATATTGCCCTCCGAAGAGGAGCAGACGAACAACCCGCGTTCCAAAAGCGCGAAGTTAAGAATAATCGAAAAACTTTAATATCGGTCATAAATATAATTTTGAGTAAAAGAAAATAAAGTGAGGAAAGGGAAATGTTAGGAACCATTAACCGCGAAGGATTAAGAGAAGAAATCGACAACAGAGATTTTACGTACGGCGCCGACAGACAGGTACCCAGTTTCGACGCGCGTCTCGGACGCAGTCAGCAGATGTACGACCATTACGCGTCGGCAGACGTAGTAACGCAGAGACCCATGCCCCGTCAGGCCGAACCCCGTATGTATCAGCCGCAGGTTTCCGACCCCGCCCGCGAAGATTTGTGGAACAGACTCAATACCAATACGGTAAGCCGCAACTCTATCGAAAACAATTATTCGGCGGCGCCCGAAGTATTCGAACCCATGCGACTCAGAGAGAGTCAGCCTCGCGCTCAGATTAAAAGAAAAGCGTCGAAAAAACTCAGCACGCAGGGTAAAGTAATTATGGCCGTATATCTTGCGGTTGTTCTTCTGATAGTTACGCTCGTTATCGTTAACGCGGAACTCATAAATACTCCTTCCGGCGAACCCGACGCCGGCGCAGCCGCGGTCAGCAGCGTATACGAAGTAAACGAAAAGGGTCTAAATTTCGCTGCGTCTCCGTATAATACTGTTGAAGCCCGGACGAACTGGTTTGACAAAACCCTCGATAAAATGGGCGAATAAGGAGAAAACCTATTTTTGAACAATAACCTAATATATAACCCCAAACAAAGGCTATTAACGGTATTTTCGTTAATAGTCTTTTTCTTTGTCGCGGTACTTTTCAAATTTCTGTACGTGCAGGTGATATCGTCGCAAAAACTGAAAGCGCGCGCGGGAGAGCAGTGGTACAGGGATTTACCGCTGACTGCGCGGCGCGGCGGAATATACGACAGAAACGGCGTCACTCTTGCGGATACTTCGACGAGATATACCGTTTACGTCAGGCCGAACGCCGTCGAAGACGCCGCCGCTGTTGCCGGTGTTCTTTCCGATTACGCGGGCGCCGATTACGACAAGCTTTACGCGAAAATAACGGGCAAGGGCGTAAGCGAAATTACGGTTGCGAAAAAACTGGAAAAAGAGAAAATGCTTGCAATCGTAAAAAAGAATCTGAAAGGAATATATTTTTCCGAAGACGGAATGAGGTATTATCCTTACGGCGATTTCATGACGCAGGTTCTCGGTTTTACGAACGTGGATTTGCAGGGACAGAGCGGACTCGAGGCATATTACGATTCCTATCTTACCGGCGAAAACGGCAGCGTTCTTACCGAGGCGGACCTCGTCGGGCGCGCAATAGGAAACGGCAGGTATTACGTCCCGTCGGTTTCGGGCGACGATATCAATCTGACGGTGGATTTTTATATTCAATGCATAGTTGAAAACGTCATCGACGAGGCTATGCTCGCAACGGGTGCCAAAAGAGTGTCGTGTCTCGTGATGAATCCCGTTACGGGCGAGGTGCTCGCTATGGCGGAGAGTCCGTCGTACGACCTGAACAACGTCCCGCGAAACGACTTGTCCGCTTTGTTTCAATACAGTAAAAACACGATGGTTTCGTCCGTTTACGAACCGGGAAGCACCTTTAAAATACTGACTTCCGCCATTGCGCTCGAAGAAAAGGCTTTCTCTGACAGTCATCGGTTTTTCTGCGCGGGCAGCCGCGTGGTAGACGGAAAAAAAATAAAGTGCTGGCGTTCGAAAGGACACGGAAGCCAGACTTTCGCAGAGGGAGTAAGAAACAGCTGCAACTGCGTTTTTATGGATTCCGCGCTTGCCGTGGGGAAAGAAAAATTTTACGAATATCTGAGACAATTCGGGGTAAATTCCAGAACGGGAATAGACGTAGCCGGCGAAACTTCGGGGCTTATGCTTGCGGAGGCCTCGGTAAAAAACGTGGACCTTGCCCGTATAGGTTTCGGGCAGGCGGTAGCGCTTACGCCTATGGAACTTGCGGTAGCCGCGGCGTGTGCGATAAACGGCGGCAATCTTATAACGCCGTACGTTATGTCGAGTATCGTAGACCATTCGGGAAGGGTAATAAAAGAAAATTCTCCGTCGGTAAAACGAAACGTAATATCGAAAGAAACGTCTCTGAAACTGGACGAAATTCTGTACGGAGTAGTTACGGACGGCAGCGGAAAAGGAGCGTATATTCCCGGTTACAGGATAGGAGGAAAAACGGGAACGGCTCAGAAATACGAAAACGGAGCGATAGCGCAGGGAAAATACATATCGAGTTTTCTCGGATTCGAGCTTTATGAAAAAACCGAAGCTCTGGTATTGTTTATCGTAGACGAACCGCAGGGCGCTTATTACGGAAGCGTTGTTGCCGCTCCGTACGTAAAAAAAATCATGAGGGGAATCTTCGATTACTATGAAATCGCGCCCGAGTTTACGGGAGAGGAAGAGAAGATTACGTCGAAACCCTTCGACCCGTACGAATACGAATATTGACGTTTGCGGTTTATATAGGTAAAAGTTCCGCCTCATGCCGGGGCGGGATTTTTTCGTATTGCGCCGCCGCAAAAACAAGTTGAAAAAAATGTCGCTAAGTGACTAATTTTACCTATCTGTTGTAATAAGAAAACCGCAATGATAATATTTATTAAATAAATATTCGAGGTGAAAAATGGTCACTTTTTCCAAACTTCTCGACGGCGTTGCCTACGACAGCGTCGCGGATATATCGGGATTGAAAATTAAGGGCGTTTCGAATGACAGTCGCAAAGTAAAGGAGGGCGACTTGTTCGTATGTATGGGCGGTGCGGAGGACGACGGACACGCGCATGCTCTCGAAGCGCAGATGCTGGGCGCGGCGGCAATTGTTGCGGAAAGAGAAACGGAAAGCAGTCTTCCGACGGCAATTGTTACAAATTCGAGGCGCGCTTACAGCAAAATATGTCAGAATTTCTTTGAAAACCCTCATAAAAAACTAAAAATTGTAACAATTATCGGAACGAACGGCAAAACGACGACTTCCTATATGACGGAACACCTTTTGAAAAAGGTGGGGTATAAAACGGGCGTTATCGGTACTTTGGGATATAAAATCCTCGACGAAAAGCACGAAACAGACCTGACTACCCCCGATTCCTACGTTATAAACCGCATTCTGGCGAGAATGGTACGGGCGGGAGTCGAAATAGCGATTATGGAAGTTTCGGCACACGCGATAGCGCAGGACAGACTTTACGGAATTACGAGCGATATTAGCATTTTTACCAACATTTCAGAGGACCATCTGGATTATTTTTGCGATTTTCGGCATTATTACGACACAAAATTGTCATTTTTTAAAAAAGAGAATACGAAAAGCGCAATAATAAATTCCGACGACGTTCTGGGCAGAGAGTTATATAAAAGCGCAGAAATTCCGATAATTACTTACGGAATCGACGAGCCGTCCGACGTATTTGCGCTCGATATCGAAAGAAAAGAGGGAGGAACGTCGTTTATCGTCAACGTTTTCGACGAAATATACGAAATGTTTCTGCCTATGTACGGAAAATACAACGTTTACAATGCAATTGCGGCGATTACGCTCGTTAAATTGCTGAAAGTGCCGATGCCCGTAATTTGCGAAAATTTACAAAAATTACCGCCCATACCCGGCAGATTTAACGTTTTTAATTATAAAAACGCAAAAATAATCGTCGATTTTGCTCATACTCCCGACGGCCTCGAGAAATTGCTTGACGCCGCGAGGGAGATTTCGGAAGGGAAAGTGGTGCTTGTATTCGGTTGCGGCGGCGAAAGGGATAAAATCAAAAGACCTTTGATGGGGAAAATCGCCGCAAGACTTGCCGACCGGGTAATACTTACCGAGGACAACAGTCGTCGGGAAGCGCCGTCGGAAATAATCGCCGATATCGCGGGCGGAATGAGGGAGAGCGGAAATTTCGAAATCGTTCCGGACAGAAGAGAAGCGGTGGAATACGCCGCAGGCCTTCTTTGCGACGGAGACGTTCTCGTCGTTGCCGGAAAGGGAGCGGAAAAGTACATAGAGCGCGGAGACAGGCGTATAAAATATTCCGACGTCGACGAAGCTCTTCTTTTATCGAGAGGTGAAAAGTGACTTTTCCTATAAGATGTTTTATCGCTTTTGCGGCGTCGTTCCTTTTTTCGATGATTATCGCTCCGCTTACGATAAAAATTATGAAAAAACTGAAAGCCGGCCAGGTAATTCTGGGATACGTCGAACAACACAGCAAAAAAGAGGGAACTCCCACGATGGGCGGTTTTATATTTATCGTCCCCGTTGCGGCGGTTGCTCTTTCAGCGGGATACGGAAAGCTGACGCTCGTTGCGGTATTGCTGATGCTCGGATACGGCCTCCTCGGTTTTCTGGACGATTTTATTAAAATCAGAACGCACGATAATCTGGGCCTCAAACCTTATCAGAAAATCATAGGACAGTTGGGGCTTGCGGTAATAGCCGCCGTTTTCGTTTACAAAAATCCCGTTACGGGCAGTACGATAAATCTTCCGTTTTCGGGAAGGACCGCGGACTTATCGTGGGGAATAATACCCTTTACGATATTCGTATATCTTGCAACGACGAATGCCGTGAATCTGACCGACGGACTGGACGGCCTTGCGGGAACGGTATCTCTGATATATTTCGTCGGGTTTTTCTTTATCGCTCTTGCCGAAACCGCGGGACTTAGCAGTTCCGGCAACGTAATGAATGCGGGCGAGGTATCGGGCATGGCCGTTCTGAGCGCGTGTCTAACGGGAAGTCTTGCGGCGTTTTTGTGGTTTAATTTCAATCCCGCGAAGATTATGATGGGCGACACGGGAAGTCTGGCTCTCGGAAGCGCGGTCGCTACGGTTGCGGTTTTTACCGGAAATCCCTTTTCAATAGCGATATCGGGCATAATGTTCGTTGTGTCTTGCATATCAGTAATAGTGCAGGTTATCTGTTTTAAGCTGACGAAAAAGCGGGTTTTTCTTATGGCGCCTTACCATCACCATCTCGAAAAGAAAGGAATTCCGGAATGGAACGTCGTGTGCAGGTATGCGATAATCACTCTGCTGTTTTCGTCGTTAAGTCTCGTTTCCAGGGTGTGATATGAATTTAAAAAACAAAAAAGTGCTCGTTTACGGGCTTGCAAAAAGCGGACTTGCCGCGGTAAATCTTCTGCTTCGTTCGGGAGCCGAAGTGTACGTCTGCGACGATAACGGGATTATGGTACCCGAAAACACAACCGCCGTACCCGACGCTTCCTTTTCGAAAGAATGCGACCTTGTCGTACTCAGTCCTGCGGTTCCCGTCGGAAAACCCGAACTTCGCGAAGCGGTAAAAAGGGGAATAGTAATAGGGGAAACCGAACTTGCGTCGGATTTTCTCGATTCCGAACTGATAGCGGTCACGGGTACCAACGGCAAAACCACCGTGACGCTTATGATAACCGATATTCTTAACGGTGCGGGAGAGAGGGCTTACGCTCTCGGCAATATCGGCATTCCTCTGTCCGAAAAGGTCGGTAAATTGTCGCCGTCCGACGTTGCGGTAACGGAAGTAAGCAGTTTTCAGCTGGAAACGATAAAAAGGTTTTCGCCCGACGCCGCCGTTCTGACAAACGTGACTTCCGACCATCTCGACAGGCACGGGTCGGCGGAGAATTACGCAAAAATCAAAGCGAGAATTTTCGAAAACCAGATTCCGAAAGATATTGCGGTAATAAACGCCGACGACGAGACGTCGGTAAAAATATCGGAAGGAGTGAAGTCGGACCTGTTTTTCTTCAGTAAAAACAAAAAAGTCAGGGGAACATATCTCGAAGACGGGGAAATATATTTTTCGGACAGTCGGAGAATACATATCGCGTCGTGCGGGGAACTGAGCGCGTGCGCGGGATTCAATCTGGAAAACGCGCTTGCCGCAACGACCGTCTGCATGGCGAGAGGAGTGCATCCCGAAATAATAAGAAAGAGTTTGAAAAGTTTCGTATCGCCGCCTTATCGTATGACTTATCTCGGGGAGAAAAGAGGCAAAAAATTCTATAACGACAGCAAGGGAACCAACGTTTCCGCAACACTCGCAAGCGCGAAATGTCTTTCGGAAAATACCGTTCTTATACTCGGAGGGCGCAGTAAGGGCGAAAATTTCGGGTATTTGTTTGAAAAACTGCCGAAAAACGTCGTTCACGTATTCGTAACCGGCGAAAACTCGCGGGAAATAATGGACGGCGCGCTGAGTGCGGGATTTTACGGTATTACGTACAGGCGCACGCTTTCGGAATGCGTAAAGGAAAGCGTGCTCGTGCATGCGGATAACGTTCTGTTTTCGCCCGCGTCGTCGTCTTTCGACCGATACGCCGATTATGCGGCGAGAGGGAAAGCCTTCGACGAACTGTTCTGCGATTTATGAACAGACACGTGGTCGCCGTATACGCCTCGGCCGTCGCGCTGTCGCTTATCGGTATTGCATTCATATACAGCGCGTCTTCCTATTCCGCCGCGATAAACGCGGGGGACGCTTTTTTTTACGTTAAAAAACAGGCGATAGCGTTTGCGGCGGGGCTTTTCGCGATGTTTGCGTTTCGCGCTTTCGATATAGAAAAATCGAAAAAAGCGAAATATCCTTTGATGATTGTATCCCTTATTCTTCTGGCGCTCGTATTCGTGCCCGGACTGGGAGTTGAAAGTTACGGCGCGAAAAGATGGATAAATCTGGGATTTTTTACGGTTCAGCCGTCCGAATACGCTAAATTCGGATTCGTGGCTTTTGCGGCGGCTTTTATGACGGAAAAAAATATAAATGATACAAAAAATCTTTTAATTTTACTGTTTTTCGGCGTTTTTTCCTGTATTTTGATTATTCTCGAGCCAAATATGTCGATTACCGTGTGCGTCGGCGCCGTAATGCTTATTATGCTTTATCTGGGAGGACTTAAAACCAAAAAGTTCGCCGCGGTGCTCGCTCCCGTTGTTTTGGCGGTTCCCGCGCTCATAATCGCCGAGCCTTACAGGCTTAAAAGACTTATCGCTTTTATAGACCCGTGGGAGAATCCGAAAGCCGAGGGATATCAGCTGATTCAGAGTTATTACGCGCTCGGCAACGGAGGCTGGTTCGGAGTGGGATTCGGTAACAGCAGACAAAAATACCTTTTTCTGCCTTTTTCGGAAAGCGATTTCGTATTGTCGGTAATCGGCGAGGAAACGGGATTTGTCGGAGTGGTTATTCTTGCCGCTATATTCTGCGTGCTGATATATGCCGGCGTAAAAATCGCCGCGTCGGCCGACACCCGTTACAAATGCTATCTCGCATCGGGAATAGTCGCCGTCATAGCGGTTCAGGCAGTGGTGAATTTTGCGGTAGTGGGAGGAGCCATACCTCCTACGGGGTTGCCGTTGCCGTTCGTCAGCGCGGGGGGCAGCAGTCTCGTGGCCTTTATGTGCGCGACAGGCGCGCTTGCCGCGTGCGCCGGACCCGACGCACATTCACAAAAAACCGCGTTGAAACAGTAATATGAATTATGGAAAAATTTATTATCCGCGGCGGCAACCGCTTATACGGAAGAGTCAGAATAAAAGGTGCCAAAAACAGCGTATTGCCTCTTCTTGCCGGGGCGTTGCTGACTGACGAAAAGGTTACTCTGCACGATTGTCCCGATATCAGCGACGTAAGGTATATGCTCGAAATACTGAAATCTCTCGGAGTAAGCGTCGGGAGAACGGGCGACGACATATCCGTATGGGGCGGGGTCAGAAACGGGAATATACCCGAAGCTCTCGCAAAGGAAATCAGAAGCAGCGTATTCTTAATGGGCAGTCTCGTCGGAAAACACGGGCGGGCGAGGGTGGCGTACCCGGGCGGGTGCGATATAGGATTGCGTCCCATCGACGTTCACGTAAAAGCCCTTCGCGAACTGAATATCAACATCGACGAACAATCGGGATACATAAACTGCTCGTCCGACGAAATCCGCGGGGCGGACGTCCAGCTGGACAAAATAAGCGTCGGTGCTACCGAAAACGCTATTATGGCCGCGGTGCTCGCCAAAGGACGCACGACTATCAGAAACGCGGCGAAGGAACCCGAAATCGCGGACCTTGCCGATATGCTGAATAAAATGGGCGCGAAAATCCGAGGGGCGGGCGGCGCTGTCGTCACGATAGACGGAGTAGAATCTCTTTCGGGTTGCGAGCATACTCCCATACCCGACAGAATAGTTGCCGGAACGCTGATGACGGCGGTAGGGATGACGGGCGGCGAAATCGAACTGGAAAACGTCGTTCCCGAACACCTTTCCGCCATATCTTCCAAACTCGTCGAAAGCGCTTGCAAGGTGCGCGCGTTTTGTGATAGAATAACGGTATCCGGCAACGGAAAAAGCAAAGCGGTCGATATCGAGACGTCTCCGTATCCTGCCTTTCCTACGGATATGCAGGCGCAGCTGATGGCTCTCGATGCCGTTTCGGAAGGTACGGGAATTATCGTCGAGAATATATTCGAGACCCGTTTCAAACACGTCCCCGACCTCAGGCGTATGGGTGCGGATATTACGGTGCGCGGCGACGTTGCCGTCGTACGCGGGGTTGAAAAACTTTACGGCGCCGAAGTATGCGCGTCCGATTTGCGCGGAGGGAGCGCGCTCGTTCTTGCGGGATTGCGCGCGGAGGGTACGACCGTAGTAGGCGGCGTTAAACATATCGACCGGGGATACGAAAAACTCGACGAGATTCTGTCGTTGCTGGGTGCAGAAATTCAAAGGAAAAACATGAATGAGTAAAAAAAACATTGCGCTTATCGCAGGGCTGGTTTTTATTGCGGTCATTGTGCTTTTGGGTGTATTTTTGTTCAGAATTCAGACGGTTACCGTCGATTTCGACGCCGAAAGCGCGTTGAAAGCCGACGCCGCGGAGTCCGAAAAGATTATCGCCGCGTCGGGAATTATCAAAGGGAAAAGCATCTTTTCGCTAAGCGAAAGCAAAATGGTGCGTAATATCGAAAACGAGATACACGACGTAAAGGTGGTCAATATCGAAAGAAGATTTCCGAATAAGGTCGTGATACACGTTTCGAAAAGGGTGCCCGTTTACGCGTTGGGATACAGACTGTCGCAAAGCGCTTCCGAAGGATACGTGCTCGTCGACGGAGATATGACTGTTCTCGGCATACTCGACGAAAAACCGGAGGACGGTAAATACGTAACCGTCGAAGGTTTTTCGCTTGTCGGAAGATATACTATCGAATCGGGCAAAACTTTGCCCGTCGAGTTCGGCGACCAGATTTTTTATCTTCAGAACGTCGCCGCGGGTTTTTATAATTGCGGACTTACTCCCGCGCAATTTCTCGCATTCATATCGAAAGTCGTTTTCGAAAGCAACGTAACAGACGTGAAAACCAGAAGCGGAGTGACTCTCCGTATAGGAAGCGGTCTTACAACCGAGGACATTCTCGAAAGGATACCGCTTGCCTACGAGTGGTATATGAGTACGGAAGAGGGCAGTCCCGAAAGAACGGGCGGTTTCGCGAGATATTACGCCGATACGGAGTCGTTCAGATGGGAGTCCGTCTGAGAAAAACCGGATAAAACCGTCATGCGGGCACGCGTTGCCCGTTTTTTTATGCTTTTTAAGACTTAACGCATTTACATATGCGCGTACATGTTGCGCGATTTAAATAAATATTTATATAATTTTATAAAATTACTTGACGCGCGCACGATTTATATAATATAATACACATAAATAATTATTTGAGGTTTTTATGCCAAAAATCAACGACGTGGCCGTACTCGATATCGGCTCCAAAAAAATATCCGTAATGATAGGCGGCAAATCGGAAAAGGGCGTTTACAATATCAAGGGCTTCGGCTCATGTTATTACAGCGGCTTTTCGGGCGGAAGATGGTTCAATCCCGACGACGTGAGAAATACTGTCGGGAAAGCTTTACGGATTGCCGAAGCGGAGAGCGGCGTAAAAGTAAAAAAACTTTACGTCGGCGTACCGTCGGAATTTATTGCTCTCGTCGTTAAAGAAGTCGTTTTCGCACGCGCCCGCGCACAACGCATTACGGACGCCGACCTGACGGCTTTGTTCGAACAGGGCGATACGTATAAAAACCACAGTCGTTATACGACGATAGGCAATTTTGCCGTTTACTATACTCTCGACGATAAAACGAGGCGTTATCTCGAACCGCGGGGACTCGAAGCGTACAAAATCACCGCGCTTGTGTCATACGTGTTGTGCGAAAGAAGTTTTACGACGTTTTTCGAAGAAATCGCGAAAGACCTTCATCTTAAAGAAGTCGAGTACGTATCGTCGGCGTGGGCGGAAGGTATGTCTCTGTTGTCGGAGGACAAGCGTTATCGCCGTCAGCTTCTCGTAGACGTCGGATACATTACGAGCAGCGTTGCGGTGGTGCAGGGCGACGGACTCGTTAATCTTACTTCGTTCTCGCTTGGAGGAGGGCATATCGCAAGCGATATCTCGATGATGTTCGACGTGCCTTTTTCGGCGGCGGAGGAAGTCAAAAACAAAATAGACCTTTCTCTTGCTTACGACGAGAGCAGTTATTACGAAGCGGGCGAGAACGGAAAATACCGTTTTTCGGCGCTCGACGTCAACGAGATAGCGAAATCGCGTCTCGATACTATAGTCGAATTTATTAACGAAAGCATCGCGCAGTCGGGGTTCGAATGCAACGCGCATTGTCCCGTCTATCTTACCGGTAACGGAGTTACTTCCGTCCGCGGCGCGAAAGAATATATGTCTCAGGTGCTGAAAAAACCTATAGATGTTATTGCTCCCGACGTTCCCTGTTACAACAAGCCGAAGTTTTCGTCGACAATCGCATTGCTCGACGTGGCTTCCGAGCTCAACGCGCAGGAACTGACGGGTTTTAATAAAATACTACAAAATCTTTTATCCAAAATAGGAGGATGAATTCTATGTACGGTTCACCGGTAAATGTTGCTCGTATTCGCGTAATCGGCGTCGGAGGCGGCGGAAACAACGCAGTCGACAGAATGATTGACGCAGGTATCAAAAGCGCCGAATTTGTCGCTATGAATACCGATTATCAGGCTCTTATCCGCAGCAAGGCGGAACTGAAAATTCAACTCGGAGCCGAACTCACCAAAGGCCTCGGCGCAGGCGCCGACCCCTCGATCGGCGAAAAAGCCGCTCAGGAAAGTATCGAACAAATCAAAGAAGTATTGCAGGATAACGACCTCGTATTCATTACGGCAGGTATGGGCGGCGGCACCGGCACGGGCGCGGCACCCGTCGTTGCGAGTCTTGCGCGCGAAATGGGTATTCTTACCGTCGCGGTAGTTACCAAGCCTTTCAATTTCGAGGGCAAAAGACGTATGGAGAACGCCGAAAAAGGTATCGAAAATCTCCGTCAGTACGTCGACACTCTCGTTATAATTCCCAACGAAAAACTTTTAAGCGTAGTTCCCAAGGGCACTCCTATCGTTAAAGCGTTTCAGGTTGCCGACGACGTGCTTCGTCAGGGTATTCAGGGCATTTCCGACCTTATCGTCAATCCCGCTCTCATCAATCTTGATTTCAACGACGTGCGTACTGTTATGTCCAACAAAGGTCTTGCCCATATGGGTATCGGATGCGGCGAGGGCGAAAACCGCACTCTCGAGGCTGTCCGTCAGGCCGTTCAGTCGCCTCTTCTCGAAACGGATATCGAAGGCGCAACGGGCGTAATCATCAACGTAACCGGCGGTCTCGACATTTCTCTTTCGGAAGTTGCCGAAGCGTCCAAACTCGTTCAGGACGTCGTCGACAGCAGCGCCAACATCATCTTCGGCGCGGGCGTTGACGAAGAACTGGGCGACAAGGTCGTGGTTACCATTATCGCTACCGGCTTCAACGGTCACGTTCAGCGCACTCCCGAATTCGATATGGGCGCTAAACTTTTCGACGCAAGCGCGTTTCAGGCGTCGGTAGAGGAAAACAAAAAAGACGACCTTAACGCCGTCCGCGCCGAAATCGTTCAGCCCGAAACTCCCGTCCGCGAACCCGTTATGGCGGGCGCAAGACAGGGCGAAGTGAACAGCAGCAGAATGGATACGGGCGATAAGGACATTCCCGAATTCCTTCGTATGATTCGCTCTCGTTCGAACTGACGAAAAACCATTCCCGAGAAACGACCGCGCCGAGATAACCGCGCAGACAATCGGACAACGCGAAAAGTATGCGGACGCGTAACGCGTGTGCGTGTGCTTTCCCGCGCGTAAGGACGTATCGTTTCGGAGGAGAAATTCTGAAATTTATTGTCTCGTCGTAAAACCGACGAAGCGCACGACATTTACTGAATATATCCCGGGCGCCCGCTCCCCGAGCAAGAGCAGGGCACCCGGATAAAGCGCGCACGCACGCGGGTTTTGACGCGGCGTCGTACAACAGGGACGCGTTGCGGTTTATCGGTGCGATTTCGGCTTTTACGGCAAAACGGGAATATTCCCTATCGGATTGAGGAAGCCCCGACGTCGTACGTCGGACATAATTCCCGCCGGAACGAAATATACAAAACGGGTTATCGACAGTTGATAACTTTTTTATTATCCGCAGTTGCGGATATTTTTTTTTACCAAACCATAAACGATTATTCTGCAATTATTTAAAGACGGGTCTGTATTCGGAACGAATTCAGTCCGGTTTCCGTCGGTCGCGTGAGCCCGGTATTGTCGATATCGCGTGGCTATGGCGGTAAGTATTTTAAAATACAGTGCAGTTCATAAAACTTTTCGAAGCGCCGGTCGGAGTCCGTCGCCGAAATTTTTTCCAACGCTATTATTCGGATTGTAAAACATTTTTGAAAAAAATACCGTATTCGTTAATGCGTCGGGTACGACGTAAATCCGGTTGAAAACGGCCGGCGTTTATCATGATTTTTCTTAAATTTTCAGTGCTGAAAATTGAGTTTTGCATAATTGCATAAGTCAAGAAACCCAGTAAATATCGGACTTGCAGAGATTTTATGCATAAAATTTTTATATAAAATGTATAATTATTCACAAAAATGTATAAAAAAATCGACTCCGTCGGAAAGTATGCGACAAATAGTTGTGCAAGAATTTAGTCGTGGTTTATATCGAAGAAGTCGCGTTGCAGAACTTCGTCGTAAACGGAGCGTTGCTGTCGCTTGCCGTTACGGCGCTTAAACTTCCGAAATCCCGGATAAGGGTTTTGCTGTCGGCGCTTATAGGCGCGACGTTTGCGGTCTGTCTGCCTTTCGTCGGACGTGCGCTGGTCGTATATAAAACGTGCGCTCTGATTTGTACGACGGCTTTTGCGGCTAAATACGAGCGCTTTAAGAAGTATCTGCTGTTCATAGTCGTGTTTTCCGCGCTCTCGTTTATTGCCGGCGGCGCCGCGTACGCTTTTCTCGGTATGACGCTTACGAGCGGGAGCGCGCTCGCGTATGCGGGCGGGAAAGCCGTAAAATACGCCGTAACGGGTGCTTTTGCTTTTTTATGGGTTTTCTCCTGGGAAGCGGGGCGTTTTGCCGCGAGAAGGCGAATTTCGGCCTCGGACGCCCGTTCGTGCGAGTTGTTTATCAACGATAATCGATTAAAGGTGTCCTGTTTCAACGATACGGGAAACCGCATTATCGACAGCGTTACTGGAAAATCCGTCGTGATTCTGTCAAACGATATAGGAAAACCGTACGTCGACGAAAAAAGCCGAAAGATTGAGATTGCGACGGTACACTCGGTAAAATCGTGCCCGGTAGTGCTTGCGGACAAAATCGTAATACATAATTCCGACGGAGACAAAGTGTTCGAAAAAATTCCCGTTGCGGTAGCGGACAACGTTTTTTCGGAATTCAAACTCATTTACAACGCCGACGCGTTATAGGAGGGAATATGGAATTAATAAGAAAAATTTTCGACTGGCTTAAAAAAGCCTTCGATTTAAGCGCGGGAAGCGACTCTGCGGATTATCTTTGCGGAGGAGAGGCCTTACCGGCGCCTCTGACGCCCGAGGAGGAGGCGGAGGTTGTAAAAAGGCTTAATGCGGGCGACAAAAGCGCGAAGGACGAACTTATCGAACGCAATCTGAGACTCGTCGTGTATATCGCGAAACGCTTCGAAAACACGGGAATAGAAATGGAAGACCTTATTTCCGTAGGCACGATAGGCCTTATAAAAGCGGTGAACAGTTTCGATTTTTCAAAGCAGATAAAACTTGCGACTTACGCAAGCCGATGCATAGAAAACGAAATTCTGATGCATCTTAGAAAGACGGTGCGGCAAAAGGCCGAAATATCTTTCGACGAACCGCTTAACGTCGACTGGGAGGGTAACGTTCTGCTTTTATCGGACATTCTCGGCACCGACAGCGACGTGATTTACAAGGACGTCGAAAGCGGCGCAGAAAAGGATATCCTTGCCGAAAGTTTCGCGCATCTTTGCGAAAGAGAGAAGAAAATCCTTAAAATGCGATTCGGGCTTTTCGGCGAAGAGGAAAAAACGCAAAAAGAAATCGCCGCCGAAATGGGCATATCGCAGTCGTACATATCGAGACTCGAAAAGAAAATCGTGTCGAAACTGAAAAAGGAAATAGGAAAACTAGTGTGACAATTCAACGCGTCGATTCCGATTTCCGACCCGACTAAATCCCCGTATAACGAAAACCTTCTACATATCACGCAGGAGGTTTTTTTTATGAAACGAATCGAAATCATTGGCGTCGACACGTCGACGTTACCGAAGATATCGGGGGAGGAAAGCAGGCGCTATCTTGCCGAAATCAAAGAGGGCGACGACGAAAAAAAGAAAGAATTTATTACCGCGAATCTTCGTCTGGTATTGTCTATCGTGCAAAGGTTTTCGGGAGGAAGAGGCGAAGCCGACGACCTTTTTCAGGTGGGGTGCGTGGGACTTTTAAAAGCGCTTAACAACTTCGACGTGTCGCAGAACGTGAAGTTTTCAACGTACGCCGTGCCGATGATTATAGGCGAAATCAGACGCTATCAGAGGGAAAGCACGGGAATAAAAGTCAGCAGAAGTCAGAGGGACATAGCGTATCGCGCATTGAGCGCGCGCGAGCGTATGATAAACGCGGGCGCCGATATGAATTCCTGTATGACGGAAATCGCAAAAGAAATAGACGTGCCGGTATCGGAAATCGCCTGCGCGCTCGACGCTGTTTCGGATACGGTGAGTTACTTCGAGCCTGTGGGAAATTCGGGCGAAGACAATATGCTTCTTATGGACCAGCTTGCGGATACCAGAAACACGGACGAGAAATGGACGGAAAACCTCGCGTTGTCGGAGGCGGTTTCCAAGGTGGGAGAAAGAGAACGGGAAATTCTGTATCTCAGATATTTCGAGGGAAAAACGCAGGTCGAGATTTCGAAACTCGTGAATATATCGCAGGCGCAGGTGTCGCGTCTCGAGAAGAGCGCAATCGAATCGATAAGAAAATATCTGTCTTAAAGGAGCGGTATATTCGCAAAACGCGCGTCATAAAATTTTCCTATGAGTAAAGAATATACTTTTTGCGAACTCAGGGAAAAGGACGTCATCAACGTTACCGACGGAAGGTGTCTCGGGCGGGCCGTCGATATCGCGTTTACCTGCCGGGGACAGATTTTCGGCATTATCGTTCCCGGCAATACCAAATTTATTAAAAGTCTGACGTCGGGCGACGCGTTGTTCATACCCTGGCACAACGTATGCAAGATAGGCACCGACGCCGTACTCGTCGAGCTTACGGGACAAACGGCAAGAATAATGTCGGGAGACGAGGAGACCGAACCGCAGGAAAACCCGAGAGCGTAAGGCGATATCTGTCCGCAAGACGACGATTTTCGCAAAACGACAATCTTCAACGGCTTATGATGTGTGCAAAAGACGGTTTTTGTTAAAAAAACTTGACCTTCACCACAATATGTTGTATCATAATCCTGTCGTTTCAGGACAAACGACATTTTTTTGCGGTGAGGTGCGCTATGAAATGTATGTACTGCGGCTGTCTCGAAAGCAAAGTCGTCGACAGCAGACTTAACGAGGACGGAACGTCGATAAGACGCCGTCGCGAGTGTGTGAATTGCGGAAAGCGTTTTACCACTTACGAAACCGTCGAATATACGCCTATAATGGTCGTCAAGAAAAGCGGAAACCGTCAGGCTTTCGACGTAAACAAAATCCGCGCCGGCGTTATGAAAGCGTGCGAAAAACGTCCCGTTTCGATGTACGATATCGACAAGGTGATAAACAACGTCCAGAAACAGGTTTATAACAGTCTCGAACAGGAAATCACCAGCAGCGAAATAGGCGACCTCGTTATGGAGGAACTGAAACAGCTCGACGAAGTGGCTTACGTCAGATTCGCAAGCGTGCACCGTCAGTTCAAGGATATCAATACTTTGCTTAACGAAATCGAAAGTCTCGTACAGCTTAAAGAAACACTGACTTCCGACGGAAAAAAGGGTAAAACCGAAAAAAAACAATGAAGGAATTCGTTTATCGCGGGAAACCGCAAAGATTATCGAAAATAACGGCGGAGCATTATCCGCTGTTTTCTTATAACGCGATAATAAAACTCATAAAGGACAAAGAATTGCGCGTCGACGGCGTAAAAGTCGGCGACGACGTAATCGTGAACGACGGCAGCGTAGTGCGTTGCTACGCGAAAGATATGCGCCTCAAAGAGGTTTTCCGCGACGAAAACCTGCTTATAGCGTATAAACCGAAGGGCCTTAAAAGCGAGGGCGACGTTTCCGCCGAAAGTATCGTGAGAGAATACGAAAAGACAGCCGTTCTCTGCCACAGGCTCGACACGAATACCGACGGCTTGCTTATTTTCGCGCTTGACGAACGCGCCGAAAACGAAATCGCAAGAGGATTCAGGGAAGGATACGTCGAAAAGATTTACGAGGCTCGCGTTTACGGCAAGGTGCGCGGAGATACGGTTTACCGCGATTATTTATGGAAAAACGCAAAAGAGGGGAAAGTCAGGATTTTTTCGGAAAAACGGGAAGGCGCGGTACCCGTAGAAGCGGCGGTAAAAGTAATAGGTTACGACGATAATTCCACTTTGGTCGAAGTCGCGATACATAACGGAAAAACTCATCAGATAAGAGCGCAACTTGCGGCGCACGGTCATTTTATATTAGGCGACGGAAAATACGGCCGCGACGATATAAATGCCGTTTTCGGAGTAAAAAAACAGCAACTTACGGCAAAAAAACTCGTATTTTCGTTTGATGAGAAAAGTTTTTTGTATTATCTGAACGGCAAAAACATTGAGCTTTAATTCAGTTCCATACCGTTTGATTCTATGGCGTTTCTGATTTTCAGAAGCGCTTTTTTTTCGATTCTCGAAATATAACTTCGCGATATGCCGAATTTTTCGGCCACTTCGCGCTGCGTAAGCGCGGGGGTGTCGTTGAGACCGTAGCGCATCCGAACGATTTCGTATTCTCGCGGGTCGAGCGTTTTTTCGATGAGTTCGGATATTTTTTCGATAAGCATACGGTTTTCGACGTCTGTAATAACGCCTTCGCTGTCCGTCGAAAGCATATCTATAAGAGTCAGCTCGTTGCCTTCTCTGTCGGTGCCTACGGGGTCGTTCAGCGAAACGTTGTTTTTATGCTTTTTATTTACGCGAAGCGTCATAAGTATTTCGTTTTCGATACACTTTGCGGCGTAGGTGGCAAGAGCGGTGCCTTTTCCCGATTTATACGTTCTTATCGCTTTTATAAGTCCGATACTGCCTATCGAAATCAGTTCGTCCGTATCGGGGTAATTGCCGTATTTTTTTGCAATATGCGCGACAAGCCGCAGATTATGGCGTATAAGCAGTTCCACGGCTTCTTTATCTCCTTTTTCGGCGCGAGCGACGTACTCGGCTTCTTTTTCGGGCGTCAGCGGTTTCGGAAAAGAGTTTTTGTTTTCGACGTAAGACGAGAAAATCAAAAGATTTTTCAGCATCAGAAACAGACTTTCAAGCAAGGTGCACCTCCACGGTAAAATCAGTATATGTCGAAAAAAATCGGAAAGTGTATGTCCGCTTGACAAGAGAGGTTTTTACTGTTATACTCGCTTTGCGAGTTAGCCGGACGGTCGCATCGCAAGATGAGGAAAGTCCGAGCATCACAAGGCAGGGTGCAGGCGAAATACCTGCGAAGGCGACTTCAGGGAAAGTGCAACAGAGATATACCGCACGGTTTTCCGTGTAAGGATGGAAAGGCGAGGTAAGAGCTCACCAGCGGGGCGGCGACGCCCACGGCTATGTAAACCCCACCCGATGCAAGAGAAAAGGGACTATGGATTGCCTGTCCGTCCCCTCAATCGCTTGAACGTGCCGGCAACGGTACGTCTAGATAGATGACCGTTCAAGACAGAACTCGGCTTACAGACTAATCTCGCATATGAAAGTTATCGGCGCGCGAGCCGGTAACTTTCTTTTTTTGTTTACGCTTCGTAATCCTGGCAAGAATTATTTTATGCTTATAATACCGTTTGTTCTGATAATTCTTTTCTGTCTTGCGGAAATCTTTAAAAACGCCAGAAAAAAACTTTACGAGGATTTTTCTTCGGATTTGTCCGACGAGGAGTTTTCTTTGAAAATATCGAAACTTGCGAAAAAACTCGCAACCCCCGAGCCTTTCGGAAAGGGCGTCGAAATAACGCCTGCGGAAAAGGCTGTAAGAAGAGCCTATCGCATGATAAAGAAAAAAGTCGTGAAAGGCGAGACTCTTTACGAGGCGGAAAAATGGCTTTACGATAACAATTACGTATTTTCGGGGATTTTCGATAAGGGAGTGCCCGATTTCGGCGATTTGCCTCATTCGGGCGGCGTGCCGAGGGTTCTTATTCTTATGCGGGCGTGCGTGGCGACGGGTGCGGGCAACGTTACCGAAGGCAGAATAATCGAAGCCGTTTCGGCAATGAACGAGGTAAATCCTTTGACTTACAGAGAAGCGACGGCTGTCGGCGACGCGCTGAAATTTGCGCTGCTCGAAAAAACGGCCGCATGCGCGAATAAATGCGTTTATATCGAAAGAATGCGCCTTTCGGCCGAAAAATCCAAAAAATTACTGAAAAAATATATAAAAAACAACGTTTATCTGTATTTTATCGGCAAACATAATATGCGCCTTAAAGCGAAAATCGACGGATATCTCGATAAAAGCGCAAGAACTTTCGACGACGTCGAATTCGTATTCGGGTCGTTGATTGCCGAAACGGATTTGCTTACCTCGTCGCTTGTCGGAAGTCTCATAAACGCCGACGCTTTTACGAAAAAACTTTACGAATACCTGCCCGTTTACAAGGTGTATTCCGCCGACGGCGTTTTCGACGCGTCGGACGAGACCACTAAAAAACTTTATCTCGAAAAGACCGCCGTGCTTTCGGACAGAGTCAATTTAAGAGAGGACGAATACGCAAAACGACTTCTTTCTCTTGCCTCCGACGGCGAGCATTTCGGAAATCTGCTTTTTTCGGATGGTAAAGCGCTTAACAAAAGCGTAAAAAACAATGCGAATCTCATAAGTAAAAACCGCGTTGTCAATAAAGCCACGCTTTATATTTCGGGTCATTTTCTGATTGCCGCCGCATTTGCTTCGGCCGCGGGATTGCTTGCGGGAGGACTCGTCAGGGGAATTATCGCGGGAGTCGTCGCGTTCGCGGCTTTTTTACCGGCGGCGTATTCGGTAAATAATTATCTGTTTTCGCATTTCGTTAAAAAACGTCCCGTGATGAGAACGGGATATAAGGAAATACCCGATTTCGCAAAAACCGACGTGGTGGTGCCCGTTTTTGCGGGGAATGCCGACTCGTTGAAAGAAAATCTCGCGCGTCTTTACGAGACGTATCTCGCCAATAAAGGGAAAAACGCAACGTTTACTCTGCTTGTGGATTTCAAAGGTTCGGACAAGGTGCGCGACGATGACGACGACAAACTTTATGCCGCAATAGAAACGTACGGGAAAAAGGACGTAAGAGTGGCGGTGAGACGTCGCAGCGACAACGGCGAAGGCGGTTTTTCGGGAAGAGAGAGAAAGAGGGGCGCCGTCGAGGACTATGCGAAATTTTTATACGACGGCAATAATGAAAATTTTTGCTATCTTTCCGAAAAAGAATGGGGAAAGCCCGAGTTTTTTATCGTTCTCGACGCCGACAGCGTGCTGGCTCCGGGAAGCGTTCTCGACGCCGTCAACGCGTTGCTTCATCCGATGAACGAAAAATACGACCTGCTTGCTTTCGACGGAAAAACCGACGCTTTTTCCCTCGAATCGTTATATTCCCGTCTGTTTTACGGAGGGGACGGTTATGAAAAATATCCCTCGTATTCTTCCTTGTTTTTCGACGTTACGGGACGCGCACTTTTTACAGGCAAAGGGATATTCCGGCTTGAAAGTTACGTCAGAAAGCTGTACGGCAGACTTCCCGAAAAGAGGATTCTGTCGCACGATATTCTGGAAGGAGCTGTTCTCGAAACGGGCAGAGCGGGCGTTTCCGTTTACGAAAGCGTGCCGTTGAGTTTTGCGTCCGACGAGGAGCGCCGAATGCGCTGGACCCGTGGCGACATACAGCTTTTACCTTTTCTGAATTTTGCAAAAAGCGACGATAAAAAAGATAAAATCCCGTTTTTTTATGCATATATTATGTTTTTTAACGCGATAAGTGTACTTTCGGCACCCGCTTACGCCGTATTGTTCGCGCTTGCCGCGGCTTTTTCGAACGTCAATCTCGCAATAATATCCGCCGTAACGTTTTTCGCTGATTTCGTAATATCCGCCGCGGATAATTTTTTCGCCGCGTTCGTAAACAAAAGGACGTTCGCATGTATCAAAGACGCCGCGACCGTTTTCGTGCGACGGCTGTTCGCGCTTTCTGTTCTGCCTTATGCCGCGGTTTCCGACGCGGTTCTGTTTTCAGTATCCTGCGTGAAAACCGCGCTGAAAAGGAATTTGCTGAAATGGAAGCCGTTTTATGCGGGAAAATATGAGAAAAAACGCGCGAAGGTTAAACCCGAAATCAGGCAGTATCTTATGGGACACGCCGTAAAAGCGTACGCCTATTTCAGAGAAAGCCGCACGACGCTTATCGCCGACAATTTCAACGAATTGCCGAAAAACGAAAGAGTGAATTATACTTCGCCCACAAATATCGGATTTTCGGTGATTGCCGAAATTTCCGCGTATCTTCTGGGAATCGTCCCGAAAGAAGAAGCGGAAAACAGAGTTTTCGAAACGGTGACCGCCGCGCTTTCTCTGGAAAAATATCGCGGACATCTTTACAACTGGTACGACGTCGGAACGGGGAAACCGCTTTATCCCGAATACGTCAGCAGCGTCGACAGCGCGAATTTTATAACGGCGTTGATTACGGCGCGCGAAATTTTCGGGGGAAAAACAGGCGAAGCGGTCGACAGTTATCTCGAAGAAGTGGATTTTACGGCGTTGTTCGACGAGAAAGCCGGACTTTTTTATATCGGATACGACAAATCCCGCAACAGATTTTCGGGTCATTACGATAACGTCGTGTCCGAAGCGCGGCTTCTTGCCTATCTCGGGGTCTGTTTCGGCGTTCCCGTCGAATCGTGGTGCAATCTCGCAAGAGAATTTACGTCGGAGGGCGGAAACACTCTTCTGAGTTTCGGAGGAACGGCGTTCGAATATCTTATGCCCGACCTGTTTCTCGATACTCCGGCGGGCGGCCTTCTGAAAAGCACTTCGAAAAGCGCCGTAAAGATTATGACGAGACGTAAATGCAAAGGATTGTTCGGCATTTCGGAAAGCGGTTATTTCGACCTCGACGACAACAGGAATTTCGCCTACAAAGCCTTCGGACTGGACAATCTGAGTCTTAAAAGCGAACTTTCGAAATGCGTTATATCGCCTTATTCGTCTTTTCTGATGCTCGATTACGCCGAAAAAGAGGTCGTGAAAAATCTTAAAAAACTGGAAAACAGATGGGAAATGAACGGACGTTACGGTCTGTACGAAGCGCTTGACTTGTCGGGCGCGCCGCGCATCGTATGCGAATATATGGCGCACCATCTCGGAATGACGCTTGCGGCGATTGCGGACCATCTTACCGACGGCGCGATAAGACGCGCGTTTTCCGAAGCGCCCGAAGTGCATGCCGACAGAATCATTCTGTCCGAAAGAAGAAACGATAAAAAAGGTTTTCGTCCCGACAAGAACGTGTTTGTATACGACGCCCACGAAGAATGCAGAATATCGAGAAAGGTATCGGGTATGCGCGCCGAGCCGCTTATGCACGTGCTGTCGTCTTCCGATTACGTTGTGGTTGCCGACGACGCCGGCGCCGGCTATTCGAAAAAGTCGGGAATTGCGATAAACCGTTTCAGAAACGACCCGAATATTGTCTGCGGTATGTTCTTTTACGTAACCGACGAAGACGGAAAAGTCTCTTCTCCGTGCGCCGCTCCCGTTTTTTCCGACGGCGATTATTCAACCGTTTTCGAAAACGGTTTCATAACTTACGAAAACCGCGCGGCGGGACTTTCGGAAAGGATTGCCTGCCCGTGCTTTTTCGAGGGAGAAGTGCGTACGCTTTCGGTAAAAAACGACTGCGATTCCGATAAAAAATACAGGGTAACTTTTTATTTCGACCTTGCGCTGAATTATACCGAAAACGAAATCGCCCATCCCGTGTTCTCGGATATGTTCGTGGAGACGGAAAAAGACGGGGACGTTTTCATCGCGCGAAGGCGGGAAAGAGATAATAATAAAGGAATGTTTTTAGGCGTGCGGGCAGACGGGTGTAACGCCGTTTTTTCGTCGGACGGATATTCTTTCCTTTCGCGCGGGCACACCGCAAAAAATCCCGCGGGAGTATTCGGAAAAAGAAAAAACGAAGAAATATTCGGAGCGGTGCTCGACCCGGCGTGCATATTTTCGGCGGATATCGATGTTAAAGCTTTTTCAACGAAAGAAATCGACGTTTATATAACCGCCGGAACGAGTCGCGAGGGCGTTCTCCGCGAACTGGCCAAGACAAGACAATCTTCTTTCAGGGCGTTGTCAACGAAAAGAAATGCCGTAAAAAACGCGATAACGGACAAAAGATTTTTCGATATTTCGCTCGTTATGACATCAAAACTCATATACGAACCTTTTTCTGCCGAAAAAATAATCGGAATATGCAGATATAACAGAACTTTTATGCGCTATTCGCACAACTTTACGAGAAAACCCTTGTTATTCGTTTACGACGGCAACAAGAACGCGCTTAAACGCGCGCTTACGCTTTCGGACAGATGGCTGTCTGCGGGAATTGCGGTGAGTCTTATCGTATCTTACTCCGACAGGGACGGATATTTTGCGCCCGTAAGAAGAGAAATCGCCGAAGTTCTGGACAAATGCGTTACGGGACGGGACGTGTTTCTCGACGACGAAACGCCCGTAAAAATCCTTGAAGAAATCTGTTTTTACGATTTTTCGAAGATAAGTTTCTCCGAGGAAAAAACGGAAAATCCGTCGATATCCGAAGTGACGCCTGCCGCGCCGCCCGAAATTATTTTCGGAACGGGAGAGGGCGGATTTTCGCGCGACGCGTACGAGGTGGTGCCTTTTTACGAGCGCACTCTTCTGCCTTATCAGAACGTTATCTGCGGTACTAAGGGCGGCACGGTGGTTACGGACGGCGGCGGAGGATATACCTATTACGGCAATTCGAGGGAAAGTAAACTGACCGAATGGCGAAACGATTATACGTCCGATATTCCTTCCGAAAGGATTTTACTTTTCGACGGCGATACCTCGGCGTTCGACCTGAAAGCGGGGGCGCACGTCTCGCATTGTCAGGGAGAAAGCCGGTTTTCGGGTAGCGGAGGCGGTTTTACTTCGGAAGTGTCCGAATATATGATTTGCGACGGCGGCGCGAAGGTTTTCGAAGTAACCGTTACGGCTTCCGAGGATATCTCACGCAAACTCTTTTTCGTTCCCGCGCTCGTTTTAGGCGCGCGTAAAGACGGCGATTATATTTTTATGAAAACCGAGGACGGAATCCGCGAGGCGGTTAACGTTAAAAACGGAGTAAGCGCTTATCTTAAAGCGTTTTCGGGAAAATACGACGAAAAATTTTTCCCGCGTTCGAGAGGGGCGGAAATACCTTCCGCCTCTATGAACAACGCTACTTTTTCGGCGTATTACGACGTGAATCTGAAAGCGGGCGAAAGCGAGACGTATCGTTTCGTTTTCGGCGGAGATTATAAAAGCGTGAGAAACGCGCGAACGGACGATATGGCTTGCGAAAAACGCAAAAGTACGGATTATTTCAAAAAACTGAACGTTTTTTCAATCGAAACCGGAAACCGCGATATGGACGTTCTTTTCAATCACTGTCTTGCTTATCAGACCGTTTCGTCGAGAATAAACGGCAAAACTTCACTGTATCAGGCGGGCGGCGCAACGGGTTTCAGAGATATGGCGCAGGATTTGCTGACTTTCGTTTATATCGACCCCGCGCGGACGAGAAAACTATTGCTGGACCTTGCGTCTCACGTATATTACGAGGGCGACGTTATGCATTGGTGGCACGGAGAAAGACACGGCGTGCGCACCCGCATATCGGACGACGGGCTGTTTTTGCCTTATGCGGTGACGGAATACGTATCGGTTACCGGCGACGACGGTATTCTTCGGGAATCCGTGCCTTATCTGCTGTCGGCGCGGCTTTCCGTCAACGAGGAGGACCGTTTCGAAATTCCCGACGAGGGAAAACGCGATTCGCTTCTTGCTCATCTCGAAAGAATTGTGAATAACGCATACCGTATCGGCGAAAACGGACTTCTTAAAATAGGTTCGGGCGACTGGAACGACGCTCTGAACGCCGTAGGCACCGAAACGGCGGGCGAAAGCGTATGGCTTACCGAATTTTATATTGCCGTGCTTAAAAGGATGAGCACGTTTTACGAGGGTAAGGAAAAACTTTTTTGGGCGGACAGGGCGGAAAAATTATCGTCCGCCGTTCTCAAAACTTTCGAAAACGGTCGCTTCAAAAGGCTTGTCACTGCTTCGGGCGAGTGGTTGGGCGGAGGAAAATCCAAAGCGATGAAAATCGACGCGATATCCGAGGCGTGGGCTTCTCTGGCAGGTATAAACGACAAAAAAAAGGTTAACGACGGACTAACTACTGCAAAAAAAGACCTGTTTGACAGAAAAAACGGAATGTTTTTGTTACTTGCGCCGCCTTTTGACGAAAACGGATATTACGGTTATATCAGTTTATATCCCGAAGGAATCAGAGAAAACGGAGGGCAGTATACCCACGGCGCTATGTGGTTTATTCTTGCATTGATTAACGAAGGAAGAACCGACGAAGCGTACGAGATTTTTAACGCGATAAATCCCGTCGAAAAATGCCGCGACGAAAAAACGGTCCTAAAATACAAAGGCGAACCGTATGTGCTTGCCGCCGACGTTTATTCGAATTCGTTGCACGAGGGGCGCGCTGGCTGGACTTGGTACACGGGCAGCGCGAGTTGGTGCTACAAAACCGTAATAGAAGGTTTTCTGGGGGTCAGAATAGAAAACCGTTCGATATGCGTCAATCCGCGTCCGCCCGCGGGAATGGACGAGTACACGGTAAAATACGACGACGGAAAAAGCAGATATATTTTCAGATTCAGACGAGGCGGCGAATTCATGCTCGTTGAAAACGGTGTGGAACTGAAAAGCGTTTCGGCAATACCCATAAGAGAGGGCGATAATCGGATATTCGACGTAATATATCCCTGAAACGGTTTGCATTTCGCGTTTCGTTGTGATAAAATCCGAAGTATGGATTTATTCGATTACGCAAACCAAAACAACGACGCATTGAAACCTCTTGCGGAGAGAATGCGGCCGGCTGCTCTCAACGAGTTTATCGGACAGAGTCATATCGTGGGAGAAGGCTCGCTTTTAAGGCGCGCAATTTCCGCAGACAGACTCGGAAGTTGCATATTTTACGGACCTCCGGGTACAGGTAAGACTACGCTTGCAAATATTATCGCAAAAAACACAAACAGCCACTTCGAAATACTGAACGCCGTTTCAAGCGGCGTTGCCGACGCAAAAAGAGTAATCGAGGAAGCGAAAAACCGACTTCTGATGTACGGCAAAAAAACCTATCTGCTTTTGGACGAATGTCACCGCTGGAACAAGGCTCAGTCCGACAGCGTGCTTGCCGCCATCGAACAGGGATATATAGTTTTTATCGGCAGTACGACGGAGAATCCGTACGTTTCCATGACGAAGGCGATAGTATCGAGATGCAGACTTTTCGAATTCAGACCTCTTACCGACGCCGATATTACGAAAGCTCTCAACAGGGCTCTTAACGATAAACGCGGACTTCTCGATATGAACGTTTCGGCGGACGACGACGCGCTCGGATATCTCGCGCTGGCCGCTTCGGGCGATTTGAGGACGGCGCTCAACGCGCTTGAACTCGCCGCGGTAACGACCGCGCCCGATAAAGACGGAGTTATCCGCATAAATAAAGAAATCGCCGCACAAAGTATTCAGAAAAGAGTTCTTTCGGTAAACGAGGACGATTATTACGATATGTTGTCGGCCTTTTGCAAATCGCTCAGAGGAAGCGACAGCGACGCCGCGTTATACTGGGCAATGCGCCTTATCGACGCCGGTTGCGACCCTCTTATTATTTTCAGACGCACGATAGCGCACTCCGCCGAGGATGTCGGAATGGCGAATCCGGACGCGCTTGTCGTTGCGACCAACGCGCTCGTCGCTTATGAAAAGATAGGAATGCCCGAGGGTAAACTGCCTCTTGCCGAAGCGATAATATGCGTCTGCGAAAGCGAAAAGTCCAACAGCGTCGTCATCGCGAAGGACAAAGCGGAGGAAGCGGTGAGGGCGGTAAAAAACGAAGCCGTTCCCGTGTACCTGCGCGACGTCAACTACAAGCAGGATAAAATAAGCGGCTATAAGTATCCGCACGACTACGGCGGCTACGTCGAACAGCAATATCTTCCCGATTCGTTAAAGGACGAAAAGTTTTACGTTCCGTCGGAGCACGGCTATGAAAAAACCGTGCGCGAGCGACGGAAACGACTCGGTAAAATCAAATAATCATCTTACGCCGTATTCGGCAATATCCCTTACGGCCTCAATCAGTTTTTCGGCGTCGGCGTCGGTATTGTTGTATCCTATACTGATGCGTACGGCGCCCTTTTCGAGAGTGCCGAGAAAGTTGTGCATCAGAGGCGCGCAGTGCAATCCCGAACGCACCGCGATATCGTATTTTTTATTGAGAATATCGCTCGTTTCCGCACTGTCGAGATTTTTTATATTGAAGGATATAACGCCCGTATCCGTTCCGACGGGTGTGTAGACTTCGACGTTTTTCATCGTTTTCAGAGCGAACATTATTCTGTCGTTCAGTCTTTTGATTTTAGACGTTATTTTATCGAGGTTTTCAATAGTCCATCTTACGCTTTCCCCGAGGCCTATTATCCCGGGTGCGTTAAGCGTGCCCGCTTCCAGCGATTCGGGAAGGTTGTGAGGCTGATAAACGCTGTCCGAATTCGTACCCGTACCCCCGTATATAAGCGGAGTTATTTCGGCAAGTCTGTTTAAAGCGAGAAAGCCCGTTCCCTGCGGTCCGTGAAGACCCTTATGCCCGGCGCACGCAATATATGATATTCCCTGTTTTTTCATATCGAAAGAAACGTGAGGAACGGCCTGCGCCGCGTCGACGAGAAAGGGGATTCTGAATTCCGCCGCAATCGCGCCGATTTTACCGACGTCGTTTTCCACGCCCGTAACGTTGGAAACGGCGTTAAGAGCAATCAGGGCGGTATTGTTTTTTATCATTCTTCTTACGTGGGACGGGTTTATTTTCAGGTTTTTATCGGGATTTATCACCGATAATTCGATAATTCCGTTTTTTTGCAGATTGTAAAGAGGCCTGAGCGTGCTGTTGTGTTCGGTTACCGTGGTTATAACGTGGTCTCCGCGTTTCAGTATGCCGTGAACGACGATATTCAGCGCTTCGGTGCAGTTTTTGGTAAAAATTACTTCGTTCGCGTTGAAATAATCGCATAAAAGCGTGCGGGTATCGGAAATTTTCATCGCCGTCGCGACGGCGTCGTTGTGTCCGCTTCTGCCGCCGTTCGCGCTGTGCAGAAGTTCCCGTCTGATTGCTTTTAAAGTCTGTCTGGGTTTAAAACGCGATGTTGCCGAATTATCGAAATATATCATTTTCCTCCCCGTGGCAGGTTCCTTAAATTTTTACGCCGAATATACTGTTAACAGGGCATAAAAAGAAACTCCCTTCGATACATAATATGGAGGACGTTATGGAAAAATATCTTTTTATTGCCTTCAGAAGTCGGGAGCATACGATAAAATTTTACGAAATCATGAAAAGCCGCCGCATTCAGGCCGCGGTCATCAATACGCCGAAAGAGGCGGAAGCGGGGTGCGGTCTTTCGGTAAGGTTTTCGGAAAGACAGAAAAATTCGGTAACGGCACTTACCGAAAGATACTCTTTTTCTTCTTTTATAGGAATTTTCGAGGCAGTCAACGACGGGGGAAGAAAATACGTGCGTCCCGTTTAACGTCCGAAGAGGTCGTCGAGGGAAACGTCCAGATAATCCGAGATGGTTTTCAAAGCGGTTAAATTCGGTTCGGTAACGCCGTTTTCCCACGAACTTACGGTGTTTCTGCTTACGCCCACCGCAGCCGCAAGTTCGGCCTGCGTTACTCTTCTGAGTTTTCGCGCAATGCGCAGATTTTTCGAAAATCGCTTGTACATTATGTCCTCGCAAAACAATAAAAATATTGCAACGACGGGGGTAAAAAGTCAAGCGATTGTCGAAAAATGTCGTAATATGTAAATAATTAAAGTATTACTTTCCGCTTTTATTTATAAGTCTGTTCAGGGCGGCGTTGATGTTTTCTCCCGCAAACGAAGGACGGAATTCTTTTTTTTCGCAGTTCGTCGCGACGTTTTCGGACGGAGGCGCGTTAATATCTTTGAACATATTTATCATTGCCCGGGTTTTTTCGTCGACGGGAAGCATATTCATAACAGCGTCGGTGCCGTCGCCGTTTTTCATAGCGCTTATTACCGAAAGCATTTTTGTCATATCGTCGTTGCTTTCTCCGTTTCCGTTTTTGTTCAGAAGCAGCGGCAGCATCATCATGGGATTTATATTCATAATTCCTCCGTCACGTTTAATATATATGTCGCATAAATTGAAATAGTGCGGAGGGGTTTATGGATTTCAGACAGTATTCGGAAAACAAGAAAAACGAAAAAACGAAAAACACCGGTAACGACCGTCGGTTCGGCGAGGAAGAAGTCAGAAGAACGTACGACGATACCGTAAAAAGGATGAGGGGAAAATCGCAGAAAGAACTTATGGACGAAATTATGAAAGAAGCCGACAAGGCAAGAAGGGAGGGCAGGCTCGACGGCGAACGACTTAAAAACTTTTACGATACCGTTGCGCCGATGCTCGATAAAAATCAACTGAAAAAATTAAAAGAGATTATCAGCGTTATCGATGTGGGGGAATAAAATTTCGAAATCGCTTACTTATGCAGTAAATACTCTTTCGGACGAAAAAATCAGGATAATCGTATATTTATCCGCAAAAAGCGCTCCCGACGGGTTTGAAATTGTAAGGGAATATCCTTTTATCAACGCCGTGGGAATTGAAACGAACGCGTCGGAACTCGAACGTCTCGCAAGATATCCCGCCGTCAGGTACGTTACTTCGTGCGCCCGCGTTTTCGCCGCGGAGAGCGTATCGCGCGGAATAGGACCTCCCGTTTACGTCAATACGTCGCTGACGGGTAAGGGGGTGTCGCTTGCGGTAATCGACACGGGAGTGTCCCCTCATCTCGATTTCTGCACCCCGATAAACAGACTTTTCCGTTTTAAAGATTTAATTGGCGGAAAAGACGACTTTTACGACGATAACGGACACGGAACGTTCGTTGCGGGGGTCGCGTGCGGGAACGGGCTTACCTCGGGAGGCAAATACGCCGGCGTGGCGCGCGATTCGAAAGTGGTGGCCGTCAAAGCAATCGGCTCCGACGGAGAGGGAGGCGCGTTTGACGTTCTCGACGGAATGCAATGGATTCTCGACACCCGGAAAGAAACGGGAGTAAAAGTATGCTGTATGAGTTTCGGCGCAAATCCCACCGACGCAAACGACCCGTTAAGGCGCGGCGCCGAAATTCTGGTAAAAAACGGAATATCCGTGGTGGCGGCGTCAGGGAACGAAGGGCGCGGCGCGATAAAAACGCCCGCAACTAGTCCCGACGTCATAAGCGTAGGAGCGGTCGACGAAAACGGTAAGGTTGCCGATTTTACGTCGAGAGGATTCGTTATGGGGCGCAGAAAACCCGAAATATACGCGCTCGGGGTGGACGTAATATCGGTATCGGCGAATTCTACGTACAAAAAAATGAGCGGTACTTCGGTGTCCGCGCCTTATATAGCGGGCGCATGTTGTCTGCTGACGGAAAAATATCCGTCCGCATCGCCGCGAAGAATAAAGGAAATGATTCTCTCAAGCGCAACTCCTACGCCGGACGGGAGACTGGTGCTTGACCTTTCGCGCTGACTTGACACCTTCGCGCGCAAATGTTAACATATACTAAGCGACTCACGGAGGTTAAAAGTGCTTAAAATTAACGGACTTACCAAATCGTACGGAAGAAGCGACGTAAAGGCCGTGGATAACCTTACGCTCGAAATAAACGACGGAGAAATATTCGGTTTCATAGGTCCTAACGGCGCAGGAAAATCGACGACGATAAAATGCGTTACGGGAATCATCGGATTCGATTCGGGTAATATCGAAGTCAACGGCTACGACGTCGGAAAACAGCCTCTCGAGGCAAAAAGAAGTATCGGATACGTGTCGGACAGTCACGTGATATACGACAGACTTACGGGGGCGGAATACGTCGGTTTTATGGCTTCGGTTTACGGCGTTTCCGACGCCGACGGTTATAAAGCGCGCATTGAAAAGTATCTGGATATTTTTAATATGCGCGACGTTTTTAATTCTCCCATAAAATCCTACTCGCACGGTATGCAGCAGAAAATCAACGTTATAGGCGCGATAATTCACAATCCCAAACTCTTTATTCTGGACGAGCCCATGACGGGCCTCGACCCGCAGAGCGCGTTTCAGCTTAAAGAACTCATGCGCGAACACTGCAAGGAGGGCGGCACCGTGTTTTTCAGTTCGCACGTGCTCGACGTCGTCGAGAAAATCTGCGACAGGGTGGGAATTATCGATAAAGGCCGTCTCATAGCGCAGGGCACTATAGACGAATTGCGTTCAAGCGGCGACGCTTCGCTTGAAAGTTATTTTCTTTCGGTCACGCAGAAAGACGAAAAAGAAAACACGGTTTCCGAGTAAAAAATCGCCGTTTCGGCAAAAAAAAACGATGAAATTATATTTTAAACTTTTAAAAACCGTACTTCTGAATAATTTCAGGTCGCTGAAAAGCAGATTTATAAGCGATAAAAACGGCAAAGACGCAAAGAAAAAAGCCGCAACGGTTTTCGGCGCCGTTATGATGATTCTCGGCGTCGGCGTTATGGTTTTCTTTCTTTCCGCCGTCGTATACGTTATATCCGGCATATCCGTTTTCGACAATATGCACGTCAAATTGCTGTCGACTATAATTTCGGGCGTTCAGATAATGGTTATGCTTTTCGGCGTTACGGGCGTGTTGTCAAACACGTATTTTTCGAAGGATAATGAATTTCTGTCCTCTTTGCCGGTAAGACCGCAGACGGTGTTTTCGGTAAAACTTACGGTTATATATCTGAACGAACTGGCTATTTGCACTGTATTTATGCTGCCTGCGATTATTGCGTATGCGGCAGGTTGCGTCAATGCGGGCGCGACTTTTCCCATGTATTTCTATTTTATGATTCCCGTCGTTCTGATAACCACGCCGATAATACCTCTCGCAATCGTTTCCGTGCTGTCTTTTCCGCTGATACGCATAGTCGCGTATTTTAAAAACAAATCGGTAACGACGCTGATTATGAATATACTTTTATTCGTCGCCTTCTTTGCGGTGTACGTTCTTCTTGCCGACAAAATCGGACGTTTTGTCGACGGTTCGGTCACGGCGTTGCCTCCCGCGCTGGCAAAAACGATAAGCGGTTTCGACAAAGCGGTGTTTTTCAACAGGTATTTCGCGCTCGCGCTTACGGGAACGAGGTTTTTCGTCAACGCGCTGATTTATATCGCAACGGTCGCGGGGGCGGTAGGCGTTACGGTTATGCTTTCCGCTTTGCTATATAAAAAGTCGATGACAGCTGGCGAGGAAGAGACGAGGAAAAAAAGCAAATCGCCCGAAGGAACCGCAAAACCCGTTTCGGGATTGAAAAAGGCGTTGTTCGTCCGCGAGGCGAAATGTCTTTTCAGGAATCAGAGTTTCGCTTTCAACAGTATTATGGGCAGCATAATCACTCCCGTAATAGTGATAATAATGAACGTAATCAATTCGGGAGTTTCGGCTTTGTCGGGAAGCGCCGCGTCGAATTTCGTTAACGCGGGTATGACGCTGTTTTATTGTCTTATGCTTTTATGCGGCACGAATTATACCGCCGCGCTTGCGTTTTCGAGAGAGGGCGGAGCATTTTATATGCTCAGATATCTTCCGGTAAAACTGAAAGACGTGCTTAAAGCGAAAACCGCGCTTGCAAACGCGGTGTCTTTTGCGGGTATCGTACTCGTGACGATAACGGGTCTTGCGGTGTCCCGCGGCGACGTCGTAAACGTTCTGCCGACTGCGGTCGTTCTTGCGATATACGCCTACGCGTTTAACGTGCTTTGCATTTATCGCGACCTGAAAAAGCCGAACATTAACTGGACAAGTCCTTATGAAGTGATTAAACGCAACTTATATCCCGTCGTGCCTATGTTTTACGCAATGGGGCTGGGCATGGTGTATATGTTTGCCGCGCAGATAATAGTAAAATACGAAGCCGCTCTCAATTTCGGCGCGGCTGTTGCCGGTTTCTGGACGGGAGTAGCTGCAATCGGCGCCGTGCTTGCGGCGGTTTTTACAGTCGTTCTGAACAAAAAAGCGGAAGAGCTGTTTGAAAGAATAGCGATATAGGAGTTTATATGAAAAAAATAGGACTTGACGTCGGAGACGTCAGAATAGGAATAGCCGTATCCGACATGCTCGGAATCTGCGCGAACGGTCGCGAGAGTTACAGAAGAGTCAACGACGATGTCGACATAAAATACTTTACAGACCTTGCCGTATCGGAAAACGCCGACGCTTTTGTTGTCGGGTTGCCCGTTAATATGGACGGCACAGAGGGCAAAAGAGCCGAACTCACGCGCGAATTTGCCGCAAAATTGCACGATTTCAGCGGTATTCCCGTGGTTTTTCAGGATGAAAGACTGTCTACGGTCAGCGCAGAAAGAGCGTTGCTCGAAGCGGATATGAGCCGTAAAAAACGCAAAAAAGTCATAGACGCCGTTGCCGCATGCATAATTCTGCAGGCATATCTCGACAAAACCGGACGATGAATTTGCGATTGGAAATTTATCTGTCAGGTTTTCAGAATTACGGAGGATAAACATGCACGTATTTTCCGCAAAAAACGTTTCGGTTGCATATCGCGGAGGTTCTCGCGCGTTAAGGGGGTTCGACCTCGATTTCGAGGGCGACTGCCTTGCTGTCGTCGGCGGCGAAAAAGACGGAAAAACGACGCTTATAAACGCGATTGCGGGACTTGTCGGATATTCGGGCGAGTTTGTACTCGACGGCGTTTCTCTTTCAAAAAAACCGCAGGGAGCGCGAGTTCAGGCAATCCTCGAAGATTATTGTATTTTAAAAAGGAAAACAGTGCGCGAAAACGTCTGCTATCCTCTTTACGTGCGCGGTGCGGATACTGCTCCCGCGGAAAAAGCCATCGACGAATTCGGATTGCGGAAATACGCGGATATGCGGGCAAAAAACGTCAAAGATAACGTGAAGCCGTACATTGCAGTTGCGAGACTCGGACTGGTAAAACGCGACTTATATCTTTTCGACGACGTTCTTCGCGCTTTGAATAAAGACGAAAAGAGCGGTTTTTTGTCAAAATTGAAAGAAATCTCGCTAAATCTCGAAGGAATGAAAATATTCGCGACTTCCGATATTGACGAAGCGCAGGCTATGGGAGATAAAATCGTCGTATTGTACGGCGGCGTAATCGAGCAGTACGGCACGTACGAAGAACTTCTCGAAAAGCCTCTTTCCAACAAAGTGGCGGAGATTATGTCAAGGGGAAACGCGGTTTTCCGTCCGACCGTCCTGCGCGAATATCAGGGAAGACTGATAGTGCGTTGCGACGACGAGACCGTTACTCTTGAGGAGGGAAGCGCAAACAGACTTATAGACAGACGCTACATCGGACGCGAAGTGCAGGTTGCGAAATACACCGCCGGAAAAACCGTGAAATATCTTCTGACCGATTCGGAAACGGATAAAAGCATTCTCAGACTTTAATAGTGCTTACCCTACGGGGCAAAATAATAAAAATCGTCACAAAATATCCGAAAATATTTGACATAAAAAATCAAGTATGCTATATTACATCTTGCTTGCGGTCGTGGCGGAACAGGCAGACGCGTACGTTTGAGGGGCGTATGGGAAGACCGTATGGGTTCAAGTCCCATCGACCGCACCATAAAAGACGATGTGAAGAACATCGTCTTTTTTGTTTTCGGCAACGGGTAAACCCGCACGTAAAGCGGGTTTAGTGCAACGTTTCGCAAAAATATTCGTACGTCCCGCAAATTTTGTAAAATAATCAGTATACGGACGGAATCGGTATAAAAAGTATATCCCCGAAAAAGTCCGGCGTTTAATAATTATCGTTTCGTTGCATACAATAGTGCTATGTGGTCAAACGTAATCAGCATTGATAAAAGCGACGAAAAATTCTTCGACGAACTTCTTGCGGGAGTAGAGGCGATAAGAGACGTTTCGTGCGCGGTGGAGGAAAGCCGCCACAGAAAATATATTTATCTTGCGGGGCTTTGCGAATACGCCGACGAAATACGCGACAAAATAGAAAACTTCGTCGCCGATTTTATTCTTACACACTATAAACTTTCGTATTATCTTGAAAATCTCGGTTACAAGGAGCTCGATTATCCCGTCGCGACGCTCGTATCGACGCTGATTTATCTCGATTACGACCTTGAAAAGGCGTTTGTCAGAAAAGTATTATCGGAAACGGCAAGTTACGACGTAGACGCCATTTTCCGTTTCAGACTTAAAGCGTTAAGAGCCAGCTGGAAAGAAATATCCGATATGTGCGGCAGACTTTTCGAGATAGGCACCGACGAGCAGGATATTTACAACGTAATAAATTATATCAGCGCGACAAAAACGCAGACGCCCCTCGAACTCGTGCTGGAATACGACGAAAAACCCGTTCTTAAACGTCAGAGCGACGGCAGGGAGATAAACGTCAGGCGATTGTTTAACGTGGACGGTTTCGATATTATCGGCACGGTAATTGCGGTGTCCGCCACGAAACTTACGGTTAATTGCGACGTCGAAAGAGAAGCGGTGCGGGCGTTAAGACATATCGTCAGGGTAAAAATCAGATAATCGCTTGACTTATGAAAAACGCAAATATATAATATAAGCAATTTCGGATAAGTCCGGCCGCAACGGACACGTCCCGACGATAAGTCGCTTTCAGAGAGTTGCCGTTTGGTGCGAGGCAACGGCGACCCTGAAGGATACCACCGGCGCGCGAAAACGGAATATAAAGTGGCAGTTTTGCAATTAAGGTGGAACCGCGGTATGTAATATCGTCCTTATGAAATGACAAATTTTCATAAGGATTTTTTGATTTGTCCGAAAAATAACGCAAAAATAATCCAAAAGAGGTAAAAATATGGTCAAACTTACTTTAAAAGACGACAGCGTTCTCGAGGTTGAACGGGGCACTTCGTTTCTCGACGCCGCAAAGAAAATAAGCGAAGGACTGGCGCGAAACGCCGTCGCGGTTAAAACCGACGGGAAACTTCGCGATATTACGGCAACGGCAGACGCGGATTGCCGTTTCGAAGTAGTAACTTTTGCCGACGACGAGGGTAAAAAGGTGTATCGCCATACCTGTTCGCACGTGCTTGCGCAGGCGGTTAAAAACCTTTATCCTACCGTCAAACTCGCAATAGGTCCGTCGATTGAAAACGGTTTTTATTACGATTTCGATTTCAAAACTCCCATAACTCAGGAGGACTTTGACAAAATCGAGGCGGAAATGCACAAAATCATCAAAGCGAATCTGCCCATAACCCGTTTCGTGCTGCCGCGCGCCGAGGCAATCGAACTGATGAAGAAAAAAGGCGAGATTTATAAAATCCAGCTTATCGAGGAATTGCCCGAGGGTGAGGAAATCAGCTTTTACAAGCAGGGCGATTACGTCGACCTTTGCACCGGACCGCACCTTCCTTCGACGGGAAAAATCAAGGCGTTTAAGCTAACTTCTCTTACGGGCGCATACTGGAAGGGCAACGAGCACAACAAAATGCTTTCCCGCATATACGGTACGGCGTTCGAAAAAAAAGCCGACCTTGACGCATATCTTGCCGCCGTTGAGGACGCAAAACGTCGCGACCACAATAAAATCGGCAGGGAACTCGGATACTTTATGACCGACGAAAACATCGGGCAGGGACTTCCTCTGCTTATGCCGAAGGGCGCAAAACTTTTTCAGATTCTGAACCGTTTCGTCGAGGACACCGAGGCGGAACGCGGATATCTTCTTACAAAAACGCCTTATATGGCAAAGCGCGAACTCTATCAGATAAGCGGACACTGGGAACACTATCAGGACGGTATGTTCATTTTCGGCGACCCCGACGCGGAAGGCGAAGTTTTTGCGTTGCGTCCTATGACGTGCCCCTTCCAATATGCGGTATATAAAAACGGAATGAAATCCTACCGCGACCTTCCTAAGCGTTACGGCGAGACTTCCACGCTGTTCAGAAACGAGGCGTCGGGCGAAATGCACGGACTTATCCGCGTAAGACAGTTTACCATTTCCGAAGGCCACATTATGTGTATGCCGTCGCAACTCGAATCGGAATTCAAAAATTGCCTCGAACTTGCGAAGTATTGCCTTAAATGCGTGGGCCTCGACAAGGACGTGTCCTATCGTTTCTCGCGCTGGGACCCCAGAAATCCCAACGACAAATACATCGACGACCCCAAACAGTGGGCGTATGCCGAAAGCGAAATGGAGCGCATTCTCAAAGACCTGAACGTCCCTTATTACGAGGCAATCGACGAGGCGGCTTTCTACGGTCCCAAACTCGATATACAGATTAAGAACGTGCACGGAAAAGAGGATACTCTCATTACCATTCAGGTCGATATGTTCCTTGCCGAGCGTTTCGATATGTCCTATATCGACGAAAACGGAGAAAAGGCACGTCCGTATATCATTCACCGCACTTCAATCGGTTGTTACGAGCGCACTATCGCGTTGCTGCTTGAAAAATACGCGGGCGCGTTGCCGACGTGGCTCGCCCCCGAACAGGTGCGCGTGCTAAGCCTTACCGACCGTACCGCAGACGTTGCGAAAGATGTGCGTCAAACGCTTTATAAATGCGGATTCCGTGCCGAAACCGACGTCAGAAACGAGAAGGTCGGATATAAAATCCGCGAAGCTCAGCTTGATAAAATTCCTTATATGCTTATAATCGGCGACAAGGAAGCCGCCGAAAACAAGGTTGCCGTAAGAAGTCGCAAAGACGGAGACCTGGGCGTTATGACACTTGAAGAGTTTATCGCGAAAATCCGCAAAGAAGTGGACGATAAAGTCTGCGAATAATTTAAATCACGAATATTGTAGAAAAAAGTCCCTGCGTTATTGCGGGGATTTTTTTTGCATATTTTTTAGTATGGATACGGACAATCTCTTTTCATTGTTACCGCTGACCTTTTATCCGTTGCTTCCCGATAAAATTTCGGAACTGAGAATGAGAGTCGGCAAACCGCTTTACTGTTTCGACGGCGGGAAATGGTTTTTCGTACGGGAGGGCGATAAACCCTACGTCGTTACCGGCGGGGACGTGGCGCACGTTCTCGGTCGGGCAAGCGGCTATTCGCTTTATTCGGTTACGGACAACCTCGTTAAAGGATTCATCACGTGGAAAGGCGGCATAAGAATCGGCGTAACCGGCGAGTGCGTTTCGGACGGGGACGCCGTTTTCAACGTAAAGTATCCTACGTCGCTCGCAATACGCATACCGTGCGAAATAAAGGGACAGGCGGACGAACTTATCGGAAAAATCGTCGAAGGAAGAAAATTCAGAAACACGATGATTGTTTCGCCGCCGGCGGGCGGAAAAACCACTTTGCTTCGGGAAATTGCGAGGGCTGCGTCCGTAAAGGGGCTGAACGTTGCCGTTATCGACGAAAGAAGCGAAATAGCCGCCGTTTGCAAAGGAGAACCCACTTTGGATACGGGACCGTCGTGCGACGTAATAACGGGCGTTTCGAAAACCAGAGCCTTTGAAATGCTTGTCAGAAGCATGAATCCCGACGCAGTAATTACCGACGAGATTTACGGTGAAAAAGAGGTAAACGCGGTGCTCGACGCAATGAGGGCGGGCGTGGGCGTCGCAATAAGCGTTCACGCGGAAACCGTCGGTGCGCTTAAAGATACGGTTTATGAAAAACTGCAGAAAGCGATGGACGTTACGGTGGTGCTTTCAAAAAAGAAACGCCCCGGAGAAATCGCGGAAATAATCGAAAAATGCTGAGCGTTGTAGCGGGAGCGTTGCTTATGACTGCGGCGGCGTTGACGGGTCTTGCAATAAAAAAGAGTTTCCGCACGAGGATGTCGGTTTTTACGGACGCCTGCGATTTCTGCGCTTATTATAAAAGGGAAATATCCTCTTTAAAGACACCTCTCGACGAGATTTTACGGGCATATTGCAAGGAAGGGAAAGGCGTATTTTCGGGTATTATGAAAAAGTATTACGCCGGGATGAGCGTTGGTTTCTGCAATGCGGAAGAGGTTTTGTCGGACGTGAGGTCAAACGTCCTTAGGGACGAAGACAATCTGATTATTGCGTCGTTTCTGTTTGCTCTCGGGAAATCCGACCTCGAAAACGAAATTACAAATATAAAGAGATATCAGGATGTTTTTGAAGAAAAAAAGCGCAAATACGAGTCGGATTTGAATAAAAAAGGCGATATGTATTATAAGCTTTTCGTGCTGTTGGGCATTACGCTTATGATACTCGTGGTGTGATATGGGAATAGAAATTATTTTAAAAATAGCCGGCGTCGGTATGCTTACCGCGGTTATCAACATCATACTTAAAAAAAGCGACAAGGACGAAATAGGCACGTTCGTAACCATAGTGGGCATCGTCGTCGTTCTTATGATGGTGGCGGATATGATAAGCGGAGTATTCGATACCGTAAAGCAGTTGTTCGGGTTCAGATAATGGATATTTTCAAAATCGTGGGGGTGGGAATACTCGGCGTCATAACCGCCGGATTTTTAAAAAGCGCGAAATCGGAGTTTTCGGTTTTCGTCGTTATGGCTACCGGACTCGCGATTCTTCTGATGATAGCCAGAGGTTTAAGCGGCGTTCTTTCGTCCTTTACGGAAATAGTGGAAAAGACGGGCGTCCCCGGCGCGCTTTATACCTGCATACTCAAAATCGTCGGAGTGGCGTATCTTACGGAATTTTCGGCGGGAATCTGCGAGGATTACGGCGCGTCCAGCGTCGGGAAAAAATTGCAGTTGTCCGGGAAAACGCTGATATTTTTACTGGCATTGCCAATTATCGAAGCGTTTATCGACGTTATCGGAAAGCTGACGATATGAAAACAAAAATATTTTTATTTATTCTGGTTTCGGCAGTTTTTTTTGCTTTTTTTAATCATATCGATGTAAAAAACGTAGCTTATGCGGCTGAAAGCGATATAGAGGAAGAACTGTCCGAAAGCGTGGACGATACGCTTGACAAACTGGATACTTCAAAACTCGAAGAATATTTCGACAGCCTGTCCGAAGACGAGAAAGGACTTATTTCCGACGACGTAAAGACTATGCTGAAAAAACTCGTTTCGGGCGACGTCGGATTGTCTTTTACGGATTTTCTCGCGGCGTTGTTCAAAGGAATTGCGGGCGGGTTTACGGATTTTATTCCCGCCGTTCTTACCGTTATGGTCGTGTCCGTGCTATCGGGCATGCTGAAAGGACTCAATTCGGGTTTTCTCAACGATTCGACTTCGGAAATCGTGGGTTTTGCCTGTTACGCCGCCGTGCTTACCGTGGTTATTTCCGAGACGGCGAAAATGTTTACGCTGACCGTCGAAACCGTGGGCAGGGTGGAAAAACTCACAAACGCGCTTTTTCCCGTTCTTATAACTTTAATGACTGCTTTGGGGGGAACGAGCGGAGCGGGATTGATAAAACCTCTTGCGGCCGTAGCCTCTGCCGGCGCCGTAAAAATCGTGAAAAGCGTGGTCCTGCCGTGCTTTACGGGGTCTGTCGTAATAGGCGCCGTCGGAAACGTTTCTCCGTCGGTAAAACTGAGTAAACTTTCGGATTTTTTCAGAAAAATCGGAGAATGGGTGCTTAAACTGTCGTTTTCGGCGTTCGTTTTTTATCTTACCGTCGCAGGAATATTGGGGCGAACGGTTGACGGAGTCGGCGTCAACGCCGCGAGATTCGCTCTTAAAAGTTACGTACCCGTCGTCGGAGGATATCTTTCGGACGGTTTCGACGTCGTGATGGCAAGTTGCGTGCTGATTAAAAACGCTCTCGGAGTTACCGGGTTGATTATTCTTGCGTCCGTCGTTCTTTTTCCCGTCCTAAAAATGGCGGCGTTTATTGTTTTATTGCGTTTCGCGGCCGCGGCGGTGGAACCTCTCGGCGCCGACAATACGTCGGAAATACTTAACAAAATTGCAAAAAGCTGTAAGCTTCTCGTATCTTCCGTACTTGCCGCCGCTTTTGCGTTTTTCGCTTTGGTGCTTACGGTGAGTCTGTCTTGTAATACGGGGGTGGCGGGATGAGAACTTACGTGCTTGCGATTTCGGGTATTATAGCCGCGGGCTCTTTGCTTTCGCTGATGCTGCCCGAAGGGCAGACCAAAAAATACGTAAAGGGAATTCTTTCGTTGATAATACTTTACGTCGTTATATCGCCTCTTCCGAAATTGCTTTCTTCGGATTTCGATATAAAAAACGTTATCGGGGCGGATTATACCGAATATTCTTCCGACGAGGATTTCTTAGACGGGATATCCGCAAATTCTTTTAAAACGAGGGAGAAACTTCTTGCGGATTATCTGTCGGCTACAGGCGTGAAAGCCACCGTTCGTTTTGTCGGAAAAACGGGAAACGAGAAAGAAATTGACTACGTTAACGTAATTTTGGCGCGGGAAGCATTTACTGCGGACAAGTCGAATAGTATTGATATTGACGAAGTCAGGAAAAGCGCGGCGGCTTTTTCGGGCGTTGCCGAGGAGGATATAAGGGTTTTTTATGAACGACGATAAAAACGAACGCGGAAAGGGCATAAAGGGATTTTTCTCCAAACTTAAAAGCGTAAAGAATATCGAATTGATTGTCTGCATAATTTTAATTGCGATAATACTTTTGCTTTACGGAATCGTCAGAGAGGCGAAAAAGAAAGAGGACGGCTCTGCGGGAGAAACCTCTTTGACGGGAACTTTGTCCGAAGGGGAAGACGAGTGCGGAAAACTCGAAAAAATTCTGTCGGAGATTAAAGGCGCCGGTAAAGTCAGAGTTTATATAGGTTACGAGGGTACGGGAGAAGTCGTTTACGTATACGACAGAACCGTAAACACGACCGTCAGGGAGGACGACTCGGGCGGAGCGAACCTGAAAACTACGGTCACCGAAGAAAAGACGACGCCTGTCTTTACCGGAGAGGGCTCGTCGAAAACCCCTCTCGTCGAAAAAACTAACGGTCCGAAAATACAAGGGGTAGTGATTGTCGCCGAAGGAGCGGCGGATATCAAAGTCCGTCTCGAACTTATGGAGGCGACGGCAGCCGCTTTGAATATAGACGAAAAAATTATTAAAATTTTCATAATGAAGTAGGAGGTTTTTATGAAAGGCAACAAAAAGAAAATAGCGGTTTTATCGGTTATGCTCGTACTGCTCGTTGCGTCGGCGGTGCTGAACGTTCTTCTCAACAACAAACTCACGAAGCAGCAGGGACAGGTCGCTAACGTCGATAACGAACCGACGGTTACCGAAACTTTCAGCAGTTTCCGTTCGACAAGGGAAACCACGAGACAGGAATTATTCGATTATCTCGACGCCATAATAACTGCCGAAAGCAGCAGTCAGGACGCGAAATCGGCCGCCGAAACGCAGAAACAGAGCGTATGCAAACAGATGGAAGACGAACTTCTGCTCGAAAGGCTTATTCAGGCCCGCGGTTTCAGAGACGTAATCGTTACGTTGTCCGATAAAACCTGCACGGTTGTGGTTGCGGACGACGATTTGCAGGCAAACGAGGTCGCGCAGATTCTGAGCATAGTAACTTCCGAAACCGATTATACCGCAAACGACGTCGTCGTATGCCGCTACTGACGTATCGGATAAATAAAGTGCTTGTCGGGGCGTCAATCGCTTGAACTCGGAAAAAAATTATGATATAATACCATCATTCCGGAGGGTAATATGTCGAAAGTCAAGTCAAATACCGAGGTTTACGCCGAAATTATCGCAGATATCGCCGCCCGCGCCGCAACTGTGGAGGGGGTAAGGTTACTCGGGGAAAACCCCGACAAGTTCAGACCGATAAAAGATAACGACGTACACGCCTATTTCAACGGCGACGGACGCGTCAATATCGATATATACCTCAACGTCCTGTACGGATACAATATTCCGGATACCGTCTGCAAGGTGCAAATCGCGATTAAAGACGCAATCGAAAAGGAAACCTGCTATAAGGTGCAGGAAGTCAACGTTTCCGTCATGGGCATTATCGTCGACGACGAAGATGAACAGCCCGTCGTGGTGCACGAGTTTTCGGAAGAGGAGGATTCTTCCGAAAGGACGGAGGATAAAAAATAATACGGTTAGTCCCCGAAGCGGGACTAATTTGTTTGTTTTAAGAGGTTTTTATGAGCAGACACGTGGCAAGAGAACATCTTTTTCAACTTACTTTCGAGTATATTTTTTCAAACGAGAAAAACGAGCAGACGTTAAACGCCTATCTGATGGACGCAACTCTTTGCGACGAGGACAAGCGGTATATGGTCAAAGCCTACGACGGCATAACCGCGCATTTCGACGAGTTGAAATCAATCGTCGCGCAGTTTGCCGACGGATACAACGCGGACCGCATTTACAAGCCCGACCTCGCGGCAATGATACTCTGCGCTTACGAACTGAAATACGAGGACGATATCCCTGCTGCGGTAAGCATTAACGAAGCGGTCGACCTTGTCAAAAAGTTTTCAACCGAAAAAAGCAAGACTTTCGTAAACGGAGTGCTCGCAAGCGTTAACAAATACTTATCGGAGAATAAATAATGCAGATTATCGACGGAAAAGCCTTATCGGCGAAATATCGCGAAAAACTGAAAAGTGAAATTCAATCCCTTAAAAGTCGCGGCGTAACCCCGGGACTTGCCGTAATTCTTGTGGGGGACGACCCGGGAAGTCAGGTTTACGTCCGCAACAAAATCAAAGCGTGCGAGGAACTCGGAATAACCGGTTTCGAATGCCGTTATCCCGCGGATACCGACGAGAAAACCGTTATCGCAAAAATAGAGGAACTCAACGCGAATCCCGATTGCGACGGCATACTCGTTCAGTTGCCTCTTCCCCGTCATCTCGACGAACGGAAAATTTTGTCTTATATCGACGTAAAGAAAGACGTCGACGGTTTTTCGGCGTATCAGACGGGACTTATGTGTCTCGGCACTCCCGATTTATTGCCTTGCACGCCGCACGGCGTTATCGAACTGATAAAATCGACGGGCGTCGAAATCGCGGGAAAGAACGCCGTCGTGATAGGAAGAAGCAATATCGTCGGAAAACCGATGTTTCATCTGCTGCTTCAGAACAACGCCACGGTTACGGTATGCCACAGCAAAACGCGCGATTTAGGCTCGATTACTTCGAAAGCCGATATTCTCGTCGTAGCTATAGGCAAGGCGAAGTTCGTCAAAAAGGAAATGGTTAAAGAGGGCGCAATCGTTATCGACGTGGGCATGGACCGCGACGAAAACGGCAAACTCTGCGGCGACGTCGATTTCGAGGACGTCAAAGAAAAATGTTCATTCATAACTCCCGTGCCGGGCGGCGTGGGACCGATGACCATTACCATGCTTATGAGCAACACCGTAGCGGCGGCAAACAGAAGACCGAAATAATGCCGGACAAACTCTTTTTCGAAAAATCCTATCTTGCGCAGGGCGCGAAGTATATATGCGGGGTCGACGAAGTGGGCAGAGGCCCTCTTGCGGGCCCCGTTACCGTTTGCGCCGTCATAATGGACCTCGACAAAATAGTGGACGGAGTCGACGACAGTAAAAAACTTTCCGAGAAAAAAAGAGAAAAATTATTCGACCCCATCGTCAACGCCGCCATCGCGAAGTCCGTCGTCAGTCTCGACAACGAATACATAGACGAAGTCAATATTCTGAACGCCACGAAAGACGCGATGAAACGCGCAATCGAATCGCTTGACGTCAGACCCGACGTCGTGCTTGTCGACGCCGTAAATCTTGATATTCCGTATAAGACGCACGCCATTATAAAAGGCGACTCATTGTCTTACAGCATCGGTTGCGCCTCCATTATCGCAAAGGTTACGCGCGACGGATTTATGAAAAAACTCGACGAAGTTTATCCCGGATACGGATTCGCAAGCAACAAGGGCTACGGAAGCGCGCAACACATCGCCGCAATAAAGGAAAAGGGTCCTTGTCCCGTTCATCGCAGGACTTTTATCAAAAATTTTATTTCGGGGGACGAAGAATGAAAACGCGCTGCGAAGGAATACGAGGCGAAAGTCTCGCCGAGGGTTATCTCGTCGATAAGGGATATAAAATACTCGGCCGCAACGAAAAGCTGATGGGTATCGAGGTCGATATTATTGCCGAAGCCCCGTCGGGCGACGTTTGTTTCGTCGAGGTCAAATCGCGCTCCTCGTATTCTTACGGATACGCCGTTGAGGCGGTAACCCCCGCAAAAATCAACAGGTATAAACGTTTTATCAATCTCTATTCGCAGATACACGGTCTTTACGACAAAACTTTGCGGATAGACGTTATCGCAATCTGCTGCGACGAAGTCGAACATATCGAGAACGTCGCGGGCTGAATTTTGAAAATTTTGCAATAATTATTTATAATTATATTAAAAGTCGGGCAATTTCGTTTGCCAAGATTTTCCGCTTATGATATAATCCTATCGAAAATCCGCACCCGTGGGTTGACGTTTCCGTGCTTGATTTTAAGTAAATTCGTCGAAAACTTCCGGGGAGGGTAAAAAACGGAGGTATTTTTTTATGGCAGTAACATCAATGAAACAACTGCTCGAAGCAGGCGTTCACTTCGGTCACCAGACTAAACGCTGGAACCCCAAAATGGCAAAGTACATCTATGCCGCGAGAAACGATATTCACATTATCGATCTCCAAATCTCGGTTGAAAAGGTTGAAGAGGCCTACGCATTCATCCGTCAGGTTGCGTCGGAGGGCAAGGATATCCTTTTCGTAGGCACCAAAAAGCAGGCTCAGGACGCCATTCAGTCGGAAGCCGAGCGTTGCGGTATGTACTATATCAACCAGAGATGGCTGGGCGGCACGCTGACCAACTTCAAAACCATCAAATCCCGTATCGACAGACTTAACAGACTCAATCAGATGGAAATCGTAGGCGAGTTCGAACTTCTTCCCAAAAAGGAAGTTATCGGTCTCAAAGCCGAACGCGACCAACTCGAAAAGAACCTCGGCGGCATCAAGAATATGCGCGACCTTCCCGGTGCGTTGTTCGTCGTCGACCTCAAAAAAGAGGAAATCGCGGTTAAAGAAGCCCGTCTTCTCAATATTCCCATCGTAGGCGTCGTCGACACCAACTGCGACCCCGATCTCGTCGATTACGTTATCCCCGGCAACGACGACGCTATCCGCGCAATCAAGCTTTTCGCGTCTCTTATGGCCGACGCCGTTATCGAAGCCAAACAGGGCGTCGACGCAGTAGCGGCTGCGCACGCCGAAGCAAATGCCGAAGCGGCCGAGGAAGAAAAACCCGAGGCAGTCGCCGAAGTTAAAGCCGAAGAAGTCGTTGAAGCCGCTCCTCTTACCAAAGAAGAAGCGCTTGACAAGGCTATCGCCGAAGCAGAAGAAAATTAATCCCGGAGGAATTACTATATGGCATTCACCAGTAAAGACGTTATGGATTTGCGCGCTCGCACGGGCGCAGGTATGATGGATTGCAAAAAGGCTTTGACCGAAGCCGACGGCGATATGGACAAAGCGGTTACCATTCTTCGCGAAAAGGGCGCCGCGACCGCCGCAAAAAAAGCGGGACGCGTAGCGGCCGAAGGCATTGTCGAAAGTTATATTCATATGGGCGGTAAAATCGGCGTTCTCGTCGAGGTCAACTGCGAAACCGACTTCGTTGCGAAGAGCGACGATTTCAAAACCTTCGCGCACGACGTCGCTTTGCAGATTGCTTCTATGAAACCCACCTACGTTTCTATCGAAGAAGTCGACGCCAAAGCCGTCGAGGCCGAACGCGAAATTTATAAAGCGCAGGCTCTTTCCGAGCCCAAGCCGAAGCCGATGAACATCATCGAAAAAATGGTTGACGGTCGTATTGCGAAATACTATAAGGAAGTCTGCCTGCTCGAACAGGACTTCTTTAAAGACCCCGGCAAGACCATCAAACAATATCAGACCGAAATCACCGCGAAAGTTGGCGAAAAGGTTGCGATTCGTCGTTTCGTCCGTTACGAAATGGGCGAGGGCATCGAGAAACGCAAGGACGATTATCTCGGAGAAATCAGCGAGAATCTTGCAAAGATGCAACAGAACGGTTAATCGTTTTTACGAGGGACGCCTAAGCGTCCCCTTTTTTTGATAAAATACAGGAGAATTATGGATAATAAATACTCGAGAGTAGTTATTAAAATCAGCGGCGAGGCGCTTGCGGGCGAAAACGGATTCGGACTGGATAACGAAGTTATCTCGCAGGTTGTGGAACAAATCAAAAAAGTCCGCGACCGCGGTATTCAGATAGGCATAATTATCGGAGGCGGCAATTTCTGGCGCGGACGTCAGGGAACGGATATGGACAGAACGACCGCCGACCATATGGGAATGCTTGCAACCGTAATCAATTCGCTTGCTTTACAGGACGCGCTCGAACGAGCGGGAGTGCCCACCCGTGTGCAGACGGCTTTGGAAATGCCGCGCGTAGCGGAGCCGTATATTCTCAGAAGAGCGTTGAGACATCTTGAAAAAGGACGCGTCGTAATAATGGCGTGCGGCACGGGAAATCCTTATTTCAGCACTGATACCGGCGCGGCGTTGCGCGCGGCCGAAATTCAGGCCGACGTTCTTTTGCAGGCGAAAAATATCGACGGCGTTTACGACAGCGATCCCAAAAAGAATCCCGAAGCGAAAAAATACGACGAGATAGGATATCTCGACGTTATCAAAAACGGTCTGCAGGTTATGGACACTACCGCCGTATCTCTCTGTATGGAAAACCATATTCCCATAATCACGTTTGCGCTTAAAGAAAACGACGGTATTTTCAAAGCGGCCACGGGTCAGAAAATCGGCACAATAATTAAATAATTATCATCAAAAGTATCGGAAATTTTTTAAAAAACGGCGGTTTCCGCCGTTTTTTTGTAGTTTTACGAATTATGTTTCCGACAGTCGCCGAAGGCAAATGTTTTAAAGTTGCTTGATTTTATATATTATCTTTGTTATAATATTCGTACTAAATTGTTTATTTGGAGGAATATATATGTCTTTCGGTATTGACGAAATCGATTTGTTATTCGACGTTTTCGACGAGGAAAACCAAAAAACGTTCGATAATTTCAAAACGGAACTGCAGGCCATTCGCGCGGGGCGCGCCAATCCTCATATTCTCGATAAGGTCGAAGTGGAGTATTACGGCACGATGACGCCGCTCAATCAGATGGCCAACGTGACCGTTTCCGAAGCGAGAGTTCTCGTCGTTACGGTATGGGACAAGAGCGCGTTGAAGAGCGTCGAGAAAGCAATCCTCGCCGCCAACGTCGGAATTACGCCCAATAACGACGGCACCGTTATCCGCCTCGTTTTCCCCGAAGTTACCGAAGAACGTCGTCGCGCTTTGGTCAAAGACATAAAGGCCGGCGCAGAAAACACGAAAGTCGTTTTGAGAAATCACAGGCGCGATATCAACGAAGACCTTAAGAAACTCAAAAAAGACAGTGTTATTACCGAGGACGACCTTGACAATTATCTTCAGGAAGTCGATAAACGTCTTGCGAGCGTAATCGAAAAAGTCGAAGAAACCGCAAAGAAAAAAGAAGACGAGGTTATGAGTGTTTGACGTCGCGTTAACGGGCGTCGAGGCAGACAAAGCAGTCCGGCTTTTGTCCGAACGCGGCGTCACCGACGTCGAAATTATTCATAACGATTCCAGAAACAACGCCGATTATGATTGCGAACTTGTGGTAAGCGCCGACGTTTGCGATAATCACGCCGCGCTTATCGTTTCGAAGTTCCGCGTCGAAGTCGGAAAAGAGGAGTAATTTATGCTAAAACGCGCTGTTACCGCATTGGTGCTTGTAGGCTTCGTGGTTGCTATGCTTTTTCTCGGCGCCACCGTGCATTACGCGTTTCTCGACGCGCTCATAATGGTTTTTGCATTTACGGGCGCATACGAAATGTATCATACTTTCAGAAAGTCGGGATATATTAATAGTGGCATACCGTCCCTGATAATGTGTCTCGGAATATATCCTTTATGGTATTTTAAAGGTTATGCCGGTATACTGATTATATTTACGGCGTGCGTCGCGCTGTCGCTTGCGATTTATACTTTCAGACCGCAGATGGAAATCAAAGACCTGCTTGCGACGGTGTTCTCGATGATTTATCCGATGCTTATCGTGTCGCTTGCTTTTGCGTTATCGCGCGAATTTGCCTGCGGAGGAGTGTTCGGAATATCGTTTGCGGTGTTTCTTCCCGTATTTTCCGATACGTTTGCCTATCTTGTCGGAAGCGCAGTCGGAAAACACAAACTTTGCCCGTCGATATCGCCCAAGAAGACGGTTGAGGGCGCAATAGGCGGCGAAATCGGAAGCATATTGTGCGCCGTGCTGTTTTTCCTGTTATTCGACTATTTCGGCGTAATTAAGGCCGGGTATACGGGATTTTCGGACAGCGTTGCAGTAACCGCCGTCGTATACGTCGTACTGGGAATCGCCGGCGGCGTTATCGCGGAAATAGGGGACCTTGCGGCAAGCCGTATAAAACGCTCCATGGACATAAAGGACTTCGGAAATATTTTTCCGGGACACGGAGGAGTGCTTGACAGGCTTGACAGCATTATGTTTACGCTTATTATGTTGTTTACGGCGTTTACTTTTATGTACTGAAAAAAATCAAGGGTTATATAGAAGAGGAATATTTTATGAAAACCAAACAGATTATGATTCTCGGCAGCACGGGCTCCGTAGGAACGAAAGCCCTGCAGATTGTCGAAAAGAATCCCGAACAGTTCAGGGTAGTAGGACTTTCTACAAATACCAACGTTAAGGTGCTTGCCGAACAGATTATGAAATTCAAACCACGCTACGTTGCGGTTACCGACGCTGCCGCGCGCGCCGAATTCGTGAAATACAAGCCGCCTTTCGTTCAGGTTCTTCCCATGGAAGAATTATCACAGATAAAAGTCGATTGCGTTATTAACGGTATGGTCGGTATAAGCGGACTTAAACCGTCGATGAACGTACTTAAAAACGGAAGCACTCTCGGAATCGCCAACAAGGAACCCATCGTTGCGGCAGGTCGTCTTATGAGAGAGGCCGCAGAGCGTTACGGCGCGACGATTATACCCGTCGATTCCGAACACAGCGCTATTTTTCAGTGCCTGAAAGCGGGACAGACGAAAGACGTTAAAAAAGTTACGCTTACCGCGTCGGGCGGACCTTTCGTGGATTATACGGAGCAGCAACTCGCAACGGTTACGCCGCAGATGGCCATCAAACATCCCGTGTGGTCTATGGGAACAAAAGTATCTATCGACAGCGCGACGCTTATGAACAAGGGCCTGGAAGTAATCGAGGCAATGAATCTGTTCAATCTCCCGAAGGAAAAAGTCGACGTTATCGTTCACAGAGAAAGCGTTATTCACAGTTTCGTTGAGTTTATCGATAAAACCGTTATGGCGTGTATGAGCATGCCGAATATGCGCCTTCCCGTGCAACTTGCGATGACGTATCCCGACCGTATAGACAGTTTCGTCGAAAGTCTGGACCTTGTAAAACTCGGAGCGCTTCATTTCGAACGTCCCGACCTTAAAAAATTCAGGTGCCTGTCGCTCGCAATCGAAGCCGCAAAACTCGGAGAAACGGCGTGCGTGGCGGTTTCTGCCGCCGACGAAATTGCCGTTGCGGAGTTTATTTCGGGAAGAATAGGTTTCAACGATATTGCAAGATACGTCGAAAAAGGCATGTCGTACGCACGAGGGAACAAGGTCGGCAGCGTCGACGAGGTTTTGTCAATCGACGAAACGGTAAAAAAATATATTCGTCAGGTTATGAGGTAATTGCAGTTGTTATCCGCGCTTTGCTCCTTTTCGGACGTAATGCTGAATATTTTATACGTTATCGTAGCGTTGCTCGCTTTGATGTTCATGATTGTCGTTCACGAATTCGGACATTTCATTGCGGGCAGAAAACTCGGTTTTCAGGTAAACGAGTTCGCGATAGGTTTCGGACCGCCGATTTATAAACGAAAAACAAAATGGGGCGGTCAGTTTTCCATACGTCCCATACCGCTCGGAGGTTTTTGCGCTTTCGAGGGCGAAGAGGACGACAACGACAATCCGAAAGCGTTCAACAATATGCCGCCGTGGAAGCGGATAATCGTGCTTTTTATGGGCGCGTTTTTCAACTTCGTGTCGGCAATGATTATAATTACGATTTTTTTCTCGGCGTACGGCGAGCAGGTTGCCGTGGTCGGGAAAATGTACGAAGGCGGAAAAAACTCGGAAATTCTGCAAGAGGGCGATATTATCCTTGCGGTTGACGGAAAAATCAAGCACATTCTGATGAACGACGATTTTTCGGATATGTTTGCCGGGTGCGGAGACACCGCCACGCTGAAAATACTGAGAAACGGAAAAACACAGAAAGTCGTTATCGAAAAAGGCTCGTATAAGTATTTCGCGCCCGTTGCCGAAAGAGACTTTTATCAAATTCTGTATATCGAAGACAACGCCTACCGCGCTGTAAATCTCGACGACGGCTGGACCGTCACGAAAATCGACGGCAAAAAGAAAAACGCCGATACGCCGCTTACCGAACTCAAAAGCGGCACTTCCGTAGTGTTCGAAAAAGACGGCGTCAGTCACGAAGGCTTTATAACGGTCGTAAGGCGCGGCGACAGACTTACCTTTCTTAACGACAATTTCGTGCCTCCTATGACGACGACGGAATACGATTCTCTGTCGAAATCGCTGAAAAACGGCGATTATATAATGTTTCAACAGGAACTCGAGGGCGGAAGTTACAGCGTGCCCGTATTGCTGTCGCAGGATACCGTAAAGGATTTTTCGGGCAACGTAATTAGCGATTTTTCCTATTTCGGTTTCGTTTCGGGTCACAATCAGCTTATCGCGGGAGAGGACGGAAACGAGCCCGCAAATTTCGGATTTACGAGACGTTTATCGTCCGAAAAGTTAGGGTTTTTCCGCTCGCTCGGACGAAGCTTCACCTATTCGTTCTTTATCGTTTTCAAGGTGCTGGCTCTTCTCGGACAGCTTATTACCGGCAAGATGGGACTTGAAAGCGCAGGCGGTCCGATAACGGTTATCTCGACTATGTCAAGCGGAATCAGGCAGGCCGGCTTCCCGTATCTTTTGTATATTACCTGTATTCTTTCGGCAAACGTTGCGGTTATGAATCTGTTGCCGCTTCCCGCGCTTGACGGAAGCAAAATAGTGCTTACCGCGGTCGAGTGGATAAGAGGGAAACCCCTGAACAGAAAGGTCGAAGCCGTCATTCATACAGTCGGTATGGTATTGTTGTTTACTTTTACGATATTTATCGATATATTCCATATGATTAAATAGGATTTATGACGCGCAAAATAAAAGTCGGAAATATTTTTATAGGCGGAGACGCACCGATAACGGTACAATCGATGTGTAATACTGACACTGCCGACGTCGACGCCACGGTAGGACAGATTATCGCTCTCGAAAACGCAGGGTGCGATATCGTGCGCGTTGCGGTAAACGGAAAGGAAACCGCGAAAGCCCTGTCGGAAATCAAAAAACGCACGCATATTCCCGTAGTTGCGGATATTCAGTACGATTATAAGCTTGCCGTCGCCGCCGTCGAAAACGGAGCGGACAAGGTCAGAATCAATCCCGGAAATATCGGAGACCGAGGCAAGGTAAAATATCTTGCCGATTTTCTGAAGGAAAGGGGCGTTCCCGTCAGAATAGGCGTTAATGCGGGCAGTATCGAAAAAGACCTGAAGCAAAAGCCGGTCGCCGAAGCGTTGACGATAAGCGCGGAGAGACATATCGCAATGCTTGAGAATGCGGGTTTTTACGAAATCGTCGTTTCCCTTAAATCGTCGGACGTAAGGACAAGCGTTGCCGCCGCCCGAGCGTTTTCGGCAAAATTCGACTATCCTTTACACATAGGCGTTACCGAGGCCGGAACGTATCAAAGAGGTCTTATAAAAAACGTTGCGGGGATTGCGCCCCTTCTTCTTGACGGAATTGGCGATACGATAAGAATTTCGCTGACGGCCGACCCCGTCGAAGAAGTTCGCGCGGGGCGAATGCTTTTAAAATCCCTCGGGCTTAACGACGACAGCGAGGTAGTATCCTGTCCGACCTGTGCGCGGACCGCTATTCCCGTAAGTAAAATCGCAGAGGAGGCCGAAAAACTGCTTGCAGGTACGAAGGGGCTTAAAGTAGCGGTGATGGGATGCGTCGTTAACGGAATCGGCGAAAGCGAAAACGCCGATTTCGGAGTGGCGGGCGGTATAGGAAAATCGGCTGTTTTCGAAAATGGTAAAATAACAAAAACCGTTGAAAATAATGAAATATCGAACGAAATAAAATCTTTAATCGAGAAATATAAGGGAAAAAATGAAAAAGTTTGAAGAGACTTTCCGTCTTAAATCGGAAAATAAATATCCTTTCGTCAGGTTCGTCCGCGCCGAATACAGCCGAAGCGAAAATAAGCTGCTTATATATTTTCTGGCTACGGCTCAGGCCGTCGACGGCGGCATTTTGTCCGACGCCGTAAAAGAGGATATCGTAAATACAATCGTTCCTCTTCTTCCCGACGAAATCACTTTTTCCGTAAAATACATAAAGGTTCACGCGGACGAGGAGACGGTGAGAGTCCGGCTTATGCAGGCGATAACGAAATACGTCGGAGTTGCCGCGCAGGCAATAAAACCCGAGGACGTATCGGTGCGCGTGGACGAATACGTAATCGACGTAAGGATTAAAGCGCAGAAAGCGTATTTTTCGTTATTGAACACCGAAGACGTCCGCGACAACGTCGTTTCATATCTTAACGACAATTTCGTTGAAAACGTCAACTATGAGATAATCGAAAAATACATTACGGAAGAAGAAAAACGGAAAATTAGCGAAAAAAGTTTGAAAACAGTCGAAAACGCCGGCTTGAATTGTAATATTTCCGTTAACGACGACGGCACCGTAAAAGAGGACGGAAACCACGTCTTTACCGACCTTATAGACCCTTCTCAGGATACCGTTGTTCTGTACGAACAAGTGCGGCAAATCAAAGCAACCCCTGTTGAAAACCTCGTCGGAAAAGCCTATATGAACGTATTGCCTATGTATATCGGCGATATTAAGGACACGTTGGAAACCGCAACGGTATGCGGCAAAGTCGCGGGGCTTGAAAAGCGCGAATACAAAAACAAAAATTTCGGACTTAATCTTCCTACGGGCGGAAGATTCAAAAAAAACACGACGGACGAAAAGCTTCCGATGTATTCCTTTTTTATCGACGATACTACGGGAAAACTGGCCGTCGTGTATTTTGCGAAGGATACGAACGTAAACGCGCTCGACCTGTCGTTAAGAGAGGGAGCGGACGTCGTGATTTCGGGAAAACTGGGAGAGAGAAACGGAATCAGGCAGATTCTCGCGGACAAAATGTGGCTTGCCGACGTAGACTATTCGACGATAAAAACCGAACTTCCCGCAAAGCCCGTCAGCAAAAATTACTATCTCGTTCATCCCGAAAAATATTTCGAGGAGTCGCAATGCGGCATGGACGAACTGATGGACGGCAAAAAAGAAGTCGCGCCTTATCTCAAAGGGAAAACCTTTGTGGTTTTCGACCTCGAAACCACCGGACTCGACATAGGACGTTGCAAAATCGTGCAAATTGGAAGTTATAAAATCGTCGACGGAAAAATTGTGGAAACTTTCAGTACTCTCGTTAACCCCGGCTGTCATATTCCTGAGGACACGAGCGCAATTCACGGATTATACGACAAAGACGTCGAAAACGCGCCCGATTTTAAGGAAATCGTTGCCGATTTTTATAAATTTTCGCGCGGAGCAACCCTTGTGGGACACAATGCTTTCGGCTTTGATTATCCGATACTCGTACGTCTTGCCAAGAAATGCGGATATAATTTCGACAATCCCGTACTCGACACGCGTGTGATTGCGAAGAATCAATACAGATTGCCGAGTTATAATCTCCAGAACCTTTCAAAGTATTTCGGCATCGACCTCGAATGCGCCCATAACGCCGACTTCGACGCTATCGCAACGGCAAAACTGTTCCTTATACTTGCCGAAAAACTAAAATAAACTTAAAAAAGACCGAAAAACAATTGCATAATATAAATATATATGCTATTATATGTTTGCTTGATTGAATGAAGAGAGTGAGCCCGACGGCTCGCTCTTGTTCGTATAAAGGGTGCAATATGAAAGAAGATATTCTGAAAATCAAAGAAAAAATCAAACCCGTCGTCGAGGGCGAAGGATACGAACTCGTCGACGTTAAAACGAGCGTGCGGTACGGAACGGATACCGTCACGGTCGTAATATACCGCGACGGCGACATGGGACTTGACGATTGCGAAAAAGTGCATAACGCCGTCGACGCTCTGTTTGACGAAATCAATCCTTTCGGCGACAAATCGTACAATCTCGAAGTATCGTCGATGGGGCTCGACTGGCCGCTTAAAACGGACGACGATTTCAGAAGAAGAGCGGGGAAAGAACTTGAAATTTCCCTTTTCAAAAAAATTGACGGAAACAAAAAAATCACGGGCGTTCTTAAAGGTTACGACAACGACTCGATTACGCTGGAACTTACGGATATAAAAACCGGAAAAACCGTCGGCAGCACGTTCGTTCTCGACAGAAAAGAAATTGCGAAGGCAAGTCTTGCCGTTCGCTTTGAATAAAGGAAAAACTTAATAAGCGGAATTCCGCAGGAGGTAATATGGTAAACAAGGAGTTCTTTCAGGCGCTTGACGTTCTGGAAAAGGAAAAGAAAATCAGTCGCGAAAAACTTATCGAAGCTTTGGAAGCCGGTATTCTTTTCGCCTATAAAAAAGAAACGGGCGAAACCCGTCAGGTTGTCGTGAGATGCGACGAAGCGCGTTATACCATTAAAATATACGCGTATCGCACCGTGGCGGAAACCGTAGAGGACCCCGAAAAGGAAATTTCTCTCGAAGAGGCTAAAGAAATCAAATCGACTTACAAGGTCGGCGATATCGTGCTTGAGGATATCACTCCCAAAAACTTTTCGCGCATTGCCGCTCAGACTGCGAAGCAGGTTATTATTCAGCGCCTCAACGACGCCAGTCGCGACGTCGTTATGAGCGAAATGACCGAACGCGAAGGCGAAATCGTTTCCGCCACCGTCAGACGTAAGGAAGGCACCAATTACTTTGTGGAAATATCGGGCAATCAGATGGAAGGCATTCTTGCGCTTCCCGACCAGATTCAGGGCGAGCGCCTTAATATAGGCGACGTGATAAAGGTGTACGTCAAAAAAGTCCGCTCCACCGATTTCGGCGCGCAGGTCGTGGTATCGAGAAGTTCGGCGGGATTCGTGAAGCGTATGTTCGAAATGGAAGTTCCCGAAATCAGAAGCGGTCTCGTAAGAGTCAACGGCATCGTCCGCGAGGCAGGCTACCGCACCAAGATGGCGGTATCGTCCGACGACCCGTCCGTCGACGCTATAGGCGCGTGCATCGGACCGAAGGGCAGCCGCGTCAACGCAATCGTTGCCGAGCTCGGCGGAGAAAAAATCGATATTATTCCTTATTGCGCCGACCCGCTTGAATTCGTAGCGCGCGCTTTGAGTCCCGCTCCCGTTCAGATGGTTCAGATAAACGAGGAAGAAAAGAAAGCAAAAGTTGTCGTCGCCGACGAAAAACTTTCGCTCGCAATAGGAAAACAGGGACAAAACGCTCGTCTCGCCGCTAAACTCACCGGCTGGAAAATCGACGTAAAGCCTTACAGCGAAGTTATGAAAACGCTCACCGCCGAATCTGGCGATGGCGAAGCGGAGAGCGAAAATGCCTAAGAAAATCCCTTTGCGCATGTGCGTTGCCTGTCGCGGAATGTTTGAAAAAAAGGAACTTCTGCGCGTTGTCAGAAACGCCGACGGTTTTTCGATAGACGCTACCGGAAAAAAGTCGGGTCGCGGCGCGTACGTTTGCAAAAAACCCGAGTGTTTCGAAAAATGTCTTAAAAAGCGGTTGCTTGATAAGGCGTTCGACGAAAAACTGTCGGACGAAGCGTATAAATCGCTTGGCGAAGAATATGCAAAATACAGGGAAAATAATTAGTTATATAGGTTTTGCGGCAAGAGCAAACAAAATCGTTTTCGGCACGGACCGTATTCTCGTAAGGCCGCGCGTGCCCGTTATCGTTTTAAGCGGAAACGCCGCCGAAAATACGACAAAAAAAATAAGTTCGTACGCCGAAAAAAGTAAATCTCCCGTCGTGATTCTCGAAAACGTCACGCTGGAAGAAATTCTCAAAAAAAATAATTGCAAGGTTGTGGCGGTAACCGACCGCGAACTTGCGAATGCTATAATCGAAAATGCGTTATAAGCGGAGGTAATTTAATGGCAGAAAACAATACTAAAATTCACGAAAGCGGTGCGAAAGGTCTCGGAGTCGTTAAAAACGACGTCGTCGCGCCTTCGTTGAAAAAACTTTCGGAGTTGTCCTTGAAACTTCGTTCTCTTACCGAAGACATTCTTTCGATAAAGGAGAATAAAATCCGTGCGGCCGAAGAAAAACGGCTTGAAGAAGAAAGAATGCGCGAAGAGGCAGAGTTGCAGTCGAAACGGGAAGAAGAGGAACGGATTAAACGCGAAGAGGCAGAAAAAGCCGCGACAGAGAAAGAAAATGAAAAAACCGCCGTCGCTTTGGAAAAAGAAGAAACGGCGCAAACAAAACCCGTCGAAGAAGCATCGCGTCCCGAACCGAGCAGACCCGCCGCTCCCGCGCGGGAGGAAAAGCAGCCCGTCGTACAGACGCGTATTTTTACGAACGAGGACAGAAAACCCCGCGATCGTCAGAACGCGCAACAGGGCGCGCCCAACCGTCAGGGAACTCCTTCGCAAAACGCAAACTTTAACCGTCAGGGGCAGAACGGAAGGCCGCAACAGAACGGCGATTTCCGCAAGCCTTTGCAAAACAACAATTCTTTCGCGCGTCCCAAAGCGGGTGCAACACCTCCGCCTCCCGCCGCAAACGCCGCCAACAAAGGATTTAAAGGAAACTCCGCTCCCGCAAAGAAAACCTCGGGACAGAACGACGACAAAAAAGCGCAGAATAAAAAATCGCTTATCAAGCGCGGTTTTATCGTCGAAAACGACGCGTATTATACCGAGGAAGAAGGGGACGCCGGCGCAACGGGACGTTATATCAAAAAACGTCCCAAAAAGAACGGATTCAATATTACCGAGACCGTTACCATCGATAAAGCCGTTATAACCACGGAATTTATCTCGATAAAACAACTTTCCGAAAAAATAGGAAAAACGGGAAGCGAAATTCTGAAACAACTTATGCTTCTCGGAATTATGAAAACGATAAACGACGTGATTGATTTCGACACCGCGGACCTTGTCGCGGGCGAACTGGGCGTTACCCTTTCGTACGAACCCGAAAAAACGGCGGAAGATAAGCTTCAGGAAATCCGCGACGAAGACGACGACAGCGACGCCGATAAGGTATCGCGTCCTCCCATAATAACCATAATGGGACACGTCGACCACGGTAAAACTTCTCTTCTCGACTATATCAGAAAGAGCAGCGTAGCCTCGGGAGAAGCGGGTGGTATAACCCAGCATATCGGCGCGTACACCGTTTCCCTTAACGGCAGGAACATTACTTTCCTCGATACGCCGGGACACGAAGCTTTTACGAGTATGCGTTTAAGAGGCGCGCTCGTTACAGATATAGCGGTAATCGTCGTTGCGGCCGACGACGGTATAATGCCGCAGACGGTCGAGGCAATCAATCACGCCAAAACCGCGGGCGTATCCATTATCGTCGCGGTAAATAAAATCGACAAACCGGGCGCTCAACCCGACAGAGTATTGCAACAACTTACCGAATACGACCTCGTTCCCGAAGCGTGGGGAGGCACGACGCCCGTCGTAAACGTCAGCGCGAAAACGGGACAGGGCGTAAACGACTTGCTTGAAACCATACTTCTCGTTGCCGATATTCTGGAACTCAAAGCAAATCCCAACCGCGCGGCGAAAGGAAGTATTATCGAAGCAAAACTCGATAAAGGAAAAGGACCTCTTGCCACTGTTCTCGTTCAGAACGGCACGCTGCACGTCGGAGATTACGTCGTTGCGGGCACGTGCACGGGAAAAATCCGCGGCATGATTGACGACAAAGGCAAAAACGTAAAAAGTGCGGGACCGTCCGTCCCAGTTTCCGTTCTCGGATTTTCCGAAGTGCCTAACGCCGGCGACCCGATTACCGCGGTATCCGACGAAAAATTCGCAAAGCAGGTTGTAAGCGAGCGTATTATGAAAATGCGCAACGAGATGAATAATATAAAGGCGTCAACCTCTCTCGACGACATTTTCGCTCAAATCAAAAAAGGCGAAACGAAAACTCTCAATATTATCATAAAAGCCGACGTTCAGGGCAGCGTGGAAGCGGTGAAACAATCGCTTGAAAAACTGTCTAACGACGAAGTTAAAATTTCGGTGATACACGGGGCGGTGGGCGCAATCAACGAGTCGGACGTAATGCTTGCTTCGACGAGCGGCGCCATAATCATAGGCTTTAACGTGCGCCCCGACGCGAAAGCTAAAGTCAGCGCCGAACGCGCGAATATCGACATTCGCCTTTACCGCGTTATCTACGACGCAATCGACGACGTCAATTCCGCCATTAAAGGTATGCTTGCACCCAAATTCCGCGAGAATATTCTCGGCAACGCCGAAGTCCGTCAGGTTTACCGCATCACGGGAGCCGGAACCGTTGCGGGTTGCTACGTAACGGACGGTAAAATTCAGAGAAACGCAAAGGTCAGGCTTTACCGCGACGATACTCTCGTATACGAGGGAGAACTCAGCAGCCTGAAGCGTTTCAAAGACGACGTCAAAGAAGTGGCGAAAGGCTATGAATGCGGTATGGGAATACTTAACTATAACGACATAAAAGAGGGCGACTTCATCGAAGCCTACGTAATGGAGCAGATTCAATGAACAGTAAAATTGCGCGTATAAATTCGGAAATAGAAAAAAGAACCGCCGAAATCATTTCGAACAGATTGTCCGACCCGAGACTTTCGGGCGGACTTATCAGCGTTACGGCGGCAAAAACCACTTTCGATCTCAAATACGCGAAAGTATACGTCAGTATGCTTAATATCGCCGATACGAAGGAGGCGTTGAAAGTTATCAATAACGCCGCGGGATTTATCCGCAACGAACTTAAATCGGCAATGGATATACGCAATATGCCCGAGCTTACGTTTTATCTCGACACGAGTATAGAATATGGTATGAAAATCGACAAATTGCTTAAAGATATTAAGGAAAAAGACGAAAAAAACAATGGTTGAAACCGAAAAAATCAAAAAATTCGTATCTTTTACGGACGGCGCCGAAAGCGTGGCTCTTCTGTGCCACGTCAATCCCGACAGCGATACTCTGGGCAGTGCGCTGTCTCTTCGTCTCGCTTTAAAAAAGCTCGGATTCCGCGCCGACGTCTATTGCGAGGACAATCCTCCGCCGCGACTTTCTTTTCTTCCTACAATTGACGCCGTTAACGAGTGCGCCGACGATAAATTTAAAAAATACGACCTTGTTATTGCCGTCGATTGCAACGACCCCGAACGTTTCGGTACGGCGGGCAAGTATTTCAAACACGCTTCGCGCACGCTTTCGGCAGACCATCATAAAACCAACAGAAATTTTGCCGATTATTCGATTTGCGACCCGCTTGCGGGCGCAACTGCCGAAATAATATTTAAAATTGTGTGCGAATTAAGCGCGAAGGCAGGTTACGACCTTATCGATAACGAAATCGCGACGCTTCTGTTCTCGGCGCTCGTAGGCGATACGGGAGCGTTTTCGTTCGATAATACTACCGACGAAACGCTTGACGTTGCGGGAAAGTTGCTTCACTACGGCGTCGACAGCCACGACATTATTTACAAAATGATAAAATCGCAGCCCGCGAACAGATATAAACTTAAAGCGCGCGCGATGTGCAACACGAGATTTTTCGACGGAAACGAAATAGCCGTGATGACTTTTTTCAAAAAGGATTTCACGGAAACGGAAACTTCGACCGCGTTCACCGACGGTATTATAAACGAACTTATCGACGTTGACAGCGTAAAAATCGCTTTTGCCGTAAGCGAAGTCGGAGAAAAGTATTATAAAGCGAGCATCCGTACCAAAGCGCCTTACGACGCAGCGTCCGTTGCTACCGTTTTCGGCGGAGGCGGACATTCCAGAGCCGCCGGGTGCAGAATCTCCGGGTTTTACGAGGACGTTGTAGATAAACTTTTAAAAGCTGCGAGGGACGAACTTAATGCCTGACGGTTTTTTCAACGTTATAAAGCCTACCGGTATGACTTCGTCCGACGTCGTTGTAAAAATCCGGGGAATACTGAAACGGCATTACGGCGAGAAAATCAAGGTCGGACATCTCGGCACTCTCGACCCGGGCGGTGCGGGAGTCCTTCCTGTTGCGGTCGGCAGGGCGACGAGGTTGTTCGATTATGCCGGGCAGACGGTAAAAAAATACCGCGCCGGTTTTAAATTCGGCGTCGAAACCGACACTCTCGACAGTTACGGAAAAATTACAAAAACTACCGATAAAATACCTACTATTCAGGAAATTTTGCATATTTTACCGTCGTTTATGGGAAAAATTGCGCAAATGCCGCCTGTTTACAGCAGTATATCGATAGCCGGGAAACGTGCATACGACCTTGCGAGAGCGGGCAAAGAATTTGTTATCGAAGCACGGGAAGTCGAGATTTTTTCCGTCGAATTTCTTTATGAGAAAGACGGGATTTTCGTATTCGATATTACGTGCAGCGGCGGCACCTACATAAGAAGCGTCGTAAGAGATATGGCATATGCGTTGGGGACGGTTGGGTATATGTCTTTTATCATAAGACTTCGTTCGGGAAAATTTGCAATGGAAAACGCGGTCACTCCCGACGAGATTCAGACCGACCCAGAAAGGCATATGTTGCCTACGGAATACTTTCTGTCGGATTATCCGCGATACGACGTTCCGGAAATACTTTCGGAGAAAGTAATCAACGGCGTTAAAATTAAAATCGGACCGTTGCCCGACGGTTTTTTCACCGTCTACGTCAGAGGCTCTCTTTTAGGGATAGGCATCGGGCGGGACGGCTGCTTAGAGGTTAAAACAAGGCTGATATGAAAATAGTCGAAAATAATTACGATAAAGAGATCGTGCTTGCTATGGGGTTGTTCGACAGCGTTCACCGCGGACATGCTCATCTCATCGCCGAGGCAAAAGAAATCGCCGGGTCGGAAGGGGTGGAACTTGCCGTTTTTACTTTTAAAAACAATCCTTTCCGCTTTTACAACCGCGATACTAAAATGGTTTTCACGTTTTCAGAGAGACTGAGAATATTTGAAGAACTCGGCGTCGACGTGGTTATCGGAAAGGATATGGACGCCGATTACGCAAAAACGACGAAAGAGGATTTTATCTCGGGTATTTTCAACAGTTTTAAAATAAAAGCAGTCGTTTGCGGCGCCGATTATACTTTCGGAGCGGGAGGAAACGGAAACGTCGATTATCTGAAAAAACGTGCGGAAGAAGCCGGTATATCATTAACGGTCGTTCCCTATTTCAGAACGGATAACGGCGATAAAATAAGCAGCAATCTTATCAGAAAATGTCTGTCGGACGGACAAATCAGACGTGCGAATCAGCTGATGGGACGGCCGTATATGATTTCGGGCGACGTGGTGCATTGCTTCGGAAGAGGGCGCGAATTCGGTTTTCCGACGGCGAATCTTTTCGTACCCGAGGAGAAAGCTACTTTGCGCGAAGGAGTGTACGCCACCGGCGTCGAGGTGGACGGATATACCTACGACGCCATTACGAATATCGGTTCGAAGCCCACTTTCGACGATTATTCCTTTACCGTCGAGAGTTTTCTGATAGATTATAAAGGAAATCTTTACGGCAAATTCATTACCGTTTATTTTTACGGTAAAATCCGTGACACGAGAAAGTTCGCTTCGGAAAATGAAATCCGTGCCCGAATCGAGCAGGACATAGAGGTTGCGGCACTGATTAAGAGGACGCTATGATTAAATTCGGACCAAGCGGAAACAGCGAAAGTTTTTATAACGAGGGCCACAAATCTACCGTAGAAGCGCCGAAATGGGTCAGCGAAAGAGGTCTCGACATATACGAATACTCTTTCGGAAAGGGCGTTATGATAGGCGAGAATACGGCGCGTGCAATCGGCGCGGAAGCCGATAAATACGGCGTTGAAATCACTGCGCACGCTCCGTATTACATAAATTTTTCAAATCCCGACGACGAAAAGGGCGAAAACGGCTACCGATATCTTCTCGAATCTATGCGCGCCGTAGGGTTTATGGGAGGTCGCAGGGTCGTGTTTCACAGCGGTACCGAGACGGGACTTAACCGTGACGTCGCCGTTGAAAACATTATTAAACGTCTTACGGTTTTCAAAGACATAAAAAAGGCCGAAGGATACGAAAACTATATTATTTGTCCCGAAACGATGGGAAAAATCGCGCAAATCGGCGACGTCGACGAAATTATCCGTATATGCAATATCGACGAAAGTTATTATCCGTGCGTGGATTTCGGCCATCTTAACGCAAGAACGCAGGGCGGGCTTAAATCCTACGACGATTACGAAGTCGTTATAAAAAAACTGATAAACGGCGCAGGCAGGGAGAAAACCGAAAACATGCACGTTCATTTTTCCAAGATAATGTACGGCGCAAAAGGAGAAATAAAACATCTGACGTTTTCGGACGAGATATACGGCCCCGAATTCGCGCCGCTTGCGAAAGTTTTTTACGATTATAAGTTGTCTCCTTACGTTCTTTCGGAAAGCGCGGGAACGCAGGCGGAGGACGCAAAAAATATGAAAGACGTCTATTTCGCGCTGTAACGGCGTTGTTTTGCGGTTGAAACGTTTTACAAACTACACTATCTTGTGTATAATATAACTTATGAAAAACTTGGAAACGGTTTTTAAAAAATTCAGAAACGTCGACGCGGCGCTTATTACGTCCGAGGCCGGCACGTTTTATCTGACGGGATACGCCAACGATTCGGCTTACGTTCTTCTTACGAAATCCGGCGCGTTCTATTTCACGGATACAAGATATACCGAGGAATCGAAAGCGGCTTGCGGCGACGGCGCCGAAGTTATAACCGTCAACAGTCGCGACGCTTACGAAAAAATCTTCGGCATAATGATTAAGACGGGCGTAAAGACGTTGGGTTTCGAGGGCAAATACACTACTTTCAACGATTATTCGGCAATGTCGAAGGCATTCGAAGGTATAAAACTCGTCCCTGTCGACGCGACTCTCGACGAATTGCGCTCCGTAAAAACGCGCGACGAGATTTCGCTTATAAAAAAGGCCGCCTCGATTAACGACAGAGCTTTCGCGAAAACACTGAAAAAAATCAAAGCGGGCGTTACGGAACGTCAGGTTTCGTCCGAACTCGAATACCAGATGAGAAAACTCGGCGCAGACGGGCTTGCGTTTACCACAATCGTCGCATTCGGCGCGAATACGAGTAAGCCGCACGCTCACGCAGGCGACACGGTCCTGCGCGAAGGGATGCCCGTAACCATAGATTTCGGCTGCAAATACAAGGGCTATTGCAGCGATATCACGAGGACGTTCGCTTTCGGCGACCCGGGCGCGGATTTCAGAAAAATTTACGACGCCGTTCTCAACGCGAATATGCGCGGCATTTCGGCGGTAAAAGCGGGCGTAAAAGGTTGCGACGTCGATAACGCGTCGCGGGATTATCTTAAATCCGAAGGTCTTGCAGAGTATTTTCTTCACGGCACCGGTCACGGGGTAGGCGTGGAAATTCACGAAGCGCCCGTCGTAAATCCCAAAGGGGATACCGTGCTGAAAAAGAATATGATTATCACGGTCGAACCCGGCGTATATATGGAAGGCCTTTACGGCGTCAGGGTGGAAGACCTTATTCTCGTTGAAAACGACGGATGTTCGGTCATCAGTCGTACCGATAAAAAACTATTGATTTTGTAAAATACAGGAGGTTCTTATGGCATTTGTAACAGCGGGCGATTTCAGAAAAGGCATTACTTTTCAGGACGGCAGCAATATCTTCCTTATCGTAGATTTCCAGCACGTCAAACCCGGCAAAGGCGCGGCGTTTGTCCGTACTAAAATCAAAAATATTCTTACCGGCGGCGTTATCGAGCGCACGTTTAACCCCACCGACAAGTTCGAACTTGCCCATATCGAACGTAAAGAAATGCAATATCTTTACAACGACGGCGAGCTTTATTACTTTATGGACCAGGAAACTTACGAACAAATTCCCATTATGAAGGATTTGCTCGGGGATACTCTTAACTTCATCAAGGAAAATATGACCGCGAATATTGCGTTCTTCAACGGCAGTCCCATATCCGTCGAAGCGCCCAACTTCGTCGAACTCGAAATCACTTTCTGCGAGCCCGGCGTAAAAGGCGATACCGCAACGGGCGGCAGTAAGCCCGCAACGCTTGAGACGGGTTACGTCATTCAGGTGCCGTTCTTCGTAAACCAGGGCGATACTATCCGCGTCGATACGCGTACCGGCGAGTATATGTCCCGCGTATAATTATAATAAACGCGCCGACGTATTTGCGTCGGAGCGACTTCGTTTTAATGCGATTTACGTTAAACGTCCGATTTTTCGGGCGTTTATTCGTTTAGCGTGATATTTTTTGTTTTACGCCGTTCTCGTATGATTGCCGACTACCCCAGTTAATTGCGTAAAACGGCGAATATTCTGGTTTCTGAAGAATAAAAGCCTAAATCATTATCCGCGGACTCGGTTCATATAATTCAGTATGAAAAAAGAGCGGATTTATGAATTATGGGCAAATATGGCGATAGTCGTAATGCTTACCGTCGTTCTCGTTGCGTCGTTTTCGGGCGGTTTTTACGGCGTCCGTACGGAAAGAGAAACCTATGCGCCCATTTACAAGGGCAATTCGGATAAAAATAAGGTTTGTCTGATGATAAACGTTTACTGGGGGACGGAGTACGTTTTGCCTATGGCGGAAATATTTAACGAATACGGGTTTAAAACGACGTTTTTCATAGGCGGGAGCTGGGCTGCGCAGAATCCCGGAATTGTCAGACAACTTGCGGATATGGGTTTCGAACTGGGCAATCACGGCTATAATCATAAAAATCACAAAAATCTGAACGAAGAGCAAAACAAAACGGAAATTCTCGTTACCGAAAATCTTTTAAGAGAGATTACGGATACCGAACCCGCAAAACTGTTTGCGCCGCCGTCGGGCGATATGGGCGACGTCATGCACTCCGTGTGCGAGCAGTACGGATACAAAGTGATAATGTGGACGAGAGATACCGTCGACTGGCGCGATAAAAACTCGTCGATAACTTTTTCGAGAGCGGTAAAAAATCTTGCCGCAGGAGACCTTATTCTGATGCATCCAACCGCGCATACTCTCGAAGCGTTGCCTAAAATTCTGAAATACGTCAGGGCTTCGGGGCTCGAAGCGGCAAAGGTTGGCGAAGTTATATAATCGGAGCGTCGTTTTTCTTGTAAAAAATCCGCGCCTGTGTTAAAATATCAACTATGAAAAAAATAACTAAATACAATAACGGGCTGACGCTCGTATATTATGAGATGCCCGACGTCAGAAGCGCGGCTATCGGCGTGTTCGTAAAAACGGGAAGCGTAAACGAGAATGCGAAAAACAACGGAATATCGCATTTCGTCGAGCACACGATGTTCAAAGGTACGAAAAAACGGTCGGCATTCGATATAGTTGCCGAAACCGACGGAATGGGTGCGGCTATAAACGCTTATACGTCCAAAACCGCAACCTGCTATTATATTCAATGCGTCGATTCGGATTTTGAAAAAAGCGCCGACATTTTGTCGGACATCTTTTTCGACAGCGTTTTTCCCGACGAGGAACTCGAAAGGGAGAAGGGCGTAATCCTTGAAGAAATCGCAATGTGCAACGACACTCCCGACGACCTTTCGTACGAAATCGCGACCACGGCCTTTTATAAAGGGCATGCTCTTTCCCGTCCCATTCTGGGCACAAAAAGCAACGTTTCCGGATTTTCGCGCGACGATATTCTGAAATACGTAGGCGAACGCTATACTTCGGATAACGTCGTAATATCGGTTGCGGGGCACGTTTGCTTCGATAAAGTCTACGACGTAATAGGAAACAAATTCGCATTGAAATTCGGAAGCGCCGTTTGCGGAAAAAATAAAATTCCGTTTCCGGCTACTCAAAGCGTATACGTGAAAAAATTCAAAAAAATCGAACAGGGCAACGTTAACGTTCTTTTCCCGTCGGTATCGTACGACGAACCGCTTTTCAACGCAACGAGAATATTCAACTCGGTATTCGGTTACGGCATGAGCAGCAGATTATATCAGAATATCAGGGAGCGCTCGGGTCTTGCGTATTCGGTTTATTCCTATCTGTCGCCGTACGAATTCACGGGACATTCGATGATTTATATCGGAACGAACGTGGCAAACGTCGAAAAGGCTCTCGTTGCGGTTTCTTCCGAAATAGACGAAGTAAGGAAAAACGGCATAACGGAAGAGGAATTTTCCCGTGGAAAAGCGCAGATAAAAAGCGGGCTTGTATTCGGCCTTGAAAGCAGCGTCGGAGTAATGAATCTGCTCGGAAAGCACGCGGTGCGAACGGGCGAACTCGCCGATATCGACGCGCTTGTTGCCGATATCGACGCGGTGACTTCGGCAGACGTCGCCGAAGCGATAGCCGTCAACTTCAAAAAAGAGAATGCGGCAGTAGGTTACGTGGGTCCGAAAATTGACAAAAATCTTTTGGATATTCTTAAAAATCAATAAAAAAACGCGCAAAAGAGGTATTACCTATGGAAAAACAGTTTGAAGAAATGGAGATGCTCGAAAGGATTTTTTATATGCAGAATCTGTTCGACAACGACCTTATAAAAAACCGTAATCTCGAATATTCGAAAGAGGAATGGATACAGAAAGAAGTGCTTGCGATAGTAAGCGAACTTGCCGAATTGCTTGCGGAAGTCAATTTCAAATGGTGGAAAAATCCCAAACCCGTAAACGACGACAACGTCAAGGACGAACTGGTCGATATCCTTCATTTCTTTACGGCGGCGTGCATACATAGCGGAATGGACGCAAAAGAACTTTACGAACGCTATATGAAAAAGAACAAGGAAAACTTTGACCGTCAGTACGGAAGAAGCGAAAAAAAAGGATACGAACTCGATAAAAAGTAACTGTCGCGTTAATTTAGTTGCTTTATAATTTCTGATAGTGTATAATAATTTCAGTTTTGAATTATCGGAGGCTTTTATGAAACACGTAAATACGGTTGTTAAATCCTGCTTGCATAAAGAAGGCAAAATCGGTTGCGGAGAGTGCAACAGCAGTTGTCAATCCGCCTGCAAAACAAGTTGCACGGTAGGCAATCAGAGCTGCGCACGGCGCGAAGAAAGAGTAAACACCAAAAAAGAGAGTAAATAATGGTACATTGTTTTACTTATACCCACGAGGGAAAGCCTTTGTTTTTCGCGTGGGACGTAGAAAGCGGCAGTCTGCATAACGTGGACGAGGCTGCTTTTTTAGTGTGCAAAAACAAATTCGGGGAACTTACCGACGAGGAAAGACAAAAGTTCGACGCGGTTTCGGACGTCGAAAAGCGCGAAATAGAAGAAGAACTTTTTAAACTCGAAAGCGAAGGGTTGCTGAATACTCCCGAAACGCGCGTCGATTTGCCTTTTAGCGGCGAAATAAAGGCGATGTGCCTTCACATATGCCACGATTGCAATCTGCGTTGCAGCTATTGTTTTGCAAAAGACGGAACGTACAATACTCCGCGCGACTATATGTCGTTCGAAGTAGGAAAGGCCGCGCTCGATTTTCTGTTTGAGAACTCGGGAAATCGCCATAACCTCGAAGTCGACTTTTTCGGCGGCGAACCGCTGATGAACTTTGATAACGTCAAAAAGATTGTCGCATACGGAAAGGAAAAAGCAAAATCCATAGGAAAAGACATTAAATTTACGCTTACGACGAACGGCGTGCTTTTAAACGACGCCGCTATCGAATATCTTAACGCCGAAATGGACAACGTCGTTATCAGTATCGACGGTCGCAAGGAAGTGCACGATAAACTGCGCGTTTCGCCGAACGGAAAAGGCAGTTACGACGTAGCGCTTAAAAACGCGAAAAAATTCCGCGCCGTCCGCGGCGACAAACGCTACTATATACGAGGCACTTTTACACAGAACAACCTCGATTTTTCGGTTGACGCACTGACGCTCAACGACGAAGGTTTCGACCAGATATCGCTTGAACCCGTCGTACTTCCCGACGAGAGTCCGCTCGCGATACACGAAAGCGACCTTGAGAAGGTTTACGAGGAATACGACAAACTTTCCGAGGAATATATAAAGCGCAGAAAGGGCGAAAAATGGTTTAACTTTTTCCACTTTATGATTGACCTTAAAAACGGTCCGTGCGTAGCGAAGCGACTTACGGGTTGCGGCGCGGGAAAGGAATACGTTGCCGTAACTCCTACGGGCGATATATATCCCTGCCATCAGTTTGCGGGAGGCGACGGAAAGTATTATATGGGAAACGTTTTGTCGGGAACTTTCGACAGAAATATACAAAAAACTTTCGCTGGTATAAACGTATATTCCAAGGAAGAATGCAATAAGTGTCCCGCAAAATATTATTGCAGCGGCGGTTGTGCGGCAAACAGTTATAACTTCAACAAAGACCTTAAAAAACCGTACGGGCTGAGTTGTAAAATGATGAGACGTCGTCTTGAAGACAGTCTTGCGATATACTGTATCGAACATGGCGGGAATGACTGAATAAGCGTTACGCAATCGGGGTTTTTGCCCCGATTTCTTTTTTATGCGGTTAAATATGGCCGATAATCGTTTAATACTTTCCTATTTTGTTTGACTACACGAAAAATAAATTATATAATATTTCAGTAACTTTACTATATTAGGAGGCCACGACCTTTGAATAAGAAAAAATCGATTGTGATTTTTACGTTTATCAGCGTGCTTCTGATACTGGGTGCGGTATTCGCTTTCATACCCACGTTTCAGATAGGCAACTCGGTTTACGACTACACGGGATATGCACGTTCTATAAAGCTGGGACTTGACCTTGCCGGCGGCGTATCCGCGGTATTCGACGTAAAGGCTCCCGAAGGGGAAGACCTTACCGCCGACGAAATGCGCGTGCGTCTTGACGGCGTCAAATCGAGTATGGAAGACTTGCTTACGTCAAAAGGCTACACCGAATCGGTGGTAACCTACAACGCTACCGGCGCAAACCCCACCATCACCGTTGAAATTCCCGACGTCGACGACCCCGAACGCGTCTTTGACCTTATCGGACGTCCCGCGTCCCTTAAAATAACGAAGGGCGACGACGCCGACACCGTCTATATCGTCGGCAGCAAACATCTGTCGCAGGTCGGAGTAGCCGCCGATACCGAAAAGAATAACGGCACTTACGTCATTTCTTTGCAGTTCAACAAAGAAGGCACGACGGCTTTTGCAACCGCAACCAAGGATAACGTCGGCAGTAACCTCGATATTTATATCAACGGCGAAAAACTTATGAGCGTTTCCGTAAGTTCGGAAATTTCCAACGGACAAGCCGTAATCAAACAGGGCGGCAGCACTTCGGGAGGTTATACTTACGAAGAAGCCTACGATATGGCAACCCGTTTGCAGGCAGGTACGTTCTGCGTAGATATGACGGTGCGCGAAACCAACATTCTCAGCCCGACGCTGGGCACGACGGCAATCCGTTCCAGTCTTATCGCAGGTCTTGTGGGACTTCTTATCGTTATGATATTTATGGTTGTGTTTTACGGTATGTTCGGTCTTATGGCGGACCTTGCGCTTATCGCTTATACCGAACTCGTGCTTTTCCTCTGCGCGATACTCCCCTGGGTACAGCTTACGTTGCCCGGTATTGCCGGTATCATTATCGGTATAGGTATGGCGGTTGACGCAAACATCCTCATATTCGAACGTATCAAAGACGAATACCGCTCGGGTCTTCTCGGCACCGACGACCTCTTCCTTAAACCTCAGCGCGGCAGCGACGGCAAGATTACGAGCCAGGGCGGCCCCATCTCGCGCGGTTTCAGAAAAGCGGCGGTCGCCGTTATCGACAGTAACGTAACCACCCTTATCGGCGCAATCGTTATGTGGATTTTCGGCAGTACGTCAATCGTCGGATTTGCGGTGACTTTGTTTATTTCGATTATCGTATCGATGTTTACGGCTCTCTTCATCACGAGAATGAACATAAGCCTTCTCGGTGCTTTCGACAATATGAACAATCCCAAATTCTATATGCTTAAAAGAAACAAGGAGGCCGAATAATTATGAATAAATTACAACAAAAACTCCTTGACCTTAAAATTTCCGGAAAGCTTCATTTCCTGTTTATTCTTCCCGTTGTGATAATTCTTACGTTCGTTATCGTATTTTCGGTAATCGGCGCCAAACACGACGCGGCAACGGGCTTCGGTCTCGGTATCGACTTTACCGGCGGTACCGAAATGACGGTTATGGTTGCGGATAATGCGGAAAACGAAAAAATCGTCCGCGAAGTGCTTCGCAATCACGGCATTACAAATATCGACTACTTGCAGGGCGTAACGACCGGCGGACAAAACGGCATCCGCGCGCAGTACATGAATACTCTTGACAACGCCGAGGAAATGAAGGACCTCAACGACGCCGTAAAACTGGACCTCGAAGGCAGATTCGGCGTAAAGGTCGATTACACCAACCGCAGCAAAACGGCAAGTCAGGACCTTATTAAAAAGACTTTCCTTTCGGTAGGAATCGCGCTTTTGCTCATTCTCGTTTATATTATCATAAGATTCGAGTGGCTCAGCGGCGTTTCGGCGATTATCGGTCTTATTCACGACGTTTTGATTATGGTATGTCTTACGGTAATTTGTCGCATACCCGTTAACAGCAGCTTTATCGCCGCGGTAATCACAATCGTGGCCTATTCGATAAACAATACCATCGTCGTGTTCGACCGCATACGAGAGGTTAAGAAAGGCTTTGACAAGAAGTCTGTCGATTACAATTTCGTCGCCGACGAAGCCGTTGCTAAGACTCTGAACCGTACGTTGTTTACGACGATTACGACGATGATAATGGTAATTATGCTTACCGCTCTCGGCGTGGTGACGATGCGTTACTTCACGTTGCCTATTCTCTTCGGTCTGGTTGCCGGCTTCTATTCGTCGACGTTCCTCGTTGCTCCTATATGGGCTTCGATGCAGAACGGGTTAATCAGAACGCGCGCCAAGAAATACGCGAAGTATAAACAACAGGCAAAAATACAGAAATAATGTTAAAAAACCCTCGATAAGAGGGTTTTTTTATACTTTTTTATTGAAATGACGGTAAAAAGTGTTTTAAGAAACGAATACGACGAACACGCGGCGGAGGCGCTTGCAAGGGAATGCGGTATAAGACGTCCCCTTGCCGTGCTGTTGTCCGAAAGAGGTATCGACACCCCCGAAAAGGTCGCAAAGTTTATCAATCCGTCGCCCGACGACCTTATCGACCCGTATTCGCTGTGCGGGATGAGGGAAGCGGCGGACAGAATAACGCAAGCCGTCAGAAACGATGAAAGAGTTCTGGTTTACGGAGACTATGACTGCGACGGTCTTACTGCCGTTGCAATGCTGTATTCGTATCTTGCAAAAAAAATAACGCACGTTTCCTATTACGTGCCAAATCGCCATTCCGACGGTTACGGATTGCACGATATAGTCGTTTCGGATTTCGTGAAAAAAGAAAACATCGACCTTGTTATTACTGCCGACTGCGGAGTTACGTCGAAAAAAGAAACCGAAATTATCCGGGCGATGGGAATAGACGTGGTTATTACCGACCATCACGAACCCATACCCGACCTTATCCCGGATACAATCGTTTTAAATCCTAAAATTGACAGAAAATCATTTTCCGATTATTGCGGCGCGGGTGTTGTTTTCAAGTTAATCGAGGCTTTATCGGGAAGAGAAGAGGCAATGTCTTACGCCGCCGTCGCCGCAATAGGTACAATCGCCGATATCGTGCCGCTTGTCGGAGAAAACAGGATTATCGCAAAAGCCGGTCTCGATATGATGAACGGAAAAACCGTACGTTTTGCCAACGAAATGGCGAAAAGACTTAACAAAAACGAGATAACGTCCACGGACGTTATGTTCAGAATTGCGCCTCGTATAAACGCGTTGGGCAGACTGTCCAACGCAACGCCAGTCGTCGAACTGTTTACCTCGTCCGACGAAAAGGTTATTAACGGTATTCTCGACAAGCTTGACGAGGTAAATAAAGAAAGGCAGATATTGTGCGAAAGCGTCGTTAACGACATTATGGAAAAATTGTCCGATTTCGACCTCGAAAACAATCTTGCCATAATAATGAAGGACGACAGTTGGAACATCGGCGTTTTGGGTATTGCGGCGTCAAAACTTGCTGAAACCTTCAATCGCCCCGTAATTCTTTTTACCAAGTCGGACGGATTATATAAAGGCTCGGCAAGAAGCAACGGAAAAATCAATATTTTCGAATGTCTTTCGGCTGTAAAAGAACGTCTGTACGCTTACGGCGGTCATTCCGCCGCTGCGGGAGTGTCTGTTACAGAGGAAGGGTTTGACGACTTTGTTTACGGTTTAAACGATTACCTTAAAAGCAATTTCGACAGGGAAGCGTTCATGCCCGAAATAGTTTACGACCTCGACGCCGACGTTTTTAAGGATTTTGAATCCGTCGACGAGCTCAGACTTCTGGAACCGTGCGGTTTCAGAAATCCCGAACCCGTATTTCTGTGTGAAAGAAATTTATGCTTCAGACAAATCGGAAATACCCCTCATTTAAAGGCCGTCGAAGGCGATTTTGAATTCGTTGCATTCAATTCCGCAAAACGCTCGCGCGAATATCTCAGTCGCAACGGCTACGTCGTCGGGCTTGAAAACAAGAGTTTCCGTTCGCACAGATATACGCAGGCATTGATTAAAAACAGTTTTGTCGAATCAATCGGAAACTATCCCGATGAATTGCTCGCTTTTGAAAGTCTGAACGTCGAAGACGTATTTTGTACCGAAAAAGCCGACGTCGAACGTATCGACGCGACGGAAATACCTTTGCCCGACGGTATTTTCGGGAATCTGTACGTTGCTTACGATAAGAAAACTTACGATAATTTTCTTGCCCGGTGCGATAAGCGGAATATGTTCGTTATCAGAGCGATAAACAACGCCTATTCGATTAATCCTTATAATACTGCGTTACTTGCGCCCGAAAACGATTTCGGATTTAAATACTTTAACCGTGTTTATTTTCTCGACGAACCGTATACGGAAGGTACGTACGCGCGTATCAGAAAGGAATCGCGTGCAAGAATTTTCGTTGCGGGCGAGCGTCCGTCGGCTGAAACAATCCGTTCGTACAGATGCAAATCGGACGACGAATACCGCGAGATATACAAATATCTTTTCAGAACGCAGGTTATGGGCGCGCAGAACTACGACGGACTTATATTGAAACTTTTAAGTACGGACGGCAGAATAAGTCCGTTTAAGGTGCTTTCAACCTTCTTTATTTCCAAGGAACTGGGTATAATCAAAGAGCGCGCGGATGGTGGATTCGTTTTTGATAATACCGTCAAAAAAGATTTAAAATTATCGAAAATACATAATTTAATTGAAAATATTTAAATTTTTTATATATAAATTGTACTATGGACGAATTGCTTACTAAACTTAAAAAGAACTTTTCAGACGAGGAATTTGTCGAACTGAAGGCGGCGTACGACTTTTCGAAAGACGCCCACAAGGATCAGAAACGGCAGACGGGCGAACCGTATTTCATTCATCCGTGCGCCGTCGTGAACATTCTCGTCGACCTCGGTTTCGACGACGTTTCCACTTTGGTCGCAGCGTTTCTGCACGACGTGCTTGAGGATACGTCCGTTACGGCGGACGAGCTTGAGCAGAAATTCGGGCACGAGGTTCTTGAACTCGTCGAGGGCGTTACGAAGCTCGATAAAATCAAATTCGTATCGTCGGAAGACGAGCAGGCGGAAAATCTTCGCAAAATGTTTTTCGCAATGGCAAAAGATTACCGCGTAATAATAATAAAACTTGCCGACAGATTGCACAATATGAGGACGCTCGACGCCCTTAAACCCGAAAAACAGATTAAAATCGCAAATCAGACGTTAAAGATTTACGCACCCCTTGCAGGACGATTCGGCCTCAGTTTCATAAAGTGCGAACTCGAGGACCTTTCGATGCGTTATCTGTATCCCGACGATTACTACACGCTTGTCGAATATATCAAAACCAAGTCAAAAGAGCGTCAGCAGTTTATCGAGAAAATATGCGAGGAACTTAAAGCCAAACTCAACGAACTCGGTATCGAGGGCGAAGTAAACGGCAGGCAGAAACACCTTTACGGCATATATAAAAAGATGCTGAAACAAGGCAAAACAATCGACCAGATTTACGATATATCGGCGGTTCGGGTCATTGTTAACGAGGTTCAGGATTGCTACACCGTTCTTGGTGCGATTCATACTATGTGGATGCCTCTTCCGGGCAGATTCAAAGATTACATTGCAATGCCTAAACCCAACGGTTATCAATCGTTGCATACTACGGTTATTACCAAATTCAAGGAGACTTTCGAAATTCAGATAAGAACGTACGAAATGCACAGAATAGCCGAATACGGAATTGCCGCGCACTGGAAATACAAGGAAGGTAAAACGGGAGTTACCAAAATCGACGACCAGATTAACTGGCTCAGAGAGGTTATGGATACTCAGCGCGAAATGTCCGACAGTCACGAATTCCTGAACAATCTCGAGGGAAACGTGTTTACCGACGAAGTGTACGTATTTACGCCGAAAGGAAAGGTTTTAAACCTTCCCGACGGAAGCACTCCCATAGATTTTGCCTATGCTATTCACAGCGAAGTGGGAAATAAGTGCATAGGCGCGAAGGTCAATAACAAAATCGTGCCGTTGAATACCGTTCTCAAAACGGGCGATATCGTTGAGATTCTGACGACGAATTCGGGCAAAGGTCCCAGCAGAGACTGGATTAAATTCGTAAAAACGGCTTCCGCGCGCACGAAAATCCGTCAGTATTTCAAAAAAGAAATGAAAGAAGAAAACATCAGACGCGGAAAGGATATGCTCGAAAAAGAAGCGAAGAGACGCGGATACAACCTTTTTGAACTGATGAATACGACGGGACTCGACTACGTTATGAACAGATATTCTCTGACGTCTGTCGAGGATTTGTATTCCGCGGTCGGTTACGGCGGTTTTACCACGAATCAGATAATCGTAAAACTTATCGACTATTTCAAGCGGGATTTGCTTGCCAAAAATCCCGTTGCGGAAATCAAGACCACGCCTTCGAAAGGAAAGCGTTCGTCGGGTAACGGCGTGCTGATAAGAGGATACGACGACTTCCTTGTCAGGTTGTCGCATTGTTGCAATCCCGTTCCCGGCGATAAAATAGTGGGTTACGTATCGCGCGGACGAGGCGTTTCGGTGCATTGCGTCGATTGTCCCAACGTAAAGAATATGGAACCCGAGCGACTTATCGAGGCGAAATGGGACGACGTCATAAGCGAAAACTTTCAGGCAACCATTAAGATTTACTGCGAAAACAAAGGCGGTATACTTGCCGCTATCACCACAGTCATATCAAATATGAAAATTCAGATTACGGGCGCAAACGCTCGTTCGGACGCGGATAACGGCACAGCGGAAATTACCGTTACCATCGAAGTTAAAAGCACGAACGAAGTGGACGAAGTCATAAGAAAACTTAAAACGCTGCCTGCAATCATCGACGTTCACAGATAATATGAAATGCATTGTTCAGCGCGTCAGCGGCGCGGAAATTACGATAAACGGAAGTTTTTCTGGGAAAATCGGCAAAGGAATGGTCGTTCTGTGCGGATTTACCGAAGGCGACGACTTAAATACCGTTTCTTACTGCGTCGATAAAATTGCCTCGTTAAGAATTTTCGAGGACGAAAACGGTAAGATGAATAAAAATCTTATCGATACGGAAGGGAACGTTATGGTCGTAAGCAACTTTACGCTCTACGGCGATACCGCGCACGGGCGCAGACCCTCGTTCGACCGTGCCGCAAAACCCGCAGTCAGCAAACCTTTGTACGACGAAACGGTAAACGCGTTCAGAAAGTATTTTCCCGAACTCGTTACGGGTGAATTCGGCGCGGATATGCGTATATCGTGCACGCTTGACGGGCCGGTAACGCTTACGGTTGAAAAAGAAAATGAGTGAAGTAATCATCAGAAGATTTATAGAGGGCGTTCTCGAAACCAATACTTATATCGTATCGAAAGGCGCCGACTGTCTTATTGTCGACCCGACCGGGGACAGCGGTGTGCTTGACGATTATATTTCAAAAAATAATCTGACGCTTTGCGGACTTCTTATTACGCACGGACATTTCGACCATACCGGGCTTGTAAAACATTACCGCGAAAAAGGCGTCAAAGCATATATAGGCGCAAAAGACGCGAAAATGTTGTCGTCAAAAAGCAATCTTGCGTTAGCGATGGGAATATACGATTTTCCTTATACCGAGGCGGACGTATTGCTTTCGGACGGAGATGTTTTCAACGTTGCGGGCATGGAAATCAGAGCGATATCGACCCCCGGACATACTCCGGGAGGAATAACGTATCTTATCGACGAGGCGAACGCTATGTTTTCGGGCGATACGATGTTCAGATTGAGTTACGGAAGGACGGATTTATACGGCGGCGATTTTGACAAACTGCTTAAAAGTTTTAAAAAACTTTTTGAAATCGACAGGGATTATATGGTATATACCGGGCACGGCGATATTACGTCTTTCTTGTATGAAAAACGGAATAATCCCATTTTTTTAAGCGAATAAATGAAAAAACTTTGTGTATTTGTCAATTCAAAACATAAAAACGAACTTATGGAAATGGTGCGCGCGTTCGAGCCGTACGTCGATTTTCGCTATGATGAAATCGCCGAAAACGCCGATGAGTTTTACTATGAAGACAGAATTTTCGCCGACAGTATGGAAATTTCCGTTTCCGTTGCGGGATACAGAACCGCTCTTTCATACAAATTGCCGGAAGATACGCTCGAAAATAAAAAATATGCCAGAAGATTCGGAAAAAACGCAATATATACGGCTCTTAAAAAATACAGCGGCGAGCATTTACCGTACGGCAGTTTGACGGGGGTGCGTCCGACGAAACTGTACGCAGAACTCATGAAAGAGGGCGTTGACGCATATGATGAGTTTATTAACGTTTTTGACGTTACTCCCGAAAAAACCGAACACGTCAGACGTATCGTGAATAATCAGAAAGATTTGCTGAACATAGGGGAAAACGAAGTCGACGTTTTTGTAAATATTCCGTTTTGTCCCACGAGATGCGCATATTGCAGTTTCGTTGCGGTCGGTATGAAACAACTTGCAAAATATCTTGAAAAATACGTTGAAACGTTGAAAAACGAGATAAGTATTATAAAAAACGTCGTTTACGAGAATAATTTTAAGGTAAGAGCGGTTTATTTCGGAGGAGGAACACCTACATCGTTGCCCGTAAAAATGCTTGAAGATATTATTCTGGCGTGTGATTTCAACGCAAGAGAATTTACCGTCGAGGCCGGAAGACCCGATACGATTTCCGTCGAAATGCTCGATATGCTGAAAACCGTCGGCGTTACGAGAATTTCGATAAATCCGCAGACATTTCACGATAAAACCCTAAAAATTCTCGGAAGGGCGCATACAGTGGAAGATACTCTGAGGGCTTACGACCTTGCGAGAAATTATCCTATGTCGGTCAATATGGATTTGATTTCGGCTTTGCCCGGCGAAACTTACGAAGATTTTGTTTTTTCTCTCGATAAAACACTTTCGCTTGCCCCCGATAATATTACCGTACATAATTTAAGCCTGAAAAGAGGAAGCGTCCTGACCGAAAGCAATTACGAAGCGACAAACTACCGCGACGCACAGAAAATGATTGATTATTCGGTGGCAACGCTCGAAAACGCCGGATACGAGCCGTACTATATGTACCGTCAGAAATACAATACGGGCAATCTCGAAAACAGCGGTTATTCCGTACCCCGGAAAGAATGTCTTTATAACGTCGATATTATGGAGGAAAACTGCAATATTCTCGCGGCGGGCGCAGGAGCCATTTCCAAACGGCTTTTCAAAGGGGAAAACCGCATCGAAAGACTTGCGGACGTCAAGGACGTGAAAGGCTATATCGAACGCGCGGACGGTATGCGCGAACGGCATGAAAATTTTTGGAAAAAAAGGTAAATTTCGGTTTACATAATTTTTTATTTATGTTATTATTCAATGCGTACCCTCGGCAAGGTTTATCTGAATCTCCGAAGACATACTTTGCTCAGGGCGAATTATTTATCCACCGAAGGAGGTAAAACAATGGATAAGGAAACCAAACAAAAAATTATTGCTGACAATGCAAGATCGGAAGGCGACACCGGTTCGCCCGAAGTACAGATTGCGCTGCTTACTTACCGCATCAACGAACTTACGGCTCACCTTGCCACTCATCAGAAAGACCATCACAGCCGTAAAGGTCTTTTAATGATGGTCGGCCAACGCCGCAATATGCTCAACTACCTGAAGAGTAAGGATATCGAAAGATACCGTGCAATCGTAAAGAAGCTGGAACTCAGAAAGTAAATTTTTTCCGGGGCGTGTTTTTCCGCCCCGTTTTTTTTGAAAAAGTAAATAATTTTCAGTAAAATTATATAGGCTTCTTGCGGGAATTGCGGAAGTCAGGAGGAGTAAATGGAAAGAAAAATTTTTAAAACCGAAATCGGCGGACGCGAAGTATCCGTTGAAATCGGCGCTTACTGCGGACAGGCGAACGGAAGTTGTCTCATCAGATGCGGCGAAACCGTTGTCCTTACCAACGTAACAATGGCAAAAACACCCCGCGACGGCATCGACTTTTTCCCTCTGGGCGTAGACTTCGAGGAAAAAATGTTTGCCGTAGGCAAAATCCCCGGCGGATTCAAAAAACGCGAAGGCAGACCTTCGGACAAGGCGATTCTTACGTCCCGTCTTATCGACCGTCCCATACGTCCTTTGTTCCCCAAGGGATGTCTTAACGACGTTGCGGTAGTTGCGACGGCTTTGTCGGTCGACAAGGAAATTCCGCCCGAAGTTTTCGGTATGCTCGGCAGCAGCATAGCGTTAAGCATTTCCGACATTCCTTTCGCGGGTCCCACCGCGTCCGTCGTTGTCGGTTACGTCGACGGAAAATATATCATCAATCCCACTCCCGCCGAGCGCGAGAGAAGCAAACTTCATTTAAGCCTCGCAGGCACAAAAGACGCCATTATGATGGTTGAAGCGGGCGCAAACGTAATTTCCGAAAAAGAAATGCTTGACGCCATACTTTTCGGCCACGAGGAAATCAAGAAAATCATTACCTGGATAGAAGGTATTCAGGAAGCGTGCGGCAAACCCAAGCAGGAAGTCAAACTGTACCTGCCCAGCGACGAGGTTAAGGCCGCGGTATTCGAGTGGGCCGACGAGAAAATGGATTACGTACTCGATACTTTCGACCGTACCGAACGCGAGAAACGCGACGAGGAACTCAATAAAGAGGCAATCGAGCATTTTGCGGATATATTCCCCGACGATTTAAGTTCGGTAGGCGACGCGCTGTATGCGCTCAAAAAAGTCAAAGTCCGCGCGAAAATTCTTGACAAGGGTATTCGTCCCGACGGTCGTTCTCTTACCGAAATCCGTCCCATCTGGTGCGAACACGGCATTCTGCCGAGAGTTCACGGCAGCGCGGTGTTCACCCGCGGACAGACCCAGGCTCTGACGACCTGCACGCTCGGCACGATTTCCGAAGTGCAGAAACTCGAAGGACTGGACGACGACAATTATAAGAGATATATGCATCATTACAATATGCCTCCTTATTCGACGGGCGAGGCAAAACCCGCAAAATCTCCCGGTCGTCGCGAAATCGGACACGGAGCGCTTGCAGAACGCGCTCTCGAACCCGTGCTTCCCAGCGAAACGGAATTCCCTTACGCAATCCGCACGGTATCCGATATTTTAAGTAGTAACGGCTCCACTTCAATGGCGAGCGTATGCGGCAGCACGATGGCTCTCGAAGACGCCGGCGTTCCCATCAAGGCTCCCGTAGCAGGCATCGCAATGGGTCTTATCAAGGACGACGAGACGGGCAGAGTTGCCATTATGAGCGATATACAGGGCCTCGAAGATTTCCTCGGAGATATGGACTTCAAAGTTGCGGGTACGTCCGAAGGCATCACCGCCATTCAGATGGATATTAAAATCAAGGGCATCAACGAAGAAATTCTTCGCACCGCTTTGGAACAGGCCCGTCAGGGCAGATTGTTCATTCTCGGAAAAATGGCGGAATGCATTTCCGAGCCGAGAAAGGAACTTTCCAAATACGCGCCTAAAATCATCAGATTCAACATCGACCCCGATAAGATTAAAGACGTCATCGGCAGCGGCGGAAAAGTCATCAACAAGATTATCGAAGAAACAGGCGTTAAAATCGATATCAGCGACGACGGTATGGTATTCATCGCCTGCGAGGAAATCGAACGCGCCGAACGCGCAAAGTCCATCGTTCTCGCTATCGCGAAAGACCCCGAAGTCGGCGACGTTTTCGAAGGTCCCGTCGTCAGAATTCTGCAATTCGGCGCATTTGTCAACATCGCTCCGGGCAAGGACGGTATGATTCACATTTCCAAACTTTCCGACAAACGCGTCGAGAAGGTCGAGGACGTCGTGAATATCGGCGACAGAGTCAAAGCTGAAGTTATAAAAGTAATGAAAGAGGGCGATAAGACCAAAATCGACCTTAAATTGCTTGAAATTTTAGACAAATAAGTTCTGAATCGCTTGACAATAAAATATAATATTGATATTATTAGTCCGCAAGTAGAAACTATTCTCACCGCAGGCAATCGCGCTCACCGGTTCTTACGCTAAAAGTCAATTCTTTGGTATAAGGTAGTTTCGCGCTTGCGTGACTACCTTATTTTTCGTATTTCAATGCGCACCGCGCAAGGAGGATAATTTTATAAAACCCGATAAAACCACGCAAATCAACGAGCAAATCCGCGACCCCGAAGTAAGGGTTATCGGTCCGAACGGCGATATGCTCGGCATTATGCCCAGCAGAAAAGCGCTTGAAATCGCGGCCGACCAGGGGCTTGACCTTGTAAAGATTTCTCCGACGGCAGTTCCCCCCGTGTGCAAGATTATCGATTACGGAAAATATCTTTTCGACCAGAAAAAAAGAGAAAAGGAAGACAGCAAAAAACAGAGCGTCGTCGAACTCAAAGAAGTGCAGTTGTCCGCGACAATCGACGTCGGCGATATGAAAACGAAGGCGAATCAATCGGCAAAATTTTTGTCAAAGGGCAATAAAATCAAAATTGCTTTAAGACTTAAAGGACGTCAGATGCAACACGCCGACCTCGCTTTTGCGGTTGTTAACGATTTTCTCGCCATGCTTCCCGAGGGAAGCTATAAGGTGGATAAACCCGCCAAACTCGAAGGACGTATCATCTCAACCACGATAAGTCCCGTTACAAACAAAAAGTAATAACTTTATATAATCATTGGAGGACAGAATAATGCCAAAACAAAAAACAAGAACCACTGTCGCCAAGCGTTTTACGGTTACCAAATCGGGTAAAGTAAAAAGCAGTAAAATGGGCAGAAGGCACATCTTAACCAAAAAGAGCACAAAGAGAAAACGCAATCTCAGAAAAGGCTACTATCTTGAAGGACAAGTTGCCAACAATATCAAACGTCAATTGCCGTACTGAGTCGGAGGTATAGATAATGAGAATTAAAAGAGGCGTAAACGCCGTTAAAAAACGCAGAAAAATTTTAAAACAGGCTAAAGGTTACTGGGGCGGAAAGTCCAAACTTTACAGGGTTGCCCGTCAGGCCGTAATGAAATCGCAGAATTACAGTTACGTAGGCCGCAAAGCCAAAAAACGCGATTTCCGCAAACTCTGGATTGCACGTATCAATGCCGCGGCACGTACGAACGGTATGTCCTACAGCACGCTTATTCACGGCCTCAAAGTTGCGGGTATCGACCTCAACCGTAAGGTTCTTGCAGATATCGCAGTGAACGACGCGCCCGCTTTCTCGGCGCTTTGCGAAAAGGCTCAGGCCGCTTTAAAAGCATAATTACAGTTTATTTGTAAATACGCAAAACCCGACGTTTTGTCGGGTTTTGTTTTATTTTTTTTGCAAAATTTCCTATTATTTTATAAAAAATGTATTTTTTGCAAAACAATAATATTAAAGTTCCGTCGCGGGTTATTTCAAACTTTCTTTTGTTTTCAAATTCGCTTGCAGGGCGGTTTAGTGTATGTTATACTTAGTTTATCAAAGTTTTAAAGGCAGTTATGAAAAAGATAGTCGTTGATTGTTACGGCGGCGACAACGCCCCCGAAGAAATAGTAAAAGGCGCTCTTGACGCACTGGACGCCGAAAAAAATCTGTCGCTTATTCTTACCGGAAATTCCGACGTACTCGAAAAACTGGTTACTCGTCATAGCGACCGCGTCGAAATTATCGACGCAAAAGAAGTAATCACTAACGACGACAGCCCTACCGACGCAATACGCAAAAAGACGGAAAGCAGTATGGTAAAAGCTTTCGCCGCGCTTAAGGAGCGCGACGACGTCGGCGGTTTCGTATCGGCAGGCTCGACCGGCGCGATTCTCACGGGCGCGTTTATGAAATTAGGGCGTATTAAAGGTATAAGCCGTCCCGCAATGGCCGCTTTGTTGCCCACGTCAAACGGCAACGAAAACATTGTTCTGTGCGATTGCGGCGCAAACGTCGACTGCAAACCCGTAAATCTTTTGCATTTTGCGCTTATGGCCGACGCGTATGCAAGAATAACCACGGGTAAAAACGACGTAAAAGTCGCTCTTCTGTCAAACGGCACCGAGGACAAAAAGGGCAGCGAACTTAATCGCGAAGCCTTTGCGTTGCTGAAAGAAAGCACCCTGAATTTTGTGGGTAATATGGAAGCGCGCGATATTCTGTCCGGTAAATACGACGTCGTCGTTGCGGACGGTTTCAACGGAAATATCGCATTGAAGAGTCTCGAAGGCGCAGGGCTTACGATTTTCGATATGCTCAAAAAGAACGTCTCCGAAGGCGGTTTAAGGGCAAAAATAGGCGCATTGTTGCTTAAACCCGCTTTGAAAAAGTTAAAACACACTATGGACGTCAACGAAAAAGGCGGCGCGGTATTTCTGGGTACAAACAAGGTTGTGATTAAAATTCACGGAAGTTCCAAGGCGCGTTCCGTTACGGTAGGTATTTTACAGGCAAGCACTCTTGCAGAGCGCGACGTTGTAAGCGCAATCCGCACGGCTCTTGCCGTGTACGAGGTTAAAAGCGATGACTGACGACTTTTCGCAGGCTGAAAACATTATAGGTTATAAGTATAAAAACAGGGATTTGCTCGTACGGGCGTTCACACATAACAGCGGTGTCAGAAAAGGTACGAAAAAATCCTATCAGAATCTTGAATTTCTGGGCGACAGTATTCTGGATTTTGTTATTGCCGAAGCGCTGATGAAGAGACATCCTTCCTTTGACGAGGGGCAACTTACGCGTATGCGCGCGGCGATCGTATCCGAAAAACCGCTTGCCGAAACAGTGAAACGTCTTGCGCTTAACGAGTTTCTGATTATGGGTTTATCCGAAACCAAAATGGGAATAAAGAACAACGCGTCGGTAATGTCGGATTTGTTTGAGTCCGTCGTGGCAAGCATTTATCTCGACGGCGGTCTTACCAACGCCAGGAAATTCATATTGAGGGCGCTCGAACCGGTGATAAGAAAAAGCGAATGCAATAACAATAATTTCTACGATTACAAATCGATGCTGAACGAGTTTGCCGGAAAACACTCGCTGACAGTCAGATACGAGGACGCACTGAACGACGAAATAATGCTGCAGAAACAAAAATTCGAATTTAAAGTGTTTATCGACGGCGAGGAAATGGGCCGCGGCACGGGAGGAAGCAAAAAAGAGGCGCAGCAGATGGCTGCAAAAACCGCGTATAAAAAAATCATTAAAACCAGGGAAAACGCTTAAGACTAAAAAAACTGTTTCAATTACTTTTCTAATCCTATATTTTGTGTTATAATAGTCTGGTATCACAAGATATAGGAGTTTTTTTGTGAATTTTCAGAAAATGGAATTGCAGGGGTTCAAATCCTTTGCAGACAAAACCGAAATCACTTTTCAGGACGGCATAACGGTTATTGTAGGACCAAACGGTTGCGGAAAGTCAAACGTTTCCGACGCTATCAAATGGGTTCTCGGCGAACAGCGTCCGACTTCCATGCGAGGGCAGTCGATGACCGACGTTATCTTTAACGGTACGGAGGTTCGCCGCTCGTTGTCCTATGCCGAAGTATCGTTGTATTTCGACAACCGAAACCGGATTTTTCCCATAGATTGCGACGACGTCGTACTGGGACGAAAAATCGACCGAAGCGGCGTCGGTGAATATTACATAAACAAGCAGAAATGCAGGCTTAAAGACGTTGTTTCGCTTCTGCACGATACGGGTATCGGCCGCGAGGGTTACAGTATTGTCGGACAGGGGCGCGTCGCACAGATTATACAGGCTAAACCCGTCGACAGACGCAGTATATTCGAGGAGGCCGCGGGGATTGCAAACTTCAAGGCGCAGAAAGCCGAAACGGAAAGAAAGCTCGACCGCGCAAACGAAAGCATCGCGCGCGTAAAGGATATTCTGCACGAGATTGAAGTGCGTCTCGAGCCTCTTGCCAGACAGGCCCGCGCCGCCGAAAAATACAACGCTCTTTATTCGGAACTTAAGGACGCCGAAATCAATTATTTCATTTATCGTTACGAAAACAATAAATCGGTTGTCGACGCGATTACCGAAAAATTACAGAAAATCATTCTCGATACCGTAAAATACGAACAGGAATATCAGGAAAACGAGACGAAATACGAGGAATTCAAAGCCGAAGTCGCCAAAATCGACGAGGAAATATCGGTGTTGAACGAGGAATTGCTTCGCCTTAACGTCAGTCTTGCGACGGCGGAGGGCGAAAGCAAACTTTATACCGAACGCGCTTTGTCGGTCAATAACGAAATCAAGCGTCTCGAGGCCGAGGAAACCGCAAGGAAAAGCGAACTCGACGAAAAATCCAAAGAACTTGTGGACAAGGTAACCGATAAAGAAGTCAAGTCGTCCGAACTCGAAAAACTCGAAAAAGAACTTGCCGCGGTTACGACAAAATACAACGAGGTTTCCGAAAAACTCGACTCCGACGAGAGGGCGCGAGAGATTTCTCAACGCAATCTCGTGCTTACCGCTGAGGAACTCGGAAACATCAAAGCAAACCTCGGAAAATATATTGCGGAACGCGATATGAGCGCGAAACGCCTTGAATTTCTCGAAGGCACGCTGAAGGACAAAAAAGCCGAACTCGACAAGGAATACGTCGCGCGTTCGGTTCTCGAAGGAAACGTCACGGTTGCGAAAAACAACGTTTCGTCGCTTGAAATCACGCTCAACGACGCCGTCGCGTCCCTTCACGACAACAGGGAAACGCTTAACAGCTTTTACGAGGACAAAAACAAGTTTACAAACCGCATAACCGCACTCGAAACCAAACATACGCTTGCCGTACAGGCAAAGGAAAGTTACGACAGTTTTGGACGCGCCATACAACTTCTTATGGCAGATATGAAGGTCAATCCCGAACTGAAAAAGAGGTCGCAGGGGCTTGTTGCGGAAATAATCAGAACTCCCGAAGGAATGGAAGTCGCAATGGACGTCGCTTTCGGCAACGGTTTAAGAAACATAGTTACGAACAACGAGGAAGACGCAAAGTACATTATCGATTTCTTAAAGCGCAGAGGTTACGGACAGGTAACTTTCCAGCCGATAAACGTAATAAGAGGACGTCGTCCCGACGCCGAACAGTCGAAAGTTCTGAAAGAACACGGCGTGATAGGTTTTGCCGCCGACCTTATCGAATACGAAAGCCGTTTCGAGGGCGTTATCCGCGGGATGCTGGGAAACACGCTTGTGGTAAACAATCTCGATACCGCAATCGGCATATCGAAATCCTACCGCTATATGTTCAAGATTGTAACTCTCGACGGTGATTTTATTGCCCAACACGGCGCCATTACGGGCGGCAGCAGAAAACCGGACGTTGCAAATATTTTAGCAAAAGACCGCGAAATTGCCGAAATTAAGGCAAATCTCGATAAAGCGCGCAGAGATTTTGACAATATTATGAAATTGTGCGCAGAAGCCGAAAGGGATATCGCCGAAAACGAAAAAACGATAAAAGAATCCGAAAGCGCGATATCGGCTTTGAAAATTCAACTTTCCGTTACCGAAGAAAAATTAAATAAATCGTCGGAAAGTATCGCCGCTTACGAAAGCGATATCAAAGCGCAGGCCGAAGAAATAAACTCGCTTAAAGATATCGTCAGGGATACCGAGGAAAAACTTCGTCTTGCCGATAAAATGGAAAGCGATATCAAGGCGCAACGCGAAAACGCCGACGTGATTGCCGAACAATCGAAATCGGTTTCGGACGAAAATAAAAAATTGCAGGCCGAACTTTCGGACAAAATGATAACTTTGCGCCTCGAAGTAACCCGTCTTAAAACCGATATTGACCAGGGCGACCTCGATATTAACCGCCTGAAAAAAGAGTGTCAGAGCATAAGCAATCTTCTGCTTGACGTAAACGCCTCTCTCACGACCAACCGCGCCAGTCTTAAACAAATTGAAGACGCCGGGCGCAGAAAAGTCGTAAGCGAAGCCGACCGCAGAAAAATCGAAGATATTCAGGGAAAACTCGAAAGCTTTAAAAACGTCAAAACCACGACGAACGAAGAAATCTCGGTTATCGACGGGAAACGTGATACTCTCAACAAGACCATAAACGATTTGAGGGAACGACGTTTCAGGGAAGAAAACAAACTCGAGCAGACCAACAGCGAAATCAAGTATCTTCACGAGCATATATGGGAAGAATACGAACTGACTTATCAGTCGGCGCTCGAATTCAAAAATCCCGAATTCGAAATCAAGGACGCACAGCAGAATATAAGCCGCCTTAAAAAATCCATAAACGCGCTCGGAGACGTTAACCCGCACGCGATAGAGGAATATAAGGAAGTGTCCGAAAGATACGAAAAAGAAACGGCGCAGTGCGAGGACCTCGAAAAGGGAAAAGCCGACCTGCTGAAAATCATCGACGACCTAACAAACGAGATGACAACCCGTTTCACCGACGCGTTCAACGAAATTAACGACAACTTTAAGGTTACTTTCAGCGCGCTGTTCGGCGGAGGCCGCGCAAAACTCGAACTCGTCGAGGACCCCGACGGGAACGCTCTGGAATCGGGTATCGAAATTTACGCGCAACCTCCCGGCAAACGTATGCAGAAAATTTCGTTGTATTCGGGCGGAGAGCAGACGCTTATTGCCATAGCCATTCTGTTTGCGATTATCAAGATGCGTCCCATGCCGTTCTGCGTGCTTGACGAGATTGACACCGCTCTCGACGACGCCAACGCGGGATTGCTTGCGCAATATCTCAAACATTTTTCGGAGCGCACGCAATTCATCATCATTTCGCACCGCAAGCCGACAATGGAAATTTCCGATAACATTTTCGGCGTATCAATGGAAGAAAGCGGCGTATCGACTTTGTTGTCGGTAAACCTTACCGAGGCTTTGAAATACGCGACGAAGGAGGGTTGATATGGGTTTTTTCAGCAAACTCAAAGAAGGACTTAAAAAAACAAAGGACAATATCGGCAAAAAGTTTTTTTCGGCGTTTTCGGGTCGCGCGCTCGACGACGAATTTTACGACAGTCTCGAGGAAGCAATGCTCACCGCCGATATGGGCGTGACCGCTACCGAACAGATACTCGACGAGTTTAAAGACGAAGTTTACAAAAATAAGATTACCGACCCCGAAAAGGCAAAGGACCTTCTGAAAAGAATAATGGTCGACAGCATCAGTTATGAAATACCCGATTACGATTATCCGCTTGTTATTCTGCTTGCCGGCGTAAACGGCGTTGGAAAAACGACCGCGGTGGGTAAACTTGCAAACCATTTCAGGTCGATGGGCAAAAGCGTAGTCGTTGCCGCAGCCGACACTTTCCGCGCCGCGGCGTCCGACCAACTTGAAGTATGGGCGGAGCGCGCGGGAGTCAGAATTATCAAACATCAGGAAGGAAGCGACCCCGCAAGCGTGGTTTTCGACGCCATTTCTTCGGCAAAGGCACGCCGCGACGACGTTATTCTCGTCGACACTGCAGGAAGACTTCACAATAAGAAAAACCTGATGGACGAACTTCGCAAAATTCATAAAGTAATTATCAGGGAATTGCCCGAAGCCGATTACAGAAGTTATATCGTACTTGACGCGACGACAGGACAGAACGCTCTTGCGCAGGTTGAGATTTTTGCCGAAGCCGTGGATATCGACGGAATAATTCTTACGAAACTCGACGGAACGGCAAAGGGCGGTGTAGTGATGGCAATTTCGGCGGAACAGGAAATTCCCGTCGTATTCGTCGGAGTGGGCGAACAGATTGACGACCTGTTGCCGTTCAATCCCGAGGAATTCGTGGACGCTATTTTCGAATAATATAAAATAATATATAAAATATATTTGACAATATTTTTCAATTTGTTATAATGACTGTAAAGGTAAATGCCTTTACAGTTGTTTTATGATTGACATCGACGAAAAACTTACGGTAAGCGAACTTCTTTCGCAATACGGAAAAATTCTCACGCCGCATCAGGCGGAGATGATGCGCCTGTATTACGACTGCGATATTTCTCTTTTTGAAATCGCGACGGAGTTCGGCATTTCGAGACAGGCTGTGAGAGACGCTATTCAAAGGGGAGTAAAGTCCCTTAAGGATATCGACGAAAAACTTAACTGTATCGATAAAAACGCTCGTATTATGGACGATTTACAAAAAATAATCGAATCCGTTAAATGCGGCGATACGGCGTCGGCTCTCGATTTTGCCGAGAAAGCGGTTGCCGTTCTGGAGGAATAAAATGGCATTTGACAATTTATCCGAAAAACTCAATCATGTTTTTTCGAAAATGCGCGAAAAGGGCAAACTGACAGACCTCGAAGTCAAACAGGCGATGAGGGAAATCCGCGTTGCCCTTCTCGAAGCGGACGTAAACTATCAGGTTGCCAAGGATTTTATAAATACGGTCAGCGAAAAGGCGTCGGGCGAAGATATTTTAAAAGGGCTTAACAGCACGCAACAGGTCATTAAAATCGTCAACGACGAGCTTATTTCTCTTATGGGAAGCACGCACAGCAAACTCGTCGTTGCCGACAGACCTCCTACGGTTATAATGATGTGCGGTCTTCAGGGCGCGGGCAAAACCACTATGTGCGGAAAGCTTTCGCAGACGCTCAAAAAACAAAATAAAAAGGTTTTGCTTTCGGCCTGCGACGTCTATCGTCCCGCTGCAATAAAACAGTTGCAGATTGTGGGCGAGAAGGTTAAAACTCCTGTTTTCACAGAGGGACAGATAAATCCCGTAAAGATTGCGAAAGACGCGCTCGACGAGGCAAAAAAGCAAGGCGCGGAAGTCCTTATCATCGATACTGCCGGCAGACTTCATATCGACGAAAAACTGATGCAGGAACTTCTGGATATCAAGTCCGCAGTCAAACCCGACGAAATTCTGCTTGTGGTTGACAGTATGACGGGACAGGACGCGGTGAACGTTGCCGATACTTTTAATAAACAACTGGATATTACGGGCGTAATTCTTACGAAACTCGACGGGGATACGAGAGGCGGCGCCGCATTGTCTATTAAGGCCGTTACAGGCAAGCCCATAAAATTCATAGGCAGCGGCGAAAAAATGGACGATATCGAGCCGTTTTATCCCGACCGTATGGCAAGCCGTATACTCGGAATGGGCGACGTGATGACCCTTATCGAAAAAGCGCAGGAAGCGTTTTCCGAGGAAGAGGCGATAAAACTGCAAAAGAAAATGAAAAACAACAGTTTCACTTTGCAGGATTATCTCAATCAACTCGAAAGCGTCAGAAAAATGGGCGGCATAGGCAAACTTATGCAGATGATACCCGGGTTCGGCGGTAAAATATCCGAAGACGATATCGACGAAAGCAAAATAGCGAAAACCAAAGCCATAATACTTTCGATGACGCCCGAAGAACGCAATAATCCCGATATAATAAAAGCGTCCAGACGCAAGAGAATAGCTGCGGGAAGCGGTACGACCATACAGGACGTAAATCAGCTTCTCAAGCAATTCGATATGAGCAAGGAAATGATGCGTCGGGTGTCCAAAAACGGAATGAGAGGGATGAAATTCCCGTTTTAATGACGATAATAAGCAAAATTATTATATAAAATCAAACAATTTATAACACTTACTTTTGGAGGATTTAACAATGGCTGTAAAAATCAGATTAACCAGAATGGGCGCAAAGAAGGCTCCTTTCTATCGCATCGTCGCTACCGACAGCAGAAAAGCGCGTGACGGAATGTATATCGAACAAATCGGTTACTACGACCCCACGAAAGAGCCTGCGGTTGTCAAAATCGACGCCGATATCGCCAAAAAATGGCTCGGCTACGGCGCACAACCCACCGAGACCGTTCGTAATTTGTTCAAAGCCCACGGAATTATCGAAAAATAACGCGAGGACTTATTATGAAAGAACTGGTGAAATATATCGTCGATACTCTGACCGACGGCGCGGACGTTTCGGTTGAGTATGCCGATAACAAACCCACCGAGATTGTGATTTCCGCCTCGAAAGACGATATCGGAAAGGTAATCGGAAAGCAAGGCCGTATTGCAAAATCAATCCGTACTATCGTCAAGGCGGCGTCGGGTAAACAGGGCAAACGCAAGTATTACTCCGTTTCCATCGTCGAAAAGGACGTAAGCGGCGATAACGCGACGGTTGCCGATGAGGACGCAGGAAAATAATCAATGTCTTTGATTATCGGAAAAATAGTAAAGGCACAGGGCATTAAGGGCGAGGTAAAAATTCTACCTATTACCGACGATGTCCTGCGTTTTAATAAACTGAAAAAAGCGATAGTAGGCGAAAACCGGATGACTGTCGAAAGCGCGCGCGTTTCGGGCGATTGCGCGTACGTAAAATTTCACGGCGTAGACACGCGGAACGACGCGGAACTGCTTGTAAATCAGTACGTTTCGGTAGAAAGGGAGGACGCCGTAAAGCTTCCCGAAAACACCTGGTTTATCGCCGATTTGCTTGGTTCGCGCGTGTTTGTCGAGGATGAAGAAATCGGCACGCTTACCGACGTTTTGCAAAATGCGAAGGTCGACGTTTACGTAGTCGGCGACGGAAAAAAGGAAGTAATGTTTCCCGCGCTGAAAACTTTGATAAAGAGCGTCGACGTCGAAAACAAAAGGATTGTTCTGTCGCGCGAGCGTTTCGGGGAGGTTGCGGTTGAACAGGTTTGAAGTTCTGACGTTATTTCCCGAAGTGTTTTCGGCGCTTGACAGCGGAATTATCAAAAAAGCCGTCGATAACGGACTTTTTAAGGTAAATCTGACTCAAATCAGGGATTTTTCCACCGATAAACACCACAAAACGGACGATTATTCTTTCGGTGGCGGCGCAGGTATGATTATGACGCCGGGTCCCATTCACGACGCTATAACGCACGTCGACGGCAATCACGAATGCAAGCGCATTTACATGTCGCCGCGAGGCGTTCCTTTTACTCAGAAACTCGTAAAAGAATTGTCGGAAGAGGAAAACGTATTAATTCTGTGCGGTAGCTACGAGGGCGTCGACCAGAGAGTAATCGATTTGGATATCGACCTTGAAATTTCAATAGGCGATTATATTCTGACAAGCGGCGAACTTCCCGCGCTCGTGCTTATCAACGCCGTCGCAAGATATATTCCCGGCGTACTGGGCAGCAGCGAATCCACGACGGAGGAGAGTTTTTCGGAAAATCTTCTCGAATATCCGCAATATACGCGCCCGCAGAATTTTATGGGGCTCGAGGTGCCTGCCGTGCTTACTTCGGGCGACCACGAAAAGGTCAGAAAATGGCGCTACGAACAGGCGCTTGAAATCACGAAAAGGGTAAGACCCGATTTACTCGATAAGGAAAAATGAATATAAACTGGTTTCCCGGCCACATGACGAAAGCAATGCGGCTTATCGAGGAGAATATAAAAATCGTAGACGCGGTTATTTACGTACTTGACAGCCGCGCCGTTTCGGCGTGCATGAATCCGTCGTTTGACGGTATAATCGGAAACAAGCCGATTCTTTACGTGCTGAATAAAGCCGACCTCGTCGAGGAGCGCGATTTAAAAAAATGGTGCGATTATTTCGACGAAAAAAAGTATAATTACGTCGTAAGCAACAGCGCGAACGGCAAGGATAACGATAAAATCCTTAAAGAATTGCTGTTCGTGCTGGACGATAAGATTAAACGCTATCGTGAAAAGGGCGTCAACACGCCCGTCCGCGCAATGGTTATAGGTATTCCCAACAGCGGAAAGTCCACTCTTATCAACAGCCTTTGCGGCGGCAAACGCACGATTACGGGAGACCGTCCCGGCGTTACGAAGTCGAAGCAGTGGCTTGCGGTAAGGAAAGGCGTCGATATGCTGGATACCCCGGGGACGCTGTGGCCGAAGCTCGACGACCAGAACGTCGCGATGCACCTTGCGTTTATCGGAAGCATTAAAGACGACGTTGTCGATAAGAACGAAGTTGCGTTGAATATTATCGATTTTCTTAAAACGCATAATCCCGGCGCTTTGACGGAAAGATACAAAATTTCGGACGAAAACGCCGAAAATATACAAATTTTTGAAGAAATATCCGTAAAACGCGGCTTTGTTATGAAAGGCGGCGATTACGATTTCGAGCGTACCGCGTCGGCGGTAATCGACGATTTCAGAAAACGAAAATTCGGAAAAATTATGCTGGAGTATCCTTATGAACGATAAATCAATACTTACCGTTACGGAATTCTGTACGATAATTAAAAGGATTTTTCAGGCAGAGGAAATGCTTTATAACGTTGCGGTCATCGGCGAAATTTCGGGATACCGCGCGTCGGGTGCGCACAGCTATTTTTCGTTGAAAGACGGCGGCGCCGTTCTTCCTTGCAGTTGTTTCAATTATAAGAAAACGTACGTACCGAAAGAGGGAGAAAAAGTTATACTTACGGGAACGCCCGATTATTACGTTCAGGGCGGCCGTTTTTCCTTTATAGTTAATAAAATCGAGCCGCAAGGCATAGGCGCGCTTTTCAGACAAATCGAGGAACTTAAAAAAAAGCTTGCTGAAGAAGGAATTTTCGACGAGGCGCATAAAAAACCCATTCCGAAATTCCCCGAAAACGTTGTCGTCGTAACGAGTAAAAGCGGCGCGGTTATCAGGGATATATGTCGTACGGTACGAAGATACAACGATATTATCGATATTGTCGTCAAAGACGTCAAAGTACAGGGAGAGTTTGCCGTATCCGAAATAACGGCCGCGCTTAAAGCGGTGGATAATCTGGGATATGATTGCTGTATTCTTGCCCGCGGCGGAGGCAGTATTGAAGACTTGATGCCTTTTTACGACGAGCGGGTGGTGCGCGCGGTGTACGATATGAAAACGCCGATAATCTCGGCGATAGGGCACGAAACCGATTTTTCGCTGTGCGATTTTGCCGCCGACGCAAGGTGCGCCACGCCTACCGCGGCCGCAGAACTTATCGCGTACGACGCGAACGAATACAAACGAAGCGTAATCGATTTTATTACCCGTGCGAAAAACTCGGTATATAAAGGCGAGGAAAACGTGGAAACGCGGGTACGACTGTTTGCCGAAAAAATCGGCGCGGGACTGAAAAAAAATTACGCCGCCGATTTTCACAGACTTAAACTTGCTTGCGAAAGAATGAAAAACGCCGAATCAGCCATTCTTTCTCAAAAAGAATATTCAATAAACAAAGCGATAGGTTCGCTCGATAATCTCAACCCCGCGCGGATACTGAAAAGCGGATATTTCAGAGTGTACGCCGACAATTTGCCGATAACCGACGTTGACGGCGTGAAATGCGGCGACGATATCATGATAAAAGGCGCCGACGGCAAAATATTCGCAAACGTTACGGGCGTTGAAAAGGAGAATATATGAATTTCGAAACTGCATACGGAAAACTTGAAGAAATCGTAAAAAAACTTGAAAGTCAGAACGTGGGTCTCGAAGAAAGCATCGCGCTGTTCAACGAAGGCATCGAACTTTCCAAGGTCTGTCTGAAGTTTTTAAACGACTCGAAAGGCAAAATCAAATTGCTTACCGACGAACTGAACAATCTTTGCGAAGAGTTTAAACCCGAATAAATTTCAACGACTTGCAAAGTAATAAATTATATGTTATAATGCATATCATCATTGGTGGTGCAGTATCCTAGTCAGGCCTGTCATACCCAAGACGGGGTTAAAATACCGTTAAAGGGCATATCGATGAAGTTTCTGGTGGTGGCTCGCGTTGCCCAAACGAGGGTTGCTGCTGGGAGTTAAGGATTTTGGGCGAGTCGTAACGGCATACGACACCCGACCCAATTTCCGTGGAGGCCTGTTGCGGTAGCCGTGAAAACCGGTTACTGGACAGGGAAAACCTGTATCGCGGTTAACGCTGTGTGCAGAGTAGCCTGCTTTGAGCGGGATATGCGGACACGGGAACCACGGCTAGGAAGTCGGCGGACTTCCGACCCGATCGCCCGTCGAAACTTATTTCGCAAAAGAAGCTAAGTGTGAACTGTGGTCTGTTAAGGAAATCTTCTAGGCTGTTCGACAGAGATGTTTCAGGGATTATAGTGTGCTCTAAGTGGCAATCCGGTCCCGGACGGGGTAACCCGTCGGTTTACGACGTAATAGGAAACTCCTCTCTCGGCGACGGAGAGTTGTCGTAAAGAGAAATTCAACCGGACCTGATGGCGCAAGGTTTACCTGAAATATTACCACCATTTGATAGTTTTTTATGCGGAAGTCCGTTTTGATTTATGGAAAACGATGAAAACAAAACCCGGTCGGATAATCCCCCGTTATCTCCCGAAAATGCGACGGAAGACGTTTCGACAAGCGCTTTAAAAGAAAAGAATTCTCAAAGAAAAAACAAAAAGACAAAGGGTAAGAAATCACATTGGGCGATTAAAGCCACCGTGATTACTTTTTTTATGAGCGCGTTTTTCAGTTTCGTTGCCGAAATGACGGAAACCGCCGGAAATATAATCGTTACGGTGCTTCTTTTGCTGTTTCTTATCGTAGGCAGCATAGTGTTTGACGGTATAGGCGTTGCGGCCGCTTCGTGCGACGTCGCGCCGCTTACCGCGATGGCAAGTAAAAAAATCAAAGGCAGTAAAACAGCCATTAAACTGGTTAATAACGCCGATATCGTTTCAAATGTCTGCAACGACGTCATAGGCGATATATTCGGCATACTTTCGGGCGCCTGCACGGTGGTTATAGCCGCGAAAATCACGCTCGATATGCCTACCGTGCAAGGCAAAATACTGACAATCGCCATCAGCGCGATAGTATCGGCTCTTATAGTAGGCGGCAAGGCCGCTCTGAAAAATTACGCCATAAACAAATCGAAAGAGCTTGTTATGATGACGGCAAAGATTATCGCGGTGTTTGTCCCCGAAGACGGCGACAGAAAAAAGAAAAAGAGAAAAAAATCCTGATTTACTTAAGATATCGAAACGTATACGTATGAGGCTTGATCTGTTTATTTTACAAAAATTTAATCTGAAATCCCGAAGTTTTGCGGAAAATATCATCAAAAAAGGCAAAGTAACGGTAAATTCCGTAACGGTAAAGAAACCGTCGACAGACGTTTGCGACTCCGATGAAGTCAGTTGCGATACGTCCGGCGAGTTTGAAAGTCTCGGCGGAGACAAACTTGAAAAGGCGATAAGTAAATTCAATATATCGCTTGTCGGAAAAACCTGCGTGGATATAGGCGCCTCCAACGGCGGTTTTACCGACTGTATGCTCCGTCATGACGCAAGCTGCGTTTATGCCGTCGACGTCGGCGAATGTGCGTTGTCGCCCGTTCTCCGTTACGACGACAGAGTTAAAATCAGAGACAGACTTAACGCACGCGATATTACCGCAAACGACGTCGACGGACTTAAAGATTTTCTGACCATAGACGTAAGTTTTATATCTTTGAAACTGGTTCTTGAAAGTTGTTTTGCATTGCTTAAAGAGGACGGGGAGGCCGTCGTGCTTATTAAACCGCAGTTCGAAACGGGTAAAAAACTCGGGAAAAGCGGCATTGTCGTAAATCCCGAAGACAGAACGAAAGCAATTAACGACGTTTTGGGATTTGCTTACGCACACGGAATTTTCGCAACCGCGATTACTACCGTACCCGACAATTTCAGAAATAAAAATATCGAATACCTCGTGCATTTCGTAAAGCGTCCCGACGGGAAACGCATTATCAGGGCGGTCGATTCCGATTTCGTTAAAAATTTATAATTTATGCATAAATGAATAGACTTTTTTTACTATTTTTAATATAATGTGCATACAAATCGGATACGGGTGGATAAAATGCGTTTCGTAGTATATTCGAATTTCGACAGAGATAACGACATTGAAGTAGTAGATAAAGTTATAAAAGTCCTTGAAAAAAAGAAGGACGTTTCGTTTGCGCTTGCGTCTTACCGCGAAAGCGGACTTTTCGGTCATTCTTTTTTAAAACTTTCGGATTGTCTTGATAATACGGACGCGGTCATCGTCGTGGGCGGAGACGGCACCGTATTAAGGGCAATCGGCGAAATTACCTCTTCGGGCAAAGAAACTCCCGTTCTTGCCATAAACAGAGGAGTCGTGGGATTTCTTGCCGACACCGAACCGCAGGAGTTCGAATCCGTAATCGAAAAGGTTATTTCGGGCGTTTACGATATCGAAAAGCGCACCGTTTTAAAAACAACTTATCTCGACAAAACGTTTTTTGCGCTTAACGAGACGGTGATTTACAAAAAAGACGTTACCCGTCCCATAGTCGTGGATATTTTCAGAGACGGCGATATTGCGATAGGCGCCACGCAGGCGGACGGCGCGTATATAGCGACTCCTACCGGGTCGACGGCATATTCGTTGTCTGCGGGCGGGCCGGTATTGTCGCCCGACGCGGAGGCTCTCGTTCTTAACGCCATATGCGCGCACACGCTCGTCAGTAAGCCTCTTGTCGTATCGGACAAGCACAAATTCGCTATGCGTCTTAACAAGCGGTCGGACGAAGCGCATCTTATGATTGACGGCGAAATCAAAGCGGTGCTTAACGATTCGTCGCCCGTCTATATCGAGAAAGCGGATATTACCGCAAATTTTATAAAAACGAAAGATTACGATTTTTATCAGAAATTAGTAGAAAAACTGAACAGATGGACGAAAAACGTATTTTTTTCCGATGACGGGAAAAAAGAGGAGGAAAATTACTGATGGCACGTACGGGGAGACAATTAAAACTTATCGAAATAATCAACAGAAACGAGATTGAAACGCAGGAAGCTCTTGCGGAAGCTCTCAGAAAGGAAGGGTATCTCGTTACGCAGGCAACCGTTTCGCGGGATATCAAAGACCTGGGTCTGATAAAAGTTATGACCCCGAATAAAACTTATAAATACGCTCAACCCGCTGCGACCGAACAAAAGAATTCGGGCAAAATGCTCAATCTTTTCAGGGAGTCGGTTTTGTCCATTGACTACGCGGGACATCTTATAGTAATCAAAACCGTGTCGGGCAGCGCGAATTCCGCGGCAATGCTCGTCGATAAACTGAATTTTCCCGAAGTTATGGGTTGCGTCGCGGGCGACGATACGATACTCGTCGTAATAAAAGACCAGTCGAAAATAGCGGCGATAGCCGATAAACTCAAATCTCTTCTCGAATAATGCTTAAAGAGTTGCACGTACAAAACGTGGCACTTATCGAAAATCTCGCTTTAAATCTCGGTAAAGGCCTGAATATTTTAAGCGGCGAAACGGGCGCGGGAAAGTCGATAATCATCGACTCGCTAAACTTTGTCCTTGGCGAACGCGCCGATAAATCTCTTATCCGGAACGGCGCGTCGAAAGCAGTCGTCGAAGGAGTGTTCGAGAACGTCGGCGACGAAGTAAATAGATTTCTCGAAGATATGGGAGTGGAGCCCGACGACGTTCTCGTTTTGCGTCGCACCATGACTCAGGACAGAAACGAATGTCGCGTAAACGGCTCGACGGTTACTCTCGGCATGCTTAAAAGTATAGGCGAAAAACTTGCCGATATTCACGGACAGCACGAACATCAGTCTCTTCTTAAAGTTTCCACTCACGTCAGTTTGCTGGACGCATACGGAGGCAAAAATACCGAAGCGGCCGGACGAAATCTTAACGCCGTTCTCGGAAAATACCGCTCTCTTACCGAAGAATGGAAGAAAATCGGAGACGCTTCTTCAAGGGAAAGAAAACTCGACGTACTTAAATATCAGATTGACGAACTGAAAGAAGCGGACCTGAAAGAGGGCGAAGAGGAGGCGTTACTTGCCGAACGGAAAAAATTCAGAAATGCCGAAAAGATTCTCAACGCCGTCAGGGAGTCGGAAGGATTATTGAACGGAGGTTACGAATCGTTCTCGGCGGTATTTGCAATTAATAAGGCGCTTAATCTCATCGGACAGGTTTCGCAGTTCGACGACGGGCTTTCTGCGGTAGCCGACAGACTCGAAAGCGCAAAAATAGAAGTCAAAGACGTTGCCGATACGCTTAAAGCCTTTCTCGACGACGCCGATTTCGACGATTTTGCCGCCGAAAAAGTTGAAAAACGTCTTGAACTAGTAAGACAGATTACAAGAAAATACGGCGGCTCCGTGGAAAGCGCAAAGGATTTTCTCGATAATGCGGAAAAAGAATACGATTTTCTCGTGAATGCCGACGAAAGAGCAAACGAATTGAACGCGGAAATTGCGCTGACTGCCGGGGAAGTCGTATCTGCCGCGGTTTTGCTTCACGAATTGCGCGTAAAAAACGCAAAGAGTTTCGAGGAAGAAATCAATCGTCAATTAAGAGAATTAGGCATGCCGTCCGCGCGATTCAGCGTGGGTTTTGCGTCAATAGAAGGCAAAAGTGCCGACGATTGCAATAATAACGGTTTCGACAGCGTAGAGTTTATGATTTCTCCCAACAAGGGCGAGCCGCTGAAACCTTTGCAGAAGATTGCGTCGGGAGGAGAAATGTCGCGGTTTATGCTTGCGCTGAAAAACATTACGGCGCGCCTCGACGGAATCGAGACTATGGTTTTCGACGAAATCGATACGGGTATAAGCGGAGCGACCGCTCAGGTCGTTGCCGAAAAATTGTATAATATCGCGTGCGACAGACAGGTAATCGCGGTTACGCATCTTCCTCAACTTGCTTCGATGGCAGACCTTCATTACAAAATCGAAAAACACGAAACGGAGGATAAGACAGTTACCGACGTTTTCCTGCTTGACGAAAAAGGTGAACTCGACGAGATTGCGAGGCTCATCGGCGGCAGTAGTTACAGCGAACACGCAATCCCGCACGCTTTGGAAATGAAAAAGCACGCAAACGCGTTTAAAAATGGTATTTAGCATTATTTTACTATAAAAAACCGCTTAATTCAGAATACTTTTGAACGTTGAATTCAAACTAATCGGGTATGAAAAAGTCATTTACCCGATTTTTTATTGCGGCGATTGCGCTGTTTATATGTATAGGAACTACGGGAGCGGTCTTTCCGTCCCGGACGATTGCAGCCGATTACGAAACGCGCGAAGTATATCTCGGAGGAAAACCTCTCGGTATAGAAATCGGCGCGGAGGGAGTTATCGTTACGGGAATATCCGACGTGATAACGTCCGACGGACTGAAATCGCCATTGAAAGACAAGGGTATTCTTCGCGGAGACGTTCTTGTCAGAATTGCGGGTCGAAGCGTATCGCGTCCCGGGGACATCAAGGAAATACTTGACGAACTTCCCGTTAAGGACGTCGTGCTGACTTTCAAGCGGGCAGGCGGTTACTTCGACGTTGCAACGGAATACGTATGCGACTCGTTCAACGAAAGGAAACTGGGTATCAACGTACGCGATTCCGTTACCGGAATAGGTACGCTCACGTATATAACCGCCGATAAAGAATTCGGCGCTTTGGGGCATCACATTACCGATTCCGAAACGGGTTTGACGGACGAGCTCAGATACGGCTTTATATATAACGCCTTTATCGACGGCGTACACAAATCCGTTCCCGACCGCGCGGGAGAATTGACGGGCGAATTTTCACAGGATAATCCGATAGGAAAAATCAGGAAAAACAACAGTTTCGGAATTTTCGGCGATTATACCGCGGATATTAACGGATTTCAGAAAATACGGACGGCGGCGCGGGAAGAAGTAAAACCCGGCAAGGCATACGTATACACAACGATAAACGGAGAAAAACCCGAATACTATTCCATTGATATCGTCAAAGCGACCGAACAGACGCGTCCCGATACAAAATCGATGGTGATTACGGTAACCGACAAACGCCTGATTGAAAAAGCGGGCGGCATCGTGCAGGGAATGAGCGGCAGTCCCATAATTCAGAACGGTAAACTGGTGGGAGCGGTTACGCACGTTTTCGTGGGCGAGCCGACGCGCGGATTCGGCGTGTATATCGGGTGGATGTTGCAAAATTAGTTAATTTTTCGTATTTTTCCGTGATTTTTTCGGCGCAGAAAATGGTAGCGTAGTAGCGAGGGAATTATGGAAAAAAACATCACTCATTATCTTCTCAGCCTGGGATTTATTCCGAACAAATACGGCTATCGCTATTTATACGATCTTATCGAGATGGCGCTTTCAGACGAGGAAATACTTCCTCTCAAATACGTCGGCTATAAAGAAATATCTTTAAAATGCGGAAAGAGCGTGCAATCGGTTGAAAAGGATATTCAGAACGCCATATCCGCCGCCTGGCTCAAAGGCGACGTCAACGCTTTATACGACGAATTCGGTGAAACTATCGATATGAAAAGGGGAAAACCCGGTAACAAACAGTTTATACTTACCGCCGTATCGTCGATAAGACGCAAGTCATAACGGTAGTTTTTACGCATATATTATTGCGTGAATTATTGCAGACACAAACTGTATTTTGCATTATGCGATTTTTTCAGGACGTCGAAAACGCAACTTTTCGTAACGCTTGGCGTCTGGCTTGCGGGTCTGATACTCGCCGTTGTTTTTTTCGGGGACAACGACGTTATTACGGTTATAAACGCCGGGCGCGCGTTATGGAAAATGATTGTCGTCGTCATTCCTTGCTATATAATGATTGCGGTCGCGACGTTTTCTAAATATCTTATGCCGCTGGTATACGCGGCGTTTTTGTATCTCGGCTATTCAGCGGGACGGTGGGCGTGTATTCTGTTTTCGACGTCCGTTTTTTGTTTTTTCACGATATTCGTCGTGGTATACCTGCCGATATACGTCGCCGATTTTCTGCTTATGAATTTTCTCGTATCCGAACTGTCTCCGTATTATTCTTATGCGCCGAAATGCCGCACCGCGTCGAATTGTTTCAGAAGCAACGTTGCAATTCTTAAGACAACCGTTATCGTTTTTGCGGTAAACGTTGCGATTATCGTAATATGGGTGCTTATTTTTTGTAAACTTTTCGGTCTCGCTTCGATGTAACGCATAAATTGCGTCCGTTTGCAGATGCTAATGCCGAGAGGTGACTTATGAAAAAAAGATTCATTTTCTATATGGCGGCGGTAATAATGCTGATAGCGTTGCTTTTTACTTTTAACAACGCTGCCGCATTCGCGAAAAATTCCGCGACGTCGGATAACGGAAGCGGCGCGCCCGTTACAAACGCAAAAGCGGCTTACGCAATGGATTTCGATACCGGCACCGTAATACTGTCGCGTAACGAAAACGAGAAGTTACCCATCGCAAGTATGACCAAAATCATGACGGCGTTGCTTGTGTTGGAAGACGTGGAAGCGGGAAAATATACGACCGAAGACGAAGTAGTCGTTTCGGAAAACGCCGCCGATATGGGCGGAAGTCAGGTTTTCCTTGACAAAAACAGCAAACACACCGTCGGAAATCTGCTTAAAGCGGTTGTCGTGGCGTCTGCAAACGACGCTGCCGTCGCGCTTGCCGAACACTCGCGCGGCTCCGAAAGCGCGTTCGTTTCGCTTATGAACGAAAGAGCGGCTGAAATGGGTATGACGAACACTAACTTCGTAAACTGCACGGGACTTCCCGCTCTTAACGGATATTCCTCGGCAAAAGACGTATCTCTTATGCTAAAAGAACTCGTATCGCACGAAAAGTATTTCGAATACTCGAAAATCTGGCTTGAAGATTACGTTCATCCCGACGGAAGAAAAACCACGATAACCAACACGAATAAACTCGTAAGATTTTATAACGGATGCGACGGCGGAAAAACCGGCTATACTTCCGAGGCGTTGTTCTGTCTTTCGGCTACGGCAAAAAGAGGCGACATGAGAATCATCGCAACCGTGATAGGCGAACAGAACGGGAAACAGCGTTTCAATGACGTAAGCGACGTTTTCAATTATGCGTTCGCAACGTATGAAAACAAAACGCTGTGCGCGGCGGGCGATGACGCCGGACGTAAAATAGAAGTCGTAAGGGGAAAAAACAAAACCCTTAAACTTACCGTCGACGAAAATCTTTCGGCTTTCTCGAGAAAGGGCGAAGAAAAACAATCCGAAATCGTTTTCAATATTCCCGACAAAATCGTCGCGCCCGTCGGAAAAGGAGAAAAAATCGGCACCGCGTCGCTCGTTACGGACGGAGTAGTCGTGAAAACGGTAAACGTGGTGGCCGCGGAGGATGCCGAGAAGATGAGTTTCGGCGACGCGATAAAACGATTATTGCAGAATTGGTAAAAAGTTTTCAAAACGACCCTTTGCATATGAAGGTGCAAAGGGTTTTTTATTGACTTTAAATTTTAATTTAGGTATAATAAATACAATATGTTGCGTATACGTCTTTTGCGTATACAATACTTTTGGATTGATGCTTAAATGATTTTCGGAATTCTTTCGATGCCGATATCGGCGCGTGACAAATTTATACTTATCGTAGCATTCGCTTTTGCGGCGATGTTTGCAATCGTCGTGCACGAATATTCGCACGCGAAAGTTGCGGTAAAGTGCGGCGACCTCACGCCCAAACTTGCGGGGCGACTTACGCTGAATCCGGCGGCTCATTTCGACCTGTTCGGATTACTGATGTTTTTTCTTTTAGGATTCGGTTGGGCAAAACCCGTACCGATAAACCCCGACAATTTCGAAAATAAGAAAAAAGGCACTGTTCTGACTTCGCTTGCGGGCGTTACCGCCAACCTGCTTACGGCGCTTTTGTTTCTCGGATTTTTGTGTCTTCTCAATTTGATTCCCAAAGACGCGATTTACGCCAGCGTATTCGGCGAGATTATGTTTACCTTGTTTTTCTATTTTTTTCTTTACGGTATTATGGTAAACTGTTCGCTGATGCTGTTCAACCTTATTCCCGTAAATCCGCTGGACGGATTCAGAGTCGTCGAGTCTCTTGCCGGAAGCACGAACAAATACGTGCAACTGAATTACAGATTCGGCAACTGGCCGCTTTTTGTCATTCTTCTGCTCGTGTCGCTTATTCCCGACAGATACAATATGTTTACGCTGTTTCTCGGCGAGGTGCAGAAACTTATAATACTGATTCTCGGGTCGTTTTAAATGGATATTAAGAAGTTTACCAAAAAGGACGAAGAATACTTTACCAGAGTCGACGGAAAGACCATTGCCGTCGAAAACGTCCTTATGGGAGACGACGAGGACGTAATAGACAAAAAGAAATACCGCTACGATTTAAGCGTATACGACGGACCTCTCGATTTGCTTTTGTATCTCGTCAGGCGCAATAAGATAGAAATAGAGGATATTTTCGTCAGCGACATTACGCAACAATATCTGGATATTATAGGCCCTATCGAGGACTGGACGGACGAGGAAATCGAATACGCCGGCGAATTCATTACGCTTGCGGCCGAACTTATCGAAATCAAATCCCGCTTGCTGATTCCCGCCGAAAACGTAAGCGATACGCCCGACGACCTTCCCGAACGCGACCTCTATCGCCGCCTCGAGGAACTGAAAATGTTCAAAATGCAGGCGGAAAAACTTAAAGAAGCGGAAACGATAAACCGCTTTTTCCGCGAGCCCGTTTTTTCGGACGACGACTACCGCATTGCCATAAAAGGGTTCGACCTCGATAAACTTATCGACGCATACGCAGAGATGATACACCGCGTCGCAAGAGAGGAATTGAGGCAGGAGCCTAAAAAAATCGAGAAAGAAAGATTTTCGGTAAGCGACCGTATGAATTACATAAGTCACGTTCTCATCGAGGAAAAACATACCAGTTATTTCAAACTGCTTAAAAGCGATTTCAATAAACTCGAGGCAATTAACACTTTTCTTGCGACTCTCGAATTGATGAAAAGACAGCAGATTACCGCAAATCAGCCCGAAAAATTCAAGGATATCGAAATAAATCTCAGAGAGGGCGTCGAAACGCCTATCACCGTAACCGAGGAGGAAATCGATGGACAATTTAAGAGAAACGGTTGAGGCGCTCGTTTTCGCCTCGGGCGAGCCTCTTTCCAAAAAGGACGTTATAGACCGTATCCCGGCGCTCACTATGCGCGAACTCAATAAAATCGTTGAAGAACTGAAAGCGAAATACGGCGGCGACAGCGGCGTTATTTTTGCGACGTTCAACGATAAAATGCAATTCACTTCAAATCCGAAATACGGAGATACGCTTGCCGAAGTGCTTACGCCAATCCGCGAAAAATCGCTTTCTCAGAGTCTGCTTGAAGTATTGTCCATTATCGCGTACAAACAGCCCGTTACCCGTCAGGAAATCGAGGATATCAAAGGCGGCAAGGACCCCGATTACGCTTTAAGCGTACTTATGAAGGTTAATCTTATCGAGGTAAAGGGAAGAAAGGAAGCGGTGGGACGTCCTTTCCTGTTTGGCACGACGGACGAGTTTTTAAGGAAATTCCAACTTGAAAACATAGGGGATTTGCCCGATTATAACGAAGTTCTCGACAGAATTTCCGTTCTCGACGCGAATTTCAGAAACAGCGCCCGCGACGGATTGTATTTCGAAAGAGAACTTAAAACCGACGAACCCGACTTTATCGAAGTCGGCGGTCCCGCCGTGCCCGAATTTTCTGCCGAAGCCGCCGCGGACGAGGAACAATCCGTCGAGCCTTCGGACGCCGACGATTTTGACGACTTCGACGAAATTCCCGATTTTCTTAAGGACGAAGATATCAAAGAATACAAGTAAAAATTTAAAACGCAAATATTTTGACACCGTACGCACAAAATAAGCGTATGGTGTTTTTTTACGTTGCGATGGGATTGCTGATATTGCTTTCATTACCCGTAAGCGTCGGCGTAAAAGCCTACGTCGAACCGGCGGAAGGTAAAGCGCTTGCCGTTCTTAAAATTGACGGCGCGTCCCTTTTTAAAATCGAATGTATGCCCGAAAACGGAAAGCTGACGCTTTACGCAAACGGAAACGAAATCGCTTTCCGCAAAAATAGTTCCGACAGAAAAAAACGAGGGATGCTGAAAGCAATCGATTTGAAAAAACTGGTTATCCGCGCCGATTTATGCGTTGTCGACGCGAAAACGAGCGCAATGGTTGCCGGGGCGGTAAACTGCGCGTCATTCTTTTTCGATAACAGCGACCTGAAAACTTTCGTCAACGACAGAAACGCAACTTCGTTATATATCGAACTAAAAATCGCCATAGTACCGTTAAAAGGAGTAATGTTATGGATTTTCAACAATTGAAAGCCGCTTTCGACGTAAACGACGTCGTAGGAAAACCCATTGAAATCGACAAGTATACGACGGTAATTCCCGTATCGAAAGTAAGCTACGGTTTCGTAGGGGGAGACGCCGATATAAAAACCACGAAAAATTCCGATAAAAACGCGGTGAACGCCGGCGGTTACGGAATGACGGTATCTCCTCTCGGTATTCTGATTGTCGGCGAAAAGAACACTTATATCAGAATAGACCGCGATTACACGGAGGACAAATGGATAAACCTTTTGAAAAGCGTTGCAGAGACTATAAAAAAATAACCGTTTTAATTGCATTTTTATTTAATTTCGCAATTATTTTTGCAAATTCGTCTCGTTTTGCAAAAATAAATGTCTCATACGCTGCGGGTAACGCAAGTGCGTACGCGGTTATCGACGTCGACAGTAAAGAAATAATTATGTCCGAAAACGCCGACGAGCCTCTGCCGATAGCAAGCACGACGAAAATACTTACCGCGCTTACCGTAATTGAAAACGTATTCGACCTTGACGAAGAGGTTACGATTCCCGTTGCGGCGTGCGGTATCGAAGGAAGCAGTATATATCTTACGCCGGGCGAAAGATTGAGTTACAGGGATTTATTGTACGGGCTTATGCTCAGAAGCGGAAACGACGCGGCGGTCGCGCTTGCCGTTCTGACCGGCGGCAGCGTTGAAAATTTCGTTATTCTTATGAACGAAACCGCACGAAAATACGGGGCGGTCAACAGTAATTTCGCAAATCCTCACGGACTTGACGACGAAAAACACAAGGTAACCGCGCGCGACCTTGCGCGAATTTCCGCTTTCGCCATGGAAAACGATACGTTTAAAGAAATCGTATCGGCAAAATATTACAAAACCTCGGGCGACGCCGTGCGGTATATGAAAAACAAAAACAAAATGCTGTTCAATTACGAAGGAGCCGACGGCGTCAAAACCGGCTATACCAAAAAATCGGGAAGATGTCTCGTTGCGTCGGCAGAGAGAAACGGCAGGCGTTTCGTATCGGTGGTGATAAACCGATATAATATGTGGCAGGATTCAGAAAATCTTCTTAATAAGGCTTTCGAACAGGCTAACAGGGCTTAAACGCTTGCGTTTTTTCCTTTATTTTAATAAAATAATTACAACATAAATAAAGGATAATCATATGCGCATCAATAAATATATTGCATCCTCAGGCGTTACTTCAAGGCGAAACGCCGACAAACTCGTTACCGAAGGACGTGTTAAGGTAAACGGTAAAATCGTTACCGAACTCGGCTTCGACGTAAACGAAAATAACGATACCGTTTCGGTCGACGGCAAAAAAATCGCGCTGATAAACAAGTACACCTACATTATGATGTACAAACCGAAAGGTTGCGTCTGCTCGGCAAACGACGAGTGCGGCAGAAAAACAGTGTTCGATTACGTTGACGTCGATAAACGCCTGTTTACGGTGGGTCGTCTCGATTATGACAGCGAAGGATTGCTTCTGCTTACGAACGACGGCGCACTTGCGCAATACATTACGCACCCCGGCAACGAAATTCCTAAATCGTATCTCGTAAAGGTTGAGGGCGATATTCCCGAGGCAGACCTCGCAAGACTGAGAAAAGGTGTGAAACTGGACGACGGCTCGTTAACGGCGCGCGCCAAAGTCAGACTGAAAGAAATCGCCGGCAACGTTTATTCCTACGACGTTACGATATTCGAGGGCAAAAACCGCGAAATCCGACGTATGTTCGAAGCGATAGGAAAGGAGGTAATTTTTCTGAAACGCGTTGCGGTCGGCGATTTGAGACTCGGAGGTCTCTCGAGAGGGACTTACCGCTATCTGACCGATAAGGAAATCGATTACTTGAAAAATCTTTAAGATTTTTCAAGTTTTTTTTTTGAAACGAAACTTTTAATATCTCATTATGTTTTGCATTTGACCGAATAATGGTTTATAATATATATTAGATAATTTTTTGGAGGAAATATGGATACCATTTCAAGACTTAACGAAAATTTGTCGAAACTCGACGCCGTCAGAAAAACCTCGATGGATTTTCTCGCGTCGCTTGTCGACGATAAGTCTTTTGTCGAGACGGGTACGTTTGCGTCGGGCGCAGCTTATGCCGACGGCGTCGAGGCACAAGGCGAAGGTATCGTAACGGGATATGCCACGATTTTCGGCATTCCCGTTTATTTATTCGTGCAGAATTTCGAGGCGATGAAGGGAAGTTTCAGCGTTATGCAGGCAAAGAAAATCGAAAGCGTGCTTAAAGCTTCCGTAAAAAACGGCGTTCCGTTCGTATCGGTTATCGACAGTGCGGGCGCGCGCCTCGACGAAGGAACGAGCGTACTTGAAGGATATGCGGGGATTATTAAACTTGCCGCGTCCATGAAGGGCGTCGTTCCTCATATTGCGGTTGTTACCGGCGCATGCGCCGGCCTTATGAGCGATTATGCCAATATGGCTGACGTTCTTATCGTCGGAAAAAAAGGGTATGTTTCGCAGGGTGCGCCATCGGTCGTGCTTGCAAAAGAGAAAAAGAGTTGTTCCCCCGTTGAGTTGTTAGGTGCGGACAACGCGCTTTCTTCGGGTATGGCGGCTTTAACATTTGAAAGTACGGACGAACTTAAAAATCGTATCGCGGACGTTCTGACGTTCCTTACGGGCGCGCGGACAGACGGCGATAATCCAAATAAAACCGCAAAAACCGCGTCCGACGTAAAATCGGCTTTCGCGGCGGTTGCGGATAAAGGCTCGGTTATCGAATTGTATAAAGGTTATTCGCTCTCGACGGCAACCTTTTTTGCGCGGGTAGGAGGCAACCCCGTCGGCGTCTTGTGTGCGGAAGGGCTTTTATGCTGCGACGATTTTAAAAAAATCAAGCGATTCGTAAACCTTCTCGATTCATACGGCATTCCGCTTATTACGCTTGTGGATTCGGAGGGAATAAACAATTCCTACGATTGCGAGACGCACGGGTTGTCCCGCATTGCTTCCGAGGCGTTTACCGCAATGGCTTTGTCGGATAACCCTAAAATTTCGGTTATAGTTAAAAACTCTGTCGGAGGGGCGTACGCATTGCTTTCTTCGAAAGGAATAGGGTTTGATTATACGCTGGCCTTTTCCGACGCCTGCGTCGCGCCTTTATCGGGCGAACAGGCGGTGAATTTTTATGATGAAGATATTTCGGGCGACCCCGTAAAGTGCAAAGGAAAACTTATAAAAGACTATACTTTTGCCGAGGGCAATCCTTTCCTTTCCGCAAAAGAAGGTTATATCGACAACGTCATCGACGGGCGCGAAATAAAGCCGTACGTTGCAAGCGCGCTTAATATGCTTTTATGAGGTGAAATATGTTCGTTTCATCTTTGGCATCCGATCTTGGCGAGAGAATGGCTATCGGCGGCAAACTTACGCTGATAGGCGTTCTGATGGTATTTATTCTGCTGGGCGTTTTGGTTGTTATATTACAAATTATTGACTATATCAGCAGAAAAACCGCAAATAAACCGAAAAAAGAGAAAAAAAAGCTGTGGAATCTGTTAAATAATAAAAAAACCGATAAAACGGTCGAAACGACGGATACCGTTGAAACGGGTCGGAATGAACCTGCGGTTGCCGACTTCGACGCAGACGGTGAAACAGTGGCAGCAATAACTGCCGCGGTTATGGCAATGCTTTCTGCCGAAAACGACGGAAGCGACGTTAAATTCGTAGTAAGAAAAATCAAAAAGTTAAACTATCGGAGGTAAAATATATGAGAAAATTCAATATAAAAGTCAACGGTCGTCCTTACGAGGTCGAAGTAGAGGAAATAGCGGGTGACGTTACCGTAAGCCGCGCGCCCGAAGTTACCGACGTCGTTGTGCCCGCAACTCCCGCGGTCGCCGAAAAACCCGCTCCCGCGCCGGTTGCTCCCGTCGCTTCTCCCGTTTCGTCCGACGGAGTAAAAGTCGCCGCGCCGATGCCGGGTACGCTTCTCGATTTCAAGGTTGCAAACGGTGCGACCGTTAAAAAGGGCGACGTAATTATAATTCTCGAAGCTATGAAAATGGAAAACGAAATCGTTGCGCCTTCGGACGGAAAAATTTCTTTCGTCGCGTCGAAAGGCGCAAGCGTAAACACCGGCGACGCGCTTGCCGTTATCGCATAAGGAGGCCGTATGTTCTGGCAATCGATGCTTGACTCGACTAACGGCGGACTGAAAGAATGGTTTGAAAACATCTGGAACAATACCGGTTTCGTTGCCGATTATTCGAGTTTCGAGGGCTATCATCTCGGCATCTGGGGCTGTCTGATAATGCTTCTCGTGGCGTGTTTTCTCGTTTATCTTGCGGTAGTCAAGAAGTTCGAGCCGATGCTTCTCGTAGGGATTGCGTTCGGCGCGTTTCTGATAAATATCCCGGGCGCTTACGACGTGCTTATGTGCGCGCCCAAAGACGGTCAGCCGGGCGGTTTGTTCTGGTATCTGTATAAGGGTGTGGAATGGGTTATATTCCCGCCGTTGATTTTTCTCGGAATAGGCGCCATGACCGATTTCGGCCCGCTTATCGCAAACCCGAAATCACTTTTGCTCGGCGCCGCCGCGCAGGTAGGAATATTCCTTGCGCTTTTAATAGCGTTACTTATAGGATTTACTCCGCAGGAAGCGGGGGCAATCGGCATCATCGGCGGAGCGGACGGCCCTACCGCAATTTACGTTACGTCGAGACTTGCGCCAAATCTTATGGGGCCTATCGCGATTGCGGCATACAGTTATATGGCGCTCGTTCCCGTAATTCAGCCGCCTATTATGAAATTACTTACCACCGAAAAGGAACGCAAAATCCGCATGAAACAGCTTCGTCCCGTATCCAAAAAAGAAAAGATTATGTTTCCCATTATCGTTACGGGCGTTGTCGGCATAGTGCTTCCTTCGGCATTGCCTTTGCTCGGAATGTTGATGCTCGGCAATCTGTTCAAGGAATCGGGCGTCGTTCCGAGACTTGTCAAAACGGCAAGCAACGAGCTTATCAACATAGTTACGATATTGCTCGGAGTAGTTGTGGGTACGAAAACCTTCGCGCCTTATTTCCTTACGCTTAACACGATTAAAATTCTTTTCCTCGGCGTGTTTGCTTTTTCTATGGGAACGGCGTGCGGCGTTCTGTTCGGAAAAATTATGTGCAAACTTTCGCACGGTAAAATCAATCCGCTTATCGGCGCCGCGGGCGTGTCCGCAGTGCCTATGGCGGCGCGAGTGGTTCAGGACGTCGGCAGGAAATACGACCCCGAAAACTATCTGCTTATGCACGCTATGGGACCTAACGTAGCGGGCGTTATCGGCAGCGCGATTGCGGCAGGCGTTCTGCTTGCGATTTTGTAAAAGGAGATTTCAAAATGTCAGATACAGTAAAAAAACCCGTAAAAATTACCGAAACGATTTTAAGAGACGCACATCAGTCGCAGGCTGCCACGCGTATGCGCCTTGAAGAAATGCTGCCTGCATGCGCGTTGCTCGACAAAGCGGGATATTACAGCCTCGAATGTTGGGGCGGCGCGACTTTCGACAGTTGTCTTCGCTTTCTGAACGAGGACCCGTGGGAAAGACTGCGCGCCCTTCGGCACGCAATGCCGAATACCAAACTTCAGATGCTTTTCAGAGGACAGAATATTCTGGGATATAAGCATTACGCCGACGACGTGGTTGACAATTTCGTAAGGCTTTCGATTAAAAACGGAATTGATATAATCCGCATTTTCGACGCTCTTAACGACGTAAAAAACCTCAGACAGGCAATCGACAGCACCAAAAAATATAAGGGCATCTGCGAGTGCGCGATGAGTTACACCACAAGTCCCGTGCATACAACCGAATATTTCGTAAATCTTGCCGTCGAACTTGCGAATATGGGCGCGGATATCATATGCATCAAAGATATGGCAAACCTTTTGTTGCCCGCAACCGCGTACGAGCTCGTTTCAGAAATCAAAAAGAAAGTAAATCTTCCCGTTCACATTCATACGCACAATACGTGCGGAACGGGCGATATGGTAAACCTTAAAGCTATTGAGGCGGGCGCCGATATCGTCGATACGGCATTGTCGCCTCTCGGCAACGGAACGTCTCAACCCGCGACGGAGCCCCTCGTCGCAACTCTTCAAAATACGCCGTACGATACGGGAATCGACCTTGCCGTTCTGTCGGAAGCGTCCGATTATTTCCGCAAGGTCGCAGACAGACTGAAAGCCGACGGTTTCCTTTCGGATAAAGTGCTTAAAGTAAATATAAAAGCGCTTATGTATCAGGTGCCGGGCGGTATGCTTTCAAACCTTATAAATCAGCTTAAAGAGCAAAACGCAAGCGACAAATATCAGGAAGTTCTTGAAGAAGTGCCGCGCGTAAGAAAAGACCTTGGATATCCTCCTCTTGTAACGCCTACAAGTCAGATTGTCGGCACGCAGGCGGTGCTGAACGTCGTCCTCGGAGAACGATATAAGATGGTTACGAAGGAAACGAAAGGGCTGTTGCACGGCGATTACGGCACGCTTCCCGCCGAACCCGACGCCGAACTTTACAAAAAAGTGTGGGGCGACGAACCTCGCGTTACGTGCCGTCCCGCAGACTTAATCGCGCCCGAATACGAAAAGTTCAAAGAGGAAGTCAAACCCTATTACGAACAGGAAGAAGACGTTTTATCGTACGCGCTTTTCCCGCAGGTCGCGACAAAATTCTTCGAAACCCGAAAGGCCGCTCTTCACGGCGTTGACAACGTGCTGGGCAACAGGGAAGAAAATATCCACCCGGTATAATGGGAGATAAAATGCAGGTTATAGTTATTGGAGGAGGGGCGAGCGGATTGCTCGCTTCTTCGATGATTGCCGAAAGAGGACACGACGTTACCGTCCTTGAAAAAAACGAAAAAACAGGCAAAAAACTGTATATTACGGGAAAGGGGCGCTGCAACGTCACGAACGATTGCAGTCCTTCCGATTTTCTGGAAAACGTCGTTACTAACGCAAAATTCATTCAAAGCGCAATTTACGGCTTCCCTCCCGAAAAAACCATGGAAACTCTTGAAAATTACGGTCTTCGTCTTACCGTTGAAAGGGGAAACAGGGTTTTTCCGTCAAGCAACAAATCGAGCGACGTTATAAAAACGCTATCGAAAGCGTGCGATAAAGCGGGCGTTACGACCGTATTGAACGCAGAAGTCGTTTCGGTAGCGAAAAATAGCGACGGAAAATTCGAAATAAAAACGCGTGCCGGCGAAAATTATTCGTCGGACGCCGTCGTCATAGCGACCGGTGGAGTTTCGTATCCGCTTACCGGAAGTACGGGCGACGGATACGCTTTCGCAAAATCCTTCGGACACGGCGTCGTCGAGCCGAAACCTTCATTATGTCCCATATGGGTCAAAGAAAAAGAAACGGCAAAAGAATTAGAAGGTTTATCGCTTAAAAACGTCGAAGCGAACGTTTTTAAAGACGGCAGAAAAATATTTTCTCAGTTTGGCGAAATGATGTTTACCGCAAACGGCATTTCGGGACCCGTCGTGCTGACAATCAGCGCAGAAATAAACAAAACCGATATGAAAAACATTGCCGTTTCTATCGACCTGAAACCTGCGCTGACTACTGACGAACTTGACAAAAGAGTCCTTGGCGATTTCGGAAAATACTCGAATAAGGAATTCAAAAACGCTTTGAACGACTTGCTTCCGAAAAAACTTATTCCCGTAATCGTAAGGTTGTCGGAGATTCCCGAAGATACAAAAGTAAATTTAATTTCGTCCAAAATGCGAAAAAAACTGGTAAATCTGCTCAAAAATTTTACGTTTAACGTATTGTCGCTTGCCCCGATAAGCGAAGCGGTCGTTACCAGCGGCGGAATTAACGTTAAGGAAATAAACCCGAAAACGTTTGAAAGCAAACTGGTAAAAAATTTATTTTTTATAGGAGAAGTGCTTGACGTCGACGCATATACGGGAGGATTCAATCTTCAGATTGCCTGGTCTACGGCATACGCCGTATCTCGTGCGCTCGGCTGACATTTTTCGTATAAAAGAAAAATTGTTGCATATTTTGCAAAATAATATATAATAAACCTATGACTATGAAACACTACGATAAACATTTCAATATTGCGCTTGACGGACCGTCGGGTGCGGGAAAAAGCACGATAGCGAAAGCTCTTGCAAAAAATCTCGGCATTATTTACCTGGATACGGGAGCGATGTATAGAGGACTTGCTTACGTTGCCGTAAAACGCGGTCTTGACGTTACCGACGAGGAACAGATAAAACCTTTGCTGAAAGACCTCGATATGCGGATAATTACGGGCGACGTTCAACAGATAATAGTCAACGGCGAAAACGTTACCCCGTATATCAGGGAACATTACGTTTCCAAAGCGGCGTCCGATATATCGGCGCTTCCTTCGGTAAGAATAAAACTTGTGGAACTTCAGCGCGAGATAGCGAAAAAAGATTCCGTCGTGCTTGACGGTCGCGATATCGGAACATACGTTCTTCCCGACGCGGAGTATAAGTTTTACGTCACCGCAACGCCCGAAGAGAGAGCAAAACGGCGTTTTCTTCAGTTATCCGAAAAAGGCACGGACGTTCCGCCTTACGAGAAAGTGCTTGCAGATATTGCGGAGCGCGATTACAACGACAGCCATCGTTCGTTCGCGCCTTTGAAACAGGCCGAGGACGCGGTTCTTCTTGATACCACAAATATGAGTATTGACGAGGTTGTAAACTTCGTTTTGAACATTTTGGAGAGAAAATAATGGCAAAAATCGGAAAAATAGGGCAATTAATTGCAAAATGTATACAAAAAACCGTATGGCCGACAAAAGTCATAGGCGCCGAAAATTTTGAAAAATTCAAGGGAGGAATTATTATTTCCAACCATTATGCGTCGACGCCCGACGGAGCGATAATTTTCAATGATTTTTTTAAAACCTATTTCAACGCTCTTGTAAAAGAGGAGGCTTTCAGAAGTAAAATCGGCAACTGGTTTCTGCGCGGCGTTGGCTGTATTCCCGTAAAACGCGGCGAAGCCGACATAGACGCATACAAGGCGGTTATGAGCGTACTTAAATCGGGCGAAAACATACTTATATTTCCCGAGGGCACGAGAAACAAATCGGGCAGTCAGACGATGAATACGTTCAAAGAAGGCGTTGCCGTGTTTGCCATGCGCGCCAAAGTTCAGGTGCAGCCGATGCTTTACTATCGTATGCATAAGCCGTTTCATAAAAACCTGCTCGTAGTAGGCGAGCCGATAGATTTGCTTGCCGAAGGATTTGACCGCAAACAGGATAAAGAAGCCACGCAGTTTCTTTACGATAAAATGTGCGAACTTCGTCTGATTGCAAACGAGGCGGCAAAGGAGAACGGTCTTTGCAAAAAATAACGATTTCCGAATATGCGGGTTTCTGCGGGGGCGTGCGGCGTGCGCTTAAAGCGGCGCGTGAAAACGCTCCCGTTTTTACTTACGGTGAATTAATTCACAACGGTTTCGTTGTTGAAAAGCTGAAAGAAGAAGGGATAGTGCCCGTTGAAGATATATCGCTGCTGAAAAGCGGCGATAAGGTTGTAATTCGCGCCCACGGCGTATCGCCGTCCGTGTATGAAGATTTGCGAAAAAAAGGCGTAAAAATTATCGACGCGACCTGTCCTGCCATCGAAAAAATTCATAAAATCGTCGCAGAGTATTCTGAAAAAGGCTATAAAATTATAATAATCGGACAGGAAAATCACCCCGAAGTTAAAGGAATTATCGGTTTTTGCAAAAAAAAGCCGCTTATTATCGACGAAAACGACGAGATATCGCTCGGTAGCGACGAGCGTTTTGCCGTTGTCGTTCAATCCACTTTTCCTCCCGAAAATTACCTGAAAATTGTTAAAAAAATAGAAAATAATCCTTTATACAACCGTAAAACAGTTGTTTTTTTCGATACAATTTGTTATACTACAAAAGTCAAACAGGAGGAAGCTTTGGTTCTGTCCTCCGGCAACGAAGCGGTCGTCGTAATCGGCGATAAATCCAGCGCTAACGCAAGACGCCTTTACGACACGGCAAAATCCGTCAACCGCAACGCTTTTTTTATTGAAAAAGTTTCGGACGTCAAGTCCGCAATGATAACAAAATACAACACAATGGCCGTACTGGCCGCAGCATCAACTCCCGATGAGTTGATTGAGGAGGTTTTAAACTTTATGAGTGACACTCAAAACAACGAAGTTCTCGAAAACGCCTGCGAGAACACCGCTACCGAGGTTTCCGAAGTAGCCACCGCCGCTCCCGAGGCAGAGGAGATTAAGGCAGAAGCAGCGCAAGCACCCGCTAAAAGTGCTAAGACCGAACTTACGATGGACGATATTATGGCGTCCGACAAAGCCGCAGGTTTTACAACTTACCGTGAAGGAAAACGCATTCACGCAAAAATCATCAACGCCGACGAAAACGGCATCTTCGTCGAGATAGGCGGCAAAAAAGACGGCTTTATCGATAAGTCCGAAGTCAACATCGACGGCAGTTACAACCCTGCCGATTTCAAAGCGGGCGACACTATCGAAGCCATTATCATCAACAAAAAGGGCGACAGTACTTACGTTACGCTTTCCAAACGCGAAATCGATATCGTCAAAAAGAACGACGAAGAAGCGTTGAAAGCATTTGACAGCAAAGAATTTACGGTTGAACCTCCTCTTAAAATCGTTAAAAACAAAGAGGGCAATCCCGTAGGTCTCGAAGGTAGACTGGGTGCCTTCACGGTATTTATTCCCGGCAGTCAGATTCGCATCGGCAGAGTCAATAATCTCGAGGATTATCTCGACAAAAAACTCCGTCTGCGTATGTTGCAGAAAAACGGCCGCAGAGTTACCGCTTCCCAACGCGTTATCCTCGAAGAGGAAAAACTCGAAAAAGAAGAAAACTTCTGGGCAACCGTCGTTCCCGGCGCCATCGTCAAAGGAAAAGTCAAACGCTTTGCGTCTTTCGGCGCTTTCGTAAGCGTTAAAGGTTACGATTGCCTCGCTCACATCAGCGACCTCAGCTGGAAAAAGATTTCCGAGCCTTCCGAAGTTCTCGAACTCAATCAGACCTATGATTTCATCGTTCTGAAAGCCGACCGCGAATCGGGCAAAATCTCTTTGGGTTACAAACAACTTCAGAAGAAACCGTACGAGCTCGCCGCCGAAAAATATCCCGTCGGAACGATTGTGAAAGGCACGATTGCAAGAATTCATCCTTTCGGAGCTTTCGTACAAATCGAGGACGGCATTGACGGTCTTATCCACGTTTCTCAGATTTCTCACAGATACGTGAAAGAGGCTTCCGAACTCCTTAAAGAAGGTCAGGAAGTCGAGGCTAAAGTCATCAGCTTCGAGGGCAATCGCATCACGCTTTCCATGAAGGAACTTGAACCCGCTCCCGCAGAGAAGCCCGCAAAAACCGAGGAACCCGCCGAAGAACAGGAAAACTTCGACGCAGGCGAAGTCAAATCCAAAGCGCCTCGCGCACCTCGCAAGAAATTCGAATATAATCCCGAAAAAGCAGAGGAGCGCAAACGCGAACGTCGCGACAATTCCGACGAACCTCACGAGTGGGTATCCGACAGCGGCAACGCAACTCTCGCCGACCTTCTTAAAGGTATCGATTTCAAATTCGACGACGAGGAAGAAAGCAAATAAGGGTTTAAGCCCTTGCTCATATGGGCGACCTAAAGTCGCCCGTTTTTTTTACAGGTGATTTATATGAGTGATTATGAAAGTCCGTTGATTTCGAGATACGCTTCGAAAGATATGTCCGAAATATTTTCGGAAGAAGAAAAAATCGTTTTGTGGCGCAGACTTTGGGTCGCGCTTGCCGAAACCGAAAAAGAACTCGGTCTCGATATTTCCGACAGACAGATAGAGGAAATGAAGGCGAACGTAAATAATCTCAATCTCGACGTTGCGCACGAGCGCGAAAAAATCGTTCGTCACGACGTTATGGCGCAGGTTTACGCATACGCTCAGCAATGTCCTTTGGCGGCACCCGTTATTCACCTTGGCGCGACCAGTTGTTTCGTCGACGACAACGCCGACCTGATTACTTATTATAAGGCGCTTTATCTCGTTAAGAACAAACTGGTTGCCGTTATTGCAAAACTTAAAGATTTCGCTTTGAAATATAAGGACTTGCCTACGCTTGCATTCACGCATTTTCAGCCGGCGCAGCCCACTACCGTCGGCAAACGCGCTACGCTTTGGATGCAGGACCTTGTGTTCGATTTCGAAAACGTTGAAAGATTTTTAAACGATTTCAGACTGAGAGGCGTTAAAGGTACGACGGGAACCGAGGCGAGTTTTAAGGAACTTTTCAACGGCGATTACGAAAAAGTAAAAAAACTTGACGCGGAAGTTTGCAGGAAAATGGGATTTTCCGGACGTTTTCTTGTAAGCGGTCAGACTTATACGAGAAAATACGATTTCGAAATGCTGTCGATTTTGTCGGGTATCGCTCAAAGCGCAATGAAGTTTGCAAACGATATACGTCTATTGCAGAGTATGAAAGAGGTAGAAGAGCCTTTCGAAAAAACTCAGATAGGCAGCAGCGCAATGGCTTATAAACGCAATCCGATGCGTTCGGAGCGCATATGCTCGCTCGCCCGCTACGTCACGACTCTTCCCGAAAACGCCGCCATGACTGCGGGTACGCAATGGTTTGAACGCACTCTCGACGACAGCGCGAACAGACGTATAGTCATTCCCGAAGCTTTCCTTGCCGTCGACGGAATCCTCGACCTTTATAACAACGTTGCGGAAAACCTTGTCGTTTACGAAAAAATGATAAAACGTCATCTCGACGCAGAAATTCCTTTTATGGCCACCGAGAATATTCTTATGGAGTGCGTTAAAGCCGGCGGCAACAGACAGGAATTGCATGAGAAAATACGCGTGCACAGTATGGAGGCGGGCAAAAAAGTTAAAGTCGACGGGGAAGCCAACGACCTTCTTGACAGAATTCGCGCCGACGAATCGTTTGCCGCGATTCACGATAAAATCGACGAGATAGTCAACGTGCAAAATTTCATCGGTTTTGCACCTCAACAGGTTGAAGATTTTGTTAAGGAAGCAGTTGACCCCGTTCTTGCAAGAAACCCTGCGGCGCTGAATATAAAAGCCGATATAAGAGTTTAAAGGTTTTGTTTTCCGAGCGTCTTACAAAGTATCGACGCTTTGCGTATCGACACTAACGTGTCGCGGTCCTATCGACCGACCCGATACTTTGTTTCGTCCGCTGCGCACAATCTATACAAATGCTTCGCGCTTGTATTCCTTGTGCTTTGCGGTCAGACGCAACCTCAACGCGAAGCGTTGTTTGCGTGTTCATTAC
>MSGY01000011.1:0-31331 GCA_001940895.1 Christensenellaceae bacterium Phil10 | reverse complement strand
AAAAAACCCGCATTTTATGCGGGTTTGGCAGGGGAGACGCGATTTGTAAGGAGCGGTTTTTAAACCGCGACGGAATAGCGAGATAAAGTTATCGAGCGTCAGACGCAACCTCAACGCAAAGCGTTGTTTGCGTGTTCATTACAAACCAAACAAAAAACCCGCATTTTATGCGGGTCTGGCAGGGGAGACGCGATTTGAACACGCAACCGACGGTTTTGGAGACCGTTGCTCTACCGTTGAGCCACTCCCCTAAATTTAAGACTTAAACTATTATAACTTATTACGTCTTTTTAGTCAAACGGATTGCCGTATTGATTAAAATTTTGAGGTAAAAAATGAACAGATTTACATTGGGAATCGTAGGTGCCGGCAATATGGCAACCGCAATACTGAACGGAATTTTGAAAAGCGGTTGTCTTAATCCGGATGAAATAATAGTCAGCGACGTAGACGGCGACAAACTCAAAGCGATAAGCGAAAAGGGAGTTGTCGTAACATTCGATAACGAGCTGATATTCGGTCAGTCGGATTATATCCTTCTTGCCGTCAAACCACAGGTCGCGAAAGAGGTTTTTAAGGATATAAAATATAAAAATCTTAAGGTAATCAGCATAATGGCGGGAATAAGTCGGAATACCGTTTCAGAAATGTTCGGCGGCGCCCGCGTTGCAAGAATTATGCCGAATACTCCTTGTCTCGTTGGGAAAGGAATGTGCGCCGTTGACGCAGGCGATTTCGACGAAGACGGAAGGAAACTCGTATCGGTGATTTTTTCCTCCCTCGGCAAAATTGTTGAACTCGATGAAAAATATTTCGACGCCGTTACCGCAGTAAGCGGAAGCGGTCCCGCATACGTCTATACTTTTATAAAGGCGATGATTGACGAGGGCGTTGCGCTTGGCCTTGATGAAAAAATCAGCGAGACGCTTACGTTGCAGACTTTTAAAGGAGCCGTAAAAATGGTTGAGGAGCGTACGACGGACGTTGATACGCTTATTAAAAACGTTTGCAGTAAAGGCGGTACAACGATTGAAGCCGTAAATTGTTTTGCCGAAAATAATCTTGATAAAATAATTGCCGAAGGCATGAAAAGATGTGAAAAACGAAGCAAGGAGTTAAGCGGAAATGTCTGAACTCAAACACGTTGATATTTATACCGACGGCGCGTGCAGCGGCAATCCCGGAGCGGGCGGCTGGGCGGCGATACTCGTCTACAACGGCGTGGAGAAAACCGTTTGCGGTTATAATAAAGATACTACAAATAATCGTATGGAACTGTTTGCGATAATTCAGGGGTTAAGACAACTTAAGGAGAAATGCGACGTAACCGTTATTAGCGACAGCGCATACGCAACGGAACCGTTTTTGCAGGGATGGCTGGATTCATGGATAAAAAACAACTGGCGGACGGCGTCGAAAGACGACGTGAAAAACAGCGACCTTTGGAAAAGCCTGATATTCGAAGTGCAAAAACACTACGTGAATTTCGTGCGGGTAAAAGGACATGCCGATAACGAATACAATAATCGTTGCGATAAGCTTGCAAGAGCGGAAATAAAAAAAGGATTGAAGAACGATTGATTTTTATTAAATAAATAATTAAAAGCCGGGACGTTGCCCCGGCTTTTATCATTTTATGAAATATGGTATTTTTTAGTTTTGTACAGGATGCAGTATACGCACGCCGACAGCGGTATATTCAGTAATAACAGCGCCGGAATAAGAATGGGCGTAATCAGGCTTTCACCGTTATTTATATTTGCTCCGAAACCGAAAAATCCTATCAGACATACAATAACCAGTAAATTAAGATAAAGCATAAGTCTGTTCAACAGCGACGTGCGGAAGTTGTAATTCGCATGTACTCGTTTATCCGGGTTGATTGTCCAGATTACAAACGGAACGGCAGGCACGAGAAGGGCAATAATGCAGACAGCGGCATAAGCCATGGGAGCGTATCTGTCTTTAAATATCGCCCAACCAATCAACGTTTCGAGACAAATAAGAAGATATGTAATCGCATAAGTGTCGCGGTTTAATCGGTTTTTCTTTATGTAATTCAGCGAATAATAATTTTCGGTATTTTCGCGCGAATACGGACGAAGTTTATAGCCTTCGGAAAAGAGCTTGGTTTTAAGATCGATATTACTTGCAGGTTTCTGACGGAGATTTTCGTTTTCTTCCGCAGAAGAAGAATTTTCCGTGTGACGAAGCGAAGAAAATGCGTCGCGGTAGTTAACGGTGCTTTCTTCGTCGCGTCTGAAACTGAAAGTGGACGCAGGCGGAACAGGGGAAGGCGCGAGGTTGACTTTTGCGCTTTCTTTTTCGTCGGGCTCTTCTTTCTTTTTGTATTTATCGAAAATTTCCTTCGGGTCGTAATGTTTTTCGTCTTCGTTGGTTGACGGCTTCGACTTCTTAGGGTTATATTTATCGAAAATTTCTTCCGCCTTATATTTTTTCTCTTCCGCAGCGGGTTTTTCGTCGTATTTAGAGAAAACGTCTTTCGCATCGTACGCAGGCGTCTCAGGTTCTTCCTTTTTCGGCTTGCTGTATTTGTCGAAAATCATATAAGGGTCGGGATATGGCGGATTATCCGAAGGCGCGGATTCTTCCTTTTTGTTGTATTTATCGAGAATTATTCGGGCAGCGCGGATATGCGCTTCGTCTGTGTCGGGTTCGTTTACTGTTTCGTAGTTCTGCTTTCCGAACAGCAACTCGCGCGAAGACGGTGTAAAACTGTCGGTATTGTCGTCAGGATTGACGTCGGCCGCGTCCGTATCGGATATAGACGAGGTTTTTTCGAAGAGTTTCCTGCGAGCGTCGTAGTTTTCCACGATATTCAAACTCTCGTCGCGATACGCGCCTATCGACAGAGCTTTTTTTGCGGCATCGACTTTAGCTTGTTTTTCGGCGTCGGTTTCTTCGGTTTTGATTTCGCTGTCTTTTTTGCCGAAAAGAATTTCCTCGGGGGTTGCGATTTGCTCGCTTTCCGACAACGGTTGAGCCGGCATGATGCGTTCTTTATCGGATAAATTTTGCGATTCTACGTCGTGTGTTTCGTTATTGTCCGCACTGTTAGAAGGTGGCAGTGTTGTCGGCGTTGCTTTTTCGCCCGTTTCGGCTGAATTTTCTTTTTTGGTGAGAATGTCGTCGATTTTAGAAAGCATGTCCGAAACCGAGCTCGATGTATGTCTGAGGTCGTCGTCGTAAGAACCCGCGCCTCTGTCAAAAGGCCCGAACATTGCTTTTTGGTCTTCTTTTTCGGGAAGAGGGGTTTGAAAATCGTTGCCGTAAACGGATTTGTATGAGGATTGAGAAGTGCTTCCCGTGTTTGAAGGAACACCGCGGATTACCTGAGACGTATTTTCCGACGATGCCGTAATTTCGTTATTTTTTGAGGTTTCGGTCTGTTTTTCGTCGTCGTCATCGCCGTTCGTGCGCTTTGTATAAGGGCGCAGACTGTTAATATCGAAGGGCGCGTCGTTATTTTCGAAATCGAATTTTTCCTCGGACAAAAGACTGTCGAGAATTGTGCGCGAATATTCGTATTCGCTTTGCATTTTATTCAGATAATTGCGTCCCGCTTCGGTAAGAGCATAATAGCGTCTGCGACCGCCTTCGGTGTCGCTTTCGTCCCCCCAGTAAGAACTTATAAGCCCCTGTTTTTCAAGCCTTTTGAGGCAACTGTACAGGGTAGGTTGCTTCAGTTTGTATTGACCGCCGCTTTTTACCTCGATTTCGCGCAGGATGTCATAACCGTACCTGTCTTCGTCAAGGAGGGCTTTCAAAATAATCGTCGTAACGTTTCCGCGAATCAAATCGCTGTTTATTGACGATACGTCCATAAAATCACCTCTATAGAATAATACAATAGTATTATAAAAAAGTCAACTTTTCATAATACTTATGAAATATACGTGTCAATCTTTTCTCAATACTACTTTTTTTGCAGCGGCGCGACGGATATCGTCGCTCATAGCGGCGTAGTGCTTTTTTGTGGTATTTACGTCTCGATGTCCTAAAACTTCCGCAACTACGTAAATGTCTCCGGTTTCGCGATACAAACTCGTACCGTAAGTGCTGCGCAGTTTATGCGGCGATATTTTTTTCAGTGGCGTTACGATTCGGCTGTATTTCTGCACGATATTCTGAATTGCGCGCACGGACAGACGTTTGTTCTGTATGGATAAAAATAAAGCCTGTTCGTCTTTGGGCACGCTTTTATTTGCTTCGCGTTCTTTCAGGTACGCTTTAAGGGCGGAGGCAACTTCGTCTGAAAAATAAAGTATCACGCGCGCGCCGCCTTTTCTCGTAATAGTGAAACCGTTTATGTTAAAATCTATATCGTTTACGTTAAGACCGACGCATTCTGAAATACGGATTCCCGTGCCTAAAAACAGAGTCAGCAGGGCGGTATCTCTTAAATGCGTCATTTCGTGGTAGGCTTCCTGATGTTTTGTGAGAGATGAACTTCCGTTTTCGGCCACGTTAAGAATATCTTCTACCTCGTCGGATTCCAGCTTAATTATTTCTTTGTCCCGTATTTTAGGCATACTGATTTTGGCGCTTACGTCGGAGGGCAGATATTCCTTATTGTAAAAATATCTGAACATTGCGCGAACGCTGGACAATTTGCGGGCTTTTCCTTTGTTTTCGTTTGTGTAAATCTTGCCGTTATACTCGTAATAAGACAAAAAATCGGTATACATTTCGAGATGCGTTGTCGTTACGCGTCTGAGATGCTCGATTGTGAACGATTGAGGTCCGTCGACGTCTGAAAACGCGGGCTGAAAATTTATGAGATAATAAAAGAAAATCCTGAGGTCGTACGCATAGTTCAACCGAGTAAGAACGGACGTCTTATGTTCTATACCGATAAAGTATTCGTTGCAGAACAGAGGAAGTTCTTCCTGAATTTTCCTGATTTTTTTAAGAGAATCGATGTTGCGCTGTTTAAAATAATCGTTGTTTTTCTTTAAATTGTTATTATCCATATAGAAATATTAACATAACTATGCACAAAATACAACACATTTTACGCATAAATCAAAAATTATTGCCTCCAGAAACGATTATTATTATATATGCAGAGTGTTCAGACGAAAAAAAGGGAAGAGATTACAAACGTCGTATCATAGTAATGGAATTATTTATAAATTTTGTTTTCCGGATTTTCATAGAGCCGTTTAATGCAATAATTTCAGATTTTTAATTATTCAATGTTTTAAAAATATCGTTGATTTATTAAATTTTTCAAAAATATTTTACCGTTTAGGATTATACGCCGGTTTTTGCGCCCTGTCGGGCAAAAAACAAAATTTTAAAGTATTACGTAAAACAGTATAAAGTTCCGTTTTAAAAATTGCAGGACAAAGTTAATTATAGCGTGTAAAATAACAGCCTTTATTTGAAAAATAACCGATGTAAGCGCAAAATTTGTATATAGAGCAGACTAATATAACTATGCGTAAAATGCGAGTTTTACGCATAGTAACCCCGATAAAATGCCGTTTAGGGCGGCGAATGTTAATTTTTGTGATTTTTAATTAAATATTGAAGAGTTTGTTTAACGGCAATTTTCGCATGTTCGTAAGTCAGACTTCCTTGCAGATATGCGATATAAGGTTTTCTTATCGGCGAATCTGCCGATAATTCAATTGAACTTCCTTGTACAAATGCGCCCGCAGCCATAATAACTTTATCGTTATATCCCGGCATATCCCACGGGTACGGCACGACGTTGCTGTCAATCGGAGCGGCGGCCTGAATGCCTCGGATAAATTCGATGAGTTCGTTTTCCGTATCGAATTTGATGCTTCTTATAATGTCGTTGCAGTCCGCACCCGGTTCGGGTACTGTTTCGTAACCTAAATCGCTGTAAACCTGACCGAATAATACGCTTCCTTTAACGGCGTTTTTAACGGTTACAGGCGCAAGAAAAAGTCCTTGATAAAACGGAAGATAACCCGACGCATAGCTTCCTATTTCTTTTCCGACGGACGGCGCCGTGAATCGGTAAGAAATTTGTTTTATAACGTCGGCTCGCCCTGCAAGATACGCTCCGGTAGGTGCAATTCCTCCGCCGGCGTTTTTAATAAGACTGCCGACAATAAGGTCTGCGCCGACGTTTGTCGGTTCGAGACAGTCGATAAACTCGCCGTAACAGTTGTCGACGGCAATTAAAATCTTTGGATATTTCCGCTTGATTTTTTTAATAATTTCCGATATGGCAAAAAGACTTATCGCGTCGCGCCACGAATATCCTCGCGAACGTTGTATGAAAACCAGTTTTACCGGTTGTTTTTCAAGCATTTTAAAAATGTTTTCCTCGTCAAAGTTCCCGTTTTTCAAGTCTACTTTATCGAATTTTACGTTAAAATCCTTTAAACTTCCGTTATTTTCGCCGAAAATTACGTCGTAAAGAGTGTCGTAAAGGTCGCCGGCAATCGATATGAAAGTGTCTCCGGGGCGTAAAATCCCGAATAATGCAAGCGTAAGAGCGTGCGTTCCGGACATAATCATTGGCGAAACGATTGCGTCTTCCGCGCCGAAAACGTCGGCGAAAACGCGGTTTAACGTATCGCGGCCGATGTCGTCGTAGCCGTACCCGGTCGTACCGTTGAAATGTCGCGCCTGAACCTCGTTTTTCTGAAAGGCTTTAATGACTTTTTCCTGATTATAAAGCGCGATCTTATCGATTTTTTCAAATTGTTTTTTACATTTTTCTTCGGATTTTGCTATAAAATCGTCAATATTTTGAATATTTAACATATTTTTACCTTGAAAATGAATCTTTAACGTATTGTAAAGCAGTTTCGTCGGCGCAGTCAAACCATTTTATGAAATCGTATTGTCTGAACCAGGTCAATTGCCGTTTTGCATAGTTTCGCGTGTTTTTTTTGATAAGTTCTTTAACGTCGTCAACGGACGCGGTATTGTCGAAAAGTCCTTTGAATTCCTTATATCCGATTGCCTGCATACTTTGGTTTTCAAAAGTAACGCCGCTTTTTAACAGTTTATTTACTTCGTCGACAAGGCCGTTATCGAACATTTTATCAACGCGCAGGTTGATTCTTTCGTAAAGTTTATCGCGAGTACCGCCGGAAAGCCCGACGAATATCGCATTGTAACACGGCGTTTTTACGTCGTTTTCATCGCGTTTTCCGTGCGATAAATTAATTTCGAGAGCCCGTATTATCCGCTTTTTATCGTTTTTGTGGATTTTTTCTGCCGAAACCGGGTCGATAAGACGCAATTTTTCGTGCATAAAATCGGCGCCTTTTTCATCGTATTCTTCCGAGAGCGTATTTCGTAATTCCGAATTTTTTGATGTATCGGAAAAATTCATAGGATATAAAACGGCGTTAACGTACAGTCCCGTACCTCCGCATATTACCGGTATTTTTCCACGCCTAAGCAGACTATCGATAACGGGAACGGCACGTTCACGATACTCGGCAACCGAAAAATCATCTTTCGGATTTACGAAATCTATAAGATGATGAGGAACGCCCGACATTTCTTCTTTTAAAATTTTTGCCGTTCCGACGTTCATATCTTTATATATTTGCATACTGTCGGCTGAAATTATCTCGCCGTCGAGCAATTTTGAGGCTTTAACCGCAAAATCGGATTTCCCCGATGCCGTCGGACCGACTATAAACAACAATTTTCCTTTCATACAATACGTTTAAACCACTTTTCGAAATCGGTTTTCGAAAATTTTATTACCGTAGGTCTGCCGTGCGGACATTGCAGAGGTTTGTTTTCCGAGGAGGCAAAACTTTTTAAGAGTGCGTCAATTTGCATGTCGTTTAAAGCGTCACCGCCTTTTATTGCCGATTTGCAGGCGGTCTGCATAAGTTTTTCTTTAAGCAGGTCTTTATCCTTGATATCGGCTCTTATAAAATCTTTCGTAATGCAGGCAAAAAATTCGTTGAAATCGATATCAGTCAATGCCTCGGGAACGGCTGAAACCTTAAAGGAATCGTCGGAAAACTCGGAAATATCGAATCCTATTCCGTTAAGAGAAGGTATAATTTCTTCGATAAAATCCTTTTCCCTGGCGTTTGCATAATAAATATAAGGTATTAAAAGGGGTTGCGAATATTCTCCTTCGGCGCCGATAAGTTTGTCATAGAGAATGCGTTCGTGCGCGGCGTGCTGGTCGATTATGTACAGATTGTCGTCCTTTTCGACGAGAATATAAGTAGAAAAGACCTGTCCGATGATTTTTCCATGAAAATCGAAAGAAAATCCGGAGCGCTCGTAAGAAGGGTCGTCCGTATCGAGAAACGTCTGCTGAATACCTTCGTCGCGTTTTTCGTATTCGTGCGTTGATTTAACGTTATCAATTACGGAAATGCGGTTTTTAATCATTCTGTAAAAAGAATCTCCGCCCTCCGAAACTTTGCTGCTTGCCGAAAAAATACCGTCGAAAATATTGCTGCGATTGTCTTTTGAACGACTTTCGGACGAATTATATTCACTATTAGACGCGACGTTTCCTTCATTAATCGGCTTTTCCGAATTAAAATGGGTTTCATCCGGGACGTATTCAATCTGCGGAACGCTTTTAATGTCGTCGTAAGAATACAAAACTCGTTGAACACTGTTATACACAAACGAGAAAATTTTATTGTTGTCTGCAAATCTGACGTCCGATTTCGAAGGATGTACGTTGACGTCAAGACTGTCGAAAGGCATGGTGATATTCAATACGAACAGCGGATAACTGCGCTTCATCAGGAACGGTTCGTAAGCCTTTTCGACCGCAGCGGTAACGGTCTTGTTTTCGATTACGCGTCCGTTAATAATTGTGGTCTGGTAACTCCTGTTTCCTTTAAAATACGTCGGCGTCGAAATAAAGCCTTTGATATTTATATCACCGTAAGTATTCTCGAATTCAATAAAATTCATAGCAAGTTCACGGTTATATACGTTAGATACGGCATCTTTCAGGCCTTTACCGTACGTTTTCAAAAGAGTTTTGCCATCGGCAATATACGTAAACGCAACAAACGGATTCGAAAGAGCCGTTTTTACGACAAGAGACGTTATTTCACTTTCCTCTGATTTATCTTTTTTCAGAAATTTTAGACGAGCGGGCGTTGCGAAAAAAAGGTTCTCAACGGTTATGGAAGTACCCGTAACGCCGGGGCATTCGAAAGATTTTTCGGCTTTTCCGCCGCGAAGTTCGATGCCGTGCGCACAATCGTCCTCGTCGGTTTTCGAAAAGGCGCTGACCATAGATACCGCCGCGATACTTGCAAGCGCTTCGCCGCGAAACCCGAGCGTTTTTATCGAAAACAAATCGTTTTTATCGCGAATTTTACTTGTGGCATGCGGAAGAAAGGCGTTTGACATATCGTCTTTTTCTATGCCTGCGCCGTCGTCGGTAACTTTAATTCTCGTTTTGCCGCCCGCGGTTATTTCAATTCTGACGTTTTTCGCTCCCGCGTCGATTGAGTTTTCAACAAGTTCTTTGACTACCGATGCCGGTCGCTCGACGACCTCGCCCGCCGAGATAAGATTATAGATACTGCTGTCTAAAACGTTAATTTTCATTTCGATGCTTTTTCCTTTAAATCCATCAATATGGCAAACGCCTGTACGGGGCTTGTAGTTTCGATATTCACGTCTTTGAGAATATTCATAATTTCGTCTGCTTTGTCGTCCCTGCCGTCGAACAGTGACATTTGCCTGGTTTTGCCGCCTTTACCCGATATCATAATGCTGTTCGTATCGCGATTGATATTAATTTCCTCGAGTTGGCGCATTATGATTTTGGCGCGTTCGACGACGTTTTTGGGAATTCCGGCCAGTTCGGCGACCTCTATGCCGAAACTCTTACTTGCGCCGCCCCTCACGATTTTATGCAGAAAAACAATTTCGTCTCCTATTTCTTTTATCAGAATCTGATAATTCTTTACGCCTGCAAGTTGTCCTTCGAGTTCCGACAGTTCGTGAAAATGTGTTGCAAACAGCGTCTTTGCTCCTATACGGCGTGAAATATCTTCCATCACCGCCCAGGCAATAGATAGGCCGTCTATCGTCGAAGTGCCGCGCCCTATTTCGTCCAGAATAAGCAGGGACTTAGGCGTTGCGTTATTAAGAATTGTGGCAACTTCCACCATTTCCACCATAAAAGTGCTTTGTCCCAGCGTAATATCGTCGGATGCGCCTACGCGCGTAAATATTCTGTCGGTCAGTGATATCTCGGCGGCGTCTGCGGGCACGAAAGAGCCGACGTGAGCCATAAGCGTAATAAGCGCAACCTGCCGCATATAAGTAGATTTTCCGGCCATATTCGGACCGGTTATTACCATACAACGGTTTTCGTCCTCGTCCAGCACGGTATCGTTTGGGACGAAAGCGCTTTCGGAAAGAGCCTCAACAATTGGATGACGTCCGTTTTTGATGGATATTTTCCTTATTTTTCCGTTAACGACGGGTTTTGTGTAGTTTCTGTTGACCGCGACGTAAGCAAGAGATTGTATCGCGTCGAGCGTCGCAACGGCGCGCCCCGTTTCCAGAAATTCGTCTATGTGCGCGCGAAGTTTATCCGTCAACGTCTTGAAAAGCGCAAGTTCAAGACGTACCGCATTATCCTCCGCGCCGATAATTTTGTTTTCGATATCGCGCAGTTCGTCGGTGATAAACCTCTCGCCGCCAACAAGAGTCTGTTTTCTTGTATAACGCAAAGGAACCATATCGAGTTGAGATTTGGAAACTTCGATATAATATCCGAAAACTTTGTTATAGCCGACCTTAAGATTTTTAATTCCCGTTTTTTCTTTTTCGTTTGCCTCGAGATTTGCAAGCCATACGTGGCCCTGTCTTCCGGCGTCGCGGTATTCGTCGAGCTCGGCGTTATATCCTTTTTTAATGAAACCGCCGTCTTTGTAAACAGCGCCCGCGTCCGGGTCGATAGCTGCCTCTATTTCTTTTTGCAAGGCGTCGTTAAGCGTTATTTTCCCCGCGATTTCGTCAAAAATTTTGTTTTTTAAAGATTTTGCCGTTTTTTTGACGTCGGGAAGACGTTTCAGCGTTTCGGAAAGAGACAATACGTCGCGCGGATTGGTGTTTCCGTATGCAAGTCTTGCCGAAAGTCTTTCGATATCCCTTATTCCGCACAGAGCTTCGCGGAAGTCGCAAAGCGTTTCCCTGTTTCGGGTAAAAGTTTCTACGGCGTCGAGTCGTCTGTTTATGTCCCGTTCGTTTTGCAACGGCTTTTCAATCCAACCTTTCATAAGCCTCGCGCCCATAGCGGTAACGGTTTTGTCGAGAAGCCACAAAAGCGAGCCCGTGCGTTTTCCGTCGCGAAGCGTTGAAGTCAGCTCGAGGTTTCTTCGCGTGTTTCCGTCAAGAAGCATGAAAGAGTTGTCTTTTACGAATTGTACTTTGTCGATGTGAGAAAGCGAGCGTTTGCCCGTCTGCAACATATATTCGATAAGAGCGCCGCCCGCGGATACCGCAAGTTTTTTATCGGCGCATTCGAACGACGCGAGCGTTGCGACGTTCAGCTGTTCAAGCAGTTTTTTTTCGGCATTGTCGAAAAGATACGCCCAGTCGAAGTACGTTTCGGGTCGAGGAAGCTTTCCCGCAGCGACGCCGCTGAGATTAAGTTTCGAGCCTTCCGTATTTGTAATTATCTGGCAGGGAGAAATCGTAACGAGAAAGTCGTCGATAACGGACGGATTTACCGTGTTTTTTTCAAACAAATCGAATTCGCCCGTCGACATATCGGCCCAGGCAAGGCCGAAGCCCTTATCCGTGAGAAAAAGTGACGCAAGATAGTTGTTTTGTTTTTCGGGCAGCAGACTGTCTTCCACCACGGTGCCTGCCGTAATGACTCTGACTACGTCTCTGTCGAGTTGCCCTTTCGTGTCTTCGGGCGTATTGAGTTGTTCGCAGATTGCGACTTTAAAACCGCCGTCGATAAGCTTTTTTATGTATCCGTCCACGGCGTGGTAAGGCACGCCGCACATAGGCGCGCGTTCTTCGAGACCGCAGTCGCGACCCGTAAGAGTCAGGTTTAGGAAGTCGGACGCTTTTACCGCGTCGTCAAAAAACATTTCGTAAAAATCGCCGAGTCTGAACAGCAGTATTGCGTCCTTATACTGTTCCTTCATTTCGAGGTATTGCCTCATCATGGGCGATAACTGATTTTTCTTTTTCAAATTATTTCTCCCGTCAATTGTGCGTTTTTGCACTTGTCGATTCTGATATTGACGAATTGTCCGATAAGATTTTCGTCCCCGGGCGCGCTGACGAGGCGTCCGCTTTCGGTGCGGCCCGAAACGAATCCTTTTTTCTTTTCGTTCGTGCCTTCGATAAGCACCTCGTAAGTGTTGCCGAGATATGCTTTCGAAAGTTCCTCGGTTATTTCGTTCTGCAATGCGATAAGCCGTTTAATACGGTCCTGCTTGATTTCATAAGGAATCTGCGGCATATCCGCGGCTTTCGTGCCTTTTCTGACCGAATATATAAACGTAAACGCAGTAGAAAATCTTACGCGGCGCACTAAATCGAGCGTATCCTGAAAATCATCTTCGGTTTCGTAAGGAAACCCCACCATAATATCGGTAGTAATACCCGCGTCGGGGATTTCGTCGCGTATCATATCGATAAGCGACATATAGTGTTCCCTCGTGTATCGGCGGTTCATGTTTTTAAGAACCGAGTTGCTGCCGGCCTGTACGGGAAGATGTATATTGTTGCAGATTTTGTCGCTGGATTTTATGGCTTTTACGACGTCTGATGTGAAGTCTTTCGGATGCGACGTCATAAATCTTATTCTGAATTTTCCTTCGATTTCCGCAACCGAACGCAAAAGGTCGGAAAAATTTACGTCGGGGTCCCCGAAATCGTTGCCGTAACTGTTGACGTTCTGCCCGAGAAGAGTTATTTCCTTGTAACCGTCTTTTATCAGTTTTTCGCATTCGGCGATTATGCTTTCGGGCGTGCGGCTTCTTTCGCGTCCTCTCACGTAAGGGACGATGCAGTAAGTGCAAAAATTATTGCAGCCGTAATTTATGTTTACCCATGCGTTGGGAAAACTCGTACGCGTCACGGGAGTTGTTTCGTCGTCGATATAACCGTCGGTATCGAGAACGGACGCAATCCGCTTTTTCCTGGCGACTTTCTCGCGAAGTTTGTTTTCGAGGTCGGAGATATTGTGCGTTCCGAGAATCACGTCGACGTACTGATATCTTTCTTTCAGATTTTCGGCAAATCCGTTTTGTTGCGTCATGCAACCCGTTACCACGACGAGAAGGTTTTTGTTTTTCTTTTTTAATTCCTTCATTTTGCCGATGTTGCCTAAGGCTCTGCGTTCGGCGGTGTCGCGGATACAGCAGGTATTGAAAACTACGACGTCGGCGGCTTCGGGAGATTGCACGGCAGACATTCCCATATTGTCGAGAATGCCCGAAATTTTTTCGGATTCGTGAAGATTCATCTGACAGCCGTAAGTTACGACGCAGTAGTTTTTTCCGTTGAAATCGTATATATCTGACATAGTATTTAGATTATACAAAATAATCGGGATATTATCAACAAGATTTGATTAAAAACAACATAATATTTTAAAATTCAAAAATACTATGAATATGAAAAAAAAGACGGGAAAAAAGCTGAAAATCGCACTGTTGTCGTTTCTTCTGATAGTTGTTTTTTTATTCGGAGGAATGGCAATTACTTTTGCAAGTATTACAAAAAACGCTGTTTTAGATAGTAATCTGTTGCCAAAACAGAATGTTTCCACCGTTTTTTACGACATAAACGGCCTTGAAATACAGACCGTAGGTTTTGCAAGCGTAACCTTTGACGAACTTCCCGAAAATCTCGTAAACGCCGTCGTTTCTATTGAAGACAAAAGGTTTTTCAGACATCGAGGGACAGACGCGATAAGAATTGCCGGCGCCCTGAAAAACAATCTGAAATCCCGTTCTCTTAAAGAAGGCGCAAGCACGATATCTCAACAGCTTATCAAAAACACCCATCTTACGCAGGAAAAATCAATAAACCGTAAACTTAACGAAATAAAACTTGCGCGCGAGTTGGAGCGAAACTATTCCAAGCAGGATATTCTCGCAATGTATCTTAACGTCGCATATTTCGGAAACGGTATGTACGGGGTTAAAAGCGCGGCAAGAGGAATTTTTAATAAAAACGTCAAAGACCTTACCCTTTCCGAGTGCGCCTGCATTGCGGGAATACTGAAAAATCCTTCGAAATATTCTCCGCTTGCAAATATTGACAACTCGAAAGAACGCCGCAATCTCGTATTATCCTTGATGGAAAAGGAAAAATATATCGGCAGCAACGAAAAAATTCAGGCGCAGAAGGAAAAAATAGTCGTCGATACCGACGCGGTATATCCGAATACGCAAAGTTATATTCTGTCGGCTATTTCAGAGGCTGCGGCTGTTCTGAATATTTCCGAAAACGCCCTGCTTAGCGGGAATTACAGAATTCAGACCTTTCTCAATCCTTCGCATCAGGCCGCACTGTCATCGGTAATCGGAAATCCCGACTATTATCTTCTTAACGAAAACAAGATAAGAGGCGACGGTTTGTCGATTGTAATCGATAACAAAACTATGGGCGTCAGCGCGTACTTTTCGGCAAAAAAACGCAATATTTACGATTTTTACCGTCCTTTCGGTTCGGCCGCCAAACCTGTGTTCGTATATGCTCCCGCACTGAAAGATAATCTGATAACTCCCGCAACGCCCGTTCTTGACGAAAAAACCGACTTTTCGGGATATATGCCGAAAAACTATAACGACGCGTATCTCGGATGGACCGACGTCAGGAGCGCGGTGATTACTTCTTCGAACGTCGTTGCGGTTAAAACTTACAACGCGCTTGGTTTCGATAAAGTTAAAAAATATGCCGACAGCGTCGGTATTAACCTTTCGGAAAGGGATAACAACGCTACCGTAGCGCTTGGCAACGTAACGGGAAACAATATGTTGTCGCTTGCCGGAGCATACTCTGTTTTCGCAAACTCGGGTTACTACCGCACGCCGTCTTTCGTCAAGGCCGTTTACGATTCGGACGGTATGCCGCTTTATGAAAAAAACGATGACCCCGAAGAAGTCCTGTCCTCTGCCGACGCTTATATTATGACGGACGTTCTTATGGATTCTGTCGAAAAAGGCACTGCAAAGGGGCTGTCGGGATTGAGATTAAGCGTTGCGTCTAAAACGGGGACGGTGGGCAATTCAAAAGGAAACACCGACGCATATAACGTCGCTTACACGCCTGCGCACACGTTTCTTGTATGGCACGGTAACGGAACGGGGAATCACGATTACGATTTGCCTCTCGGAGAAACGGGCGGCAGTTACGTTACGAAAAGTATGCGCGACGTAATTAAGTATGTCGAAAGCGGTAAAAATAACGGATTTACTATTCCCGACGACGTATATCGTATAGAAATCGACGATTACGCTCAAAAGCATAAGCAGAAAATTTGTCTAATAACGGAAAATACTCCGTCGGTTTACGTTAAAAGCGAATTATTCAAAAAAAATGCGGTTCCGACGGTTTACTCTTCCTGTTTCGACGGATTTTCGGTGGAAAGCGTGCGTGAAAACGTAAACGGAGACGTCGTGCAGATTGTTTTCGAAGCGGAGCCGTATTTGTATTACGACATAGTGCGTTTTGACGGTAAAAGCGAAGAAATCGTAAAAAGTTTTGAAAAAGGAAATGATAAAATCAGCTTTTACGATACTGCGAGTGTCGGGTTAAAATTTGTAAAGTATTATATAAAACCCTATTTTTACAACCAATACGGCATAAAAATAGTCGGTAACAGTTACGAAACCGACTGGTTTTATCTGAATTCCGAATTTAATCCCGATTACTATTCGGATTATTGATTAAGGGTTTAAGTCGATAATTTCGACGTTATTCAACGCGTCGGATATCAGTTTTTCGATATCGAGTGTTTTTTCCGCTCTCTCGATAAGTTCGGGTTTTGGACGAATAACGGGATTTTTAGGCAAAAAAATCGTACAACAATCCTGATAAGGCAATATACTCGTATCGAAAGCGTCGATTTTTTTGGAAACGGCGATTATTTCTTCTTTGTCAAATCCGACGAGGGGTCTGAATACGGGAAGGTGCTCGACAACTTTATTTGTAACGGTCATGCTTTGCATGGTCTGACTTGCAACCTGTCCGAGGCTTTCGCCCGTCACGATTGCGCCCGCATTGATTTTCAGCGCCAATCTTTCGGAAATACGCATCATAAATCTCCGCATAATCGTAATCATATACTCCGGAGGACAAAATTTATGGATACTTTCCTGAATTTCGGTGAAAGGTACAACGTAAAGCTTTATGCGGCCCGCGTATCCGGATACGATTTTTGCAAGGTTAATAACTTTTTCTTTCGCCTGCTCGCTTGTGTAAGGCATGCTGTGAAAATGAACGGCGTCAATCTGCAGTCCTCGTTTCGCCATCATATAAGCGGCAACAGGGCTGTCGATTCCGCCCGACAACAGACACAATGCCTTTCCCGCCGTACCTACCGGCATGCCGCCCGCGCATGCGATTTTGTCGGTAAAAAGATAAGTAAAACCGTTTTCACGTATATCGACGTAAAGTTCTTTGTCGAATTTCGAGAGGTTTACTTTCGTTCCGGGATAGGCCTCGAGTATATCGCCCCCGATTTCGCCTGCCATAACCGGGCTGGGAATATCGACCCGCTTATCGGCGCGTCTTACCGTTACGCGAAAAGATAACGGAGTATCGTCAAAAAACGTCAGAGCGGTTTTTCTGATGGTTTCGAAATCCGTTTTGACTTTTGCCGCCGCGCTTACCGAATGAATACCGAAAACTTTTTTCAGTTTTTCGATGATTTCGCCTTCCGAATCCTCGTCGTAATCGGATATTACGTAACGGTTCTGCGATTGCGAAAATTTGTATTCAAAGTCTTTAAGCGATTCTTTTATGTTGTCTATGAGGCGTTTTTCGAAAAACTTTCTGTTGCCGCCCTTCAGAAAAATTTCAGAAAATCTTATAAGTATTACTTTTTCCATAATTATTAAATCCTTTTGTATTCCGTAAGTTTTGCCGTGCATTCTTTTAACTTTTCGATAAAAAACGCGCATTCCGCAAGAGTGTTAGTTTCGGATACGCTTATGCGGATTATTCCTTCTTTATGTTCGTCGTCGAGGTTAAGAAGGGATTGAAATTTGTTTATGCCCTTTTTGCTGCTGCACGCGCTTCCGACTCCTATTAAAATCCCGTATTCTTCGAGTGCGTGCAAAACCACTTCGCCTCTTACGCCCTTAAGTGCGACCATCAGAATATGCGGCGAATTTTCGGGCGATAAAACAACGTGTTCGGGCATTTCGTTGATAAAAGCGTTTCTTAAACAGGAAAGAAGCTCTTTTCTCGTTTCGGCGTCCCGTGCAAAGTTTTTATCGTATTTTGTCAATACCTCCGAAAAAGCAACGATACCCGCAAGATTTTCGGTTGCGCTTCGCATACCTTTTTCCTGTCCTCCGCCGAGAATAAGCGGATTTATGCGAACGCCTTTTTTAATATATAAACCGCCCACTCCGCGAGGAGCGTGCACTTTATGAGCGCTTACCGAATACAAATCGACGCCAGTATTTATAAGATTAACGCGAACTTTCATAAGCGCCTGAACTCCGTCCGAATGTACGAGAGCGTCGGGAGCGACCGATTTTACCGTTTTTACAAGTCGGCTTAAGTCGTTTACCGCGCCCGTTTCGTTGTTTACGTGCATTACCGACACGAAAGACACGTCGGGATTGAGAAGTTTCTTAAATTCGTCGAAATTCAGACTGCCGTCGGAATTAAGCGGCGCAAACTTTACGTCGTAACCTTTGTTAAGTAAATCGGTTGCGGGATTAAGCATTGCCGAATGCTCGCCCGCGCTTACGATAATACGGGATTTTTTGGTTTTTTTAGCGCCGTAGATTGCCATATTATCGGCTTCCGTACCGCTTGCGGTAAAAACGAAGTCGCCGTTTCCGTGCAGTATTTTCAATACGTTTTCGCGCGCCGCGTTCAGAACGCGCGAGTTTTCAAGCGCTTCTTTATAAAGCGCCGACGGATTATAAAAATTTTCTACGCCGTATTTTCTAAGGGCGTCTATTGCGATTTCGTCAAGCGGCGTAGTTGCCGCATTGTCAAAATAAATCATTTTTTTTGCCTCTGTCTCAGTAACGCCTCAAAATAGAATAGAGGCGAAAAATATAAACATTTTGTCGTACCGTTATCGTTAAAGCGTATTTTTATAATACTTTTGCCCTCCGGCGCGGCAAAAACATCAGATTTATCGGGTTTTGCTTCGTCTGCGTTTTCTATACCGACTATTTGGTCAATCGGTATGCGCACGGTGAATCTTGTTTTTCCGAAGTTGTTTACCGCGCTTATCGTAAGGCTGTTGCGGGCAAGAAGATATTCGTACGACGCCGTTCTTTCGAGCGTAGCCTGTTTCAGCGCCACACCCGCAATCAACGTTATAAAAAATCCCGTTAAATATATATAGCCGAATACGGCGGTCAGTACGATAAAAACAAGCGATATCGTTTTTAGCGCGTACGACGAATAAATCATCGCTCGTACTTTTTTTGTTTCGGCTTTCCCGGTATTGAGTTCGGTCTGTACAAAATATTCGGGCGTCATTTCAGTTTTACGACGGTAACTCCGCTGTCGCCCTCACCGTATTTGCCAAGTCTGAATTCCTCGACCAGCGGATGGGTTTTCAGAAATTTCTGGACACCCGCCCGCAATGCACCCGTCGCTTTACCGTGTACGACGCGTACTTCCGACAAGTTTGCCCTCGACGCTTCGTAAAGGTATTTGTCGAGTTCGTACACAGCCTCGTCAACCGTTTTCCCGAGAAGGATAATTTCGCTTTTTACCGGCGCGCTCGAAAACTGTTTGCTGACGTTAATCCGTGGCGGCGTTTTTTTATTTGGCGCGATTTTTTTGCAGTTTTTAGCCTTGACTTTTGTTCTTACCGCGCCGAGAAGCACCTCGAATTCTCCGTTTTTCGAAACGGAAAGAACTTTTCCCGTTTTGTCTATAGTATCGATATAAACATCGTCGCCGGCCTTGATTTCACCGCCGACGAAATTGAGATTACTGTCGAAACCGGCGTCGAAATCGCCTTCTTCGTATTTTGCGGAAAGGTTTTCGAGACGTTTTTTTAGTTTTCGCGCTTCGAACAGCGCCTGCTCGTCTCTGCGGTCGAGGAGATTTTTCATTTCCTCGATGATGTCGTTTGCTTCGCATACGCTCGATTCGATGAGTTTTTTTGTATCCTTTCTTATCTGCTCGTTAAGTCTGTCGTTATTCTCGCGCAGTTTTTTAAGTTCGTCCTGAACGCGTTTTAATTCCTTTTCGGTTTCTATTTTATTGATTTTAGCCTGTTCGGTAAGTTCTTCGGCGGTTTTACGCGCTTTTTCCGCCGACATCAATACTTTATCGAAAGATTTGTTTTCCTCGCTCAGCATACTGTCGGCGTCGTCGATAATTTCCTGTTTAAGACCTAATCTTTTTGCAATCTGAATTGCGTTGCTCGTGCCGGTCGAGCCTATTATGAGTTTATAAAGAGGTTCGAAAGTGTCGGCGTTGAAATCCATACAGCTGCTTCCGACTCCATCCGTGCTGACCGCATATTCTTTAAGAGCGTTGAAATGCGAGGTAATAATTGCTTTCGCACCCGTTTTTTTGATTTCTTTTGTTATAGCGACGGCAAGAGCGCTTCCTTCCGAAGGGTCGGTGCCGGACCCGAGTTCGTCAAGCAGTAAAAGCGTCTTCGGGGTTATGCGGTTGATGAACGATACGATATTCGTCATATGTCCCGAAAAGGTCGAAAGGGATTGTTCTATCGATTGCTCGTCGCCGATATCCGTAAACATATTTTCGAAAACCGAAATTTCGCTGTCGGCTCCCGCGGGGATAAACATTCCCGAAAGACCCATAGCCTCGAGTATGCCGACGAGTTTCAGCGTGACGGTTTTTCCGCCCGCGTTCGGGCCTGTTATTAACATAATATCGAATGTTTTTCCGAGATATATGCTTATGGGTCTGACTTTCGATTTGTCAATCAGCGGATGTCTGCCGTTGACGATATTGACGTAACCGTTGTCGTTTATAAGAGGTTTGACGGCATTCTGCGAACGCGCTAATTTTGCCCTTGCGAAAATTACGTCGAGACGCGCAATTATTTCATAGTTTCCGAGAAGTTCCGACGAGTCGGCTCTGACGGAAGAAGTAAGTTCGGCAAGTATACGTTCTATTTCGGATTGCTCCTCGAGAAGAAGAGTTTTAAGTTCGTTGTTGAGTTCCACGACGGCGATAGGCTCGATAAACAGAGTCTGTCCCGAGGCCGACTGGTCGTGCACGAGACCTTGCATTGCCCCTTTGAATTCGGCCTTTACGGGTATTACGTATCGGTCGCCTCTCATTGTGACGATGTTGTCCTGAAGATATTTCTGGTATTTACCTTGCGTAACGTAACTGCTGAGTTTTTGTTTGACGTTATCGTTCGTACGTCTTATTTTAATGCGAATCTGGCGAAGCGCGGGCGACGCGTCGTCGCTCATTTCGGTGTCGGATACGATGCTTTTGTCAATGCGCTCTTCGAGAGCCTGATTTGTGAATAATCCTGCCGAATAACCTTTCAGTATTTCGGCGTCGATGCTTCGCGACATTGTGTTTTTCAGAATGCGTGAAACCTTTAAAACGCGCGATATGCGAAGAAGTTCCGCCATTGAAAGGCTTGAAAGTTTTCTGGCGCGCTCAATCGACGAAAGAATATTGTCTATCGCGAAATTCGGGTCGAGAGCCTGCTCGTAAAGTATTCTGTCCGCTTCTTCGGTTTCGGAAAGTAACGCGCGTGCGTCGTCGGCGTTTTCCGTCGGACGAATGCCGTCGATAATTTCCCGCGCCCTTTCGGACGATACGTTGCATTTAAGCATATCGAGAATTTTATCGTATTCCAAAGTTTTCAGCGCTTTTTCTGCGTTCATAACACACCTTTTACGAAATGCCCGTTGGTTCTTTCCGCAACGTCGACAACGCGTCCGTTTTTAAAATCGGAAAGAATTTTTGCGGACTTTTCACCGTCACATTGTAGCATATTAAGATATAAATTAAAAGAAGTATCGCAAACTTTTGATGAAATATCGTGAATTTTACTGTTATACAGAGTGAAATAACAGTTTTTTATGCGGTTGCGGTAAATTCTGAATTCATAACCTTTTCTGTCAGAGTACGCGAAACCTTTCGATGTATACGCGCATTTTTCGCATCCTCTGCCCGAAACGAGCTTGCTTACGCAATGCGAAAGATTCATCAGCGGCAGATATCCGTATGCGAAAATAAACGCGGAATCCAGTTTTTCGCTTTCGGAACGGGTCAGTTCGGGCGAAGCGAGAAAGTAGTCGGGCTCAAAATAACTTAAACACTTTTCGTTATATACGTTAAGCCCCGCTCCTGCAAAGAGTTTAAGATTGTATTTTTTCGCAAGGTAAACGACGTACGGATTATCCGCATACAAACCTTCCGCTTTAGTTTGTTCGATAATGTTTTCAATTATTTTAACGTCGTTTTCGCGTGCGTTCACCGGAAGTTTAAGAAAAACTTTTTCGGAAAGACTTCCGCATGCGTTTAAAAAATCCTTTACGGTTTTTACCGTAAAATCATCGGGGAAATATACGATTATATCCGAGTTTTTAAGAAGGTAGTCCGACAGTTGTGCTTTGTTTTGCAATTCTACTGCAACGAGATTATTATATTTAAGCGGTTTTTTTATAATACTTCTGTCAAAATAATCCCGTTTTTCGTTGAAATTATAGTTTTTAAGTATTTCTTCTTCAAGTTCGCTCAATGCCTTTCTTCTTAACTCGTTAAGAGTCGAGCGGGGTGCGAAAAAGTCTCCCGAAAGACTTCCTTCGACGTTTTTAGCGATAAAAACTCCGTCGCCTGTTTTCGTCAGCGCGGATTTTACGGTTTCGTAATCGAGAGGTCTTCCCGTTGCTTTATCTAATTTGCGGGATATTTCAACGCTTGCGTTATTTGTGCCGAAAACGGCGCTCAGAACGCCGCGTGCGTCAATCCCGAAACGAATATCGACGGGTATTTTCTTTTCTTTGAAAGAATAGGTATTATCCGAAGTTATTCTGATTTCGTATCCTTTTTTGCCGTCGGGTACAAATATGAGACCGTTTCGTACTTCGGTAATTATGCCTCCCGATACCTCTTTCCCTTTTTCGTCAAGTAATTTATATCCCTGTCCCTTCTTAAAATCGGAAATACGGTCGGTTTTTACAAAACCGTCTTTAAACGTCTCGGTTATTCTGCCTGCCGAAACTCCTATATTGCCCTGAGTGGTCGTGCTTAAAATTTTGTCGGTATCGTCGAAAGAATAACCTTGCGTAAAGTTTCCGCGGTTATATGCGGATTGCAGAATTTTAACGTCGTTCTCGTCGACGATAAAGCCGCTGTCGATAACTTTTTTATACGTCGAAACAGTTTTAAAAACGTATTCGGGACGGCGCAGTCTTCCCTCGATTTTGAAACTCGATACGCCGGCGTCGGCAAGTTCTTTAAGTTTGTCGATAAGGCACAGATCCGACGTCGAAAGAAGATAACCCGTTTTACCCGTATACTTTTCGGTATATTGCAACCGGCAAGGTTGCAGGCATCTGCCTCTGTTTCCGCTGCCGCCGTTAATGAACGACGACATAAGGCATTTACCCGAAAACGCCACGCACAAAGCGCCGTGAACGAAATATTCGATTTCGAGCGAAGTTTCTTCGCGGATTCTTCTGATTTCTTCGAGTGTGGCTTCGCGTGAAAGCACGACTCTCGAAAAGCCGACGCTTTCGGCAAATTTTGCGCCTTCCGCGTTGCATATTCCGAATTGCGTCGACGCGTGAAGTCTGACCGACGGAGCGAGTTTTTTTGCAATGTCAAGCACTGCAAGGTCTGAAACGATAAACGCGTCGACTTTTGCGTCCGAACAGGCCGAAATAAGTTTTTCCACTTCGGGAATTTCGCTCTCTTTTACCGAAATATTTACCGCAACGTATACTTTTACGCCGAAAAGATGGCAATATCTTGTTGTTTCCGCTATGTTGTCAGCGGTAAAATTTTCGGCTTTTATCCGCGCATTAAACGCCGATAGCCCCAGATAAACCGCGTCGGCACCTGAGGCTATTGCTGCTTTTAACGATATTAAATCTCCTGCCGGAGCAAGAATTTCCGTCATACTCTGAGTTTAACTCTGTACTTGCGCTTCATACTCTTCAGAGCGTGGTCGATTTCGGCCTGAACCTCGTCGTCCGTAAGCGTCCTGTCGGGTGCGCGAAATACGACCGTAAGAGCAATCGAAGTATTGCCTTTAGGCACGCCCTGTCCTTTATAAACGTCGAATATTTCAACGCTTTCAAGTAATTTGCGGTTTGTAACTTTGCGGATAACCGCTACTACCTGGTCGGACGATACGCCGTCCTTGACAAGCAGCGCAAGGTCGCGGCTTATTGCGGGATATTTGGGCAACGCTTTGAATTCGCGGTGGTCCTTTGCAAACGAGAAAAGTTTTTCAAGATTGATTTCGGCAATGTAAACGCGCGCGTCGATTCCGTAGGCCTCGGAAACGTCGGGATAGACTTCGCCGAGATAACCCACAGATTCGCCTTCCACAAAAATTTCGGCGCTTCTGCCCTCGTGCAGATAGTTGATTTTTACGCGACGATATTCGGTTTTATCAATCTTAAACGCCTGAAATACGCTGTCGAGCAGTCCTTTCAATGAATAGAAGTCGCAATCGCCGCCGTACATACCCACGGATAAGGTTTCGGTCTCGACGGGGAAATCGGTAAGAGGCAGAGTTTTGGGTCTGAATACTTTCGAAGTCTCGAAAAACACGCCTTCCTTATTGTTTTTGCTGTAATTACCGCCGATTATCGAAAGCATACTGCCGACAAGAGTGGTGCGCATAATGCTGACGTCCTCGCCGAGCGGGTTCATAATGGGAACGGCGCGACGAAGTTCGTCGTTTTTGTCAAGACGCAATAAGTCGAAGGTTTTGGGCGAAATGAAACTGTAAGTAATTATTTCGTCGGCGCCTTTTGCCGTAAGAATGCGTTTAAGTAAATCTTCGCGCGACCTGTTGACTTCGCGACCGCCCATAGTCTGGCGCGCGTCGGCAAACAAAGTGGATTTAATTTTATTGTATCCGTAAAGGCGTATGATTTCTTCGGCAAGGTCGTTTACACCCTCGATGTCCTCGCGGAAAGCGGGAATATTGCACTCGAGTTTTTTGCCCTTAACAACGGTTTTAATCTGCAAAGAGTTGAGAATAGAAACCATTTTGTCGGTAGGCACCTTAATTCCGAGTACAGAATTGATTTTTTTATAAGGAACGGTAATCGTGCGGGGTTTTACGGCGTTCATATTCGTGTCGATAGTACCCGAAACGATAGTTCCCCAGCCGTTTATCTGAATAAGGGTAAGCGCGCGGTCGATGGCGATGGCCTGACTTAAAAAGTCTATGCCCTTTTCAAATCTCGCGCTGCTGTCCGATTTCAGATTGAGTTTTCTCGACGTACGTCTTATGTTGTCGCGGGCGAATTTTGCGCTTTCGAAAATAATGGTATTCGTATTATCGGAAATGCCGCTGTCGAGGCCGCCCATGATACCGGCGACGGCAAGAGGCTTTTCGGCGTCCGCAATAACGAGCATATCGCTTTCGAGAGCGTGCGATGTATTGTCCAGCGTGGTAATCGTTTCGCCCTCCGTCGCGCGACGGACTACTAAGCGTTTCCCCGCGATTTTTTCATAGTCGAAAGCGTGCATCGGCTGACCGAGCTCAATCAGAATATAGTTCGTGATATCTACGATGTTGTTTATGGGTTTAATGCCTACCGCGCGCAATCTGTCCTGCATAATTTTCGGACTTTGGGTAATTTTTATGTTTTTTACCGCTTTAGCCATATATCTCGGACAAAGGTCGCCGTCTTCAACCTGAACGTCAAGCATATTGAAAATGCGTTCGGGAGTTGCCGTATAACTTGTGACCGGCATTTTTACGGGCTTATGCAGAACCGCGCCGATTTCTCTTGCGATACCGAGAATGCTGTTGCAGTCGGGACGGTTTGCGGTTACCGATACGTCGAGGATGACGTCTGTGCGGCCGAGAACCTCGTTTATATCGACGCCGACTTTCGTATCGGGTCGCATAATCATAATTCCGTCTACCGACGCGCCCTCGTAATCATCGTCGGTAAGACCGAGTTCGCTGCCGCCGCAAAGCATACCAAGCGATTTCACGCCGCGAAGTTCCCCGTTATAGATGCGTTTTCCGTCGGGAAGTTGCGCGCCGTCCAGCGCGACGGGAACGATGTCGTTGACTTTAACGTTCTGAGCGCCCGTAACTATTTGCAGAGTTGCGGTTTTTACGTTAACCTGGCAAATCCAGAGATGGTCGGAATTCGGGTGGCGCTCCGTTGCGATGACGCGTCCCGTAACGACGTTTCTGATATTGTCGGATTCACGGATAATATCTTCTACTTCAAAACCCGAGTGAACGAGTTTGTCGGCAAGAGCCTCTGCGGGTATATCTATTTTTACAAAGTCCTGTAACCAGCTTATAGGTGCTTTCATAGTCTTGTCTCCTTATTTGTATTGCTCCAGGAAGCGCTTGTCGTTTTCAAAGAAAAGACGGATATCGGGAATGCCGTATTTTATCATTGCAATACGTTCTATTCCGAAGCCGAAAGCGTAACCGCTGTATTCTTTGCTGTTGATACCGCACGCTTCGAGAACGGCGGGATTTACGATGCCCGCGCCGAGAATTTCAATCCAGCCCGTGCCTTTGCAGACTCTGCAGCCTTTGCCGTGGCAGATACTGCACGATACGTCCACTTCTACCGAAGGTTCGGTAAACGGAAAATAACTGGGACGGAAACGCACTTTGGTTTTTTCGTCGAAAAGGCGCTTTGCAAAAACCTCGAGCGCGCCCTTCAGGTCGCAAAGAGTGATGTGCTTGTCCACGACGAGACCTTCAACCTGCTGAAACATCGGGCTGTGGGTGGCGTCGTCGTCGTTGCGATACACTTTTCCGGGTACGACGATGCGTATAGGCGGCTTTTGCGTAGTCATTGTGCGCGCCTGCATGGGACTTGTGTGCGTGCGGAGAAGAAAATTGTCTGTTATGTACAACGAATCCTGCATGTCGCGCGCGGGGTGGTCCTTCGGAATGTTGAGCAACTGAAAGTTATAATAGTCGCTTTCGATTTCGGGGCCTTCTTTGACTTCGAAGCCGAGGCCGATAAACGTGTCGAGAATTTCGTTTTTGACGAGAGTAAGAGGATGCAACGCGCCGAGCTCTTTTTTGCCCGGTAAAGTCACGTCGATATATTCCGATTTAATGCGCGCCTGTTTTTCTGCTTCCGCAAAAACGCGCTCTTTTTCGGCAATGAGGCCTTCGAGCATAACTTTTACGTCGTTAAAGGCTTTGCCTACTTCGGGTTTCTGTTCCTTGGGAACGTCTTTAAGACCGCGCATTGCGGCGGTAAAGTCGCCGTTTTTGCCGAAGATTTTAACCTTGACGTTATTTACGTCGTTGAGAGTCGCGGCGTCGTTGATGAGAGCGATACCGTCGGCTTTTAACTTTTCAATGGTTTCAATCATAACTGCTCCTTGAAAATGTTTTATATCGGTATTTTAACACACGATTGAAAAATTGTAAAGAAATAGAGCGAGATTATGACGCGATAATAACAAAATTTATCGCGCTTTTTCGTATAAAATATATTTTTTTTGTAAAATATCCGAAAAAATAATTATAAATTTGTTATGGTACCAGATTTAATCCCGTACTGATGCGCCCTAACGAAAGATAGGTGTCAGGAACCTTTCCTATTATGAGGTTTTCACAGATGAGTATTTCGGATTCGGTATCGACCGAAAGGTCCGCAACGGGAAGCGCCACGGTGGCGTTGACGAAAACTTTAACGTATATTTTATGTACGGTCTGGTTTATTCCCGCCGAAACGAACTCCGAAACGAAGTCGCAATTCGCAACGCCAATCGGCGTTATTTTAATATTCACGTCGGGTCCCGTGCCGATAAACATTGTTATCCCGGTAAGCGTACCGATAGGAACGCCTATTTCTCGTCTTCCGTTGTTTTCGATGTTTTTCTGAGTTTCAAGCGCAAGTTCGCGCGCGATTTTATTGATTTTTACGGAGCGTGCCTGAATAAGAGTAATGTCGCCCGAATTATTTTTTTCGATGTCGAACAATTCGTCGTAAGATATGTTTTTGTCAAACAGAACTTTTTTGGTAGCGGCGTTTATCGCGTTTATCGATAACGCGTCCACTTCGGCGCTGCAGGTTGTAACGAAAACGGGAACCATTTTTCCTCTGAAATAGGAAAATAACAATCCGAAAACGGTTGCGAGAACAATCAGTATCGCAACCGTTTTGACGATTTTTTTCTTTTTGCCGTCCGGAACCTGTCTCACGCATAAATTATATGCGGGAATGCGCGATAAATTGAAAATCAGCTCTCTTTCGTTTTGGACTTGAATATCAGCGCGAAAATAAAACCGAAGAAAATTGCGGCGGAAAGTCCGCCCGATACGGCTGTCATTCCTCCTTTTACCGCGCCGAGTATGCCCTCCTCTTTAACGCCTTTTATGGCTCCTTTCGCAAGGGACGACCCGAAACCCGTAATGGGAACGGTTATGCCCGCTTTTCCGAATTCTTCGATAAACCTGAACGCGCCCGTCACTTCAAGAAGCACGCCGAGCATCAGAAAAGTGACGAGAATTCTCGCGCTCGTCATTTTCGTCGTATTTATCAACACCTGTCCGAGCATACAGACAAATCCGCCTACCGCGAATACTTTAAGATAAGTCAGAAATATTTCCATAATCAAACCTCGATTGCAACGGCGTGAGCGATGCCGGGTATAGACTGTTTCTGCAAAGGACTGTCCTTGTTCAGAAGCGCGCCCGTCGGAACGAGCAATACTTTTTTAAGTTCGCCTTTTTTCATCAGTTCATAGATATACGCGCCGAAAACGGCGCTGCTGCACCCTGCGCCCGAGCCGCCCATAAAAACCTTTTGTTTTTCGGAAAAAATAATCTTTCCGCAATCCGAAAAGGATTTCGGCATAGTAATTCCGTCCTGTTCGAGAAGATGCGCGCAAAGGTCCAGACCGAAAATTCCGAGGTCGCCCGTGAATATCGCGTCGTAATAGGAGGGACTTCTGGACAGCTCGGAAAAATGCGTTTTCAACGTATCGAATGCGGCGGGCGCCATTGCGGCTCCCATATCGTTGGCGTCGGTAACGCCGTAGTCAATGGTTTTTCCTATTGTTACGGCGGTGATTGCGGGCACGATTTCCTCTTCTGGTCTATCGCACGACAGCATTACCGACCCCGACGCGGTAACCGTCCATTGCGACAGCGGCGTGCGCTGATTGCCGAGTTCCAGCGGAAAACGGTAATTTCTTTCGGCAGACGAAAAATGACTGCTTGTAGTAACGACGATATTTTTGAAATCTCCGCCGTCGATTAGCAACGAAGCGAGCGCCAGGCCTTCGCCGAAAGTACTGCACGCACCGTATAAACCTAAAAAAGAAGCGTGAAATTCCCTTGCTGCGAAACTTGTTGCGAAAATCTGGTTTTGCAAATCGCCCCCCATAAGACAATCGACGTCGTCGATTTTCATTTCGCACTTTTTAAGAAGGTTCTGCAAAGTGTGTCGTTGCATTTTGCACTCGGCAAGTTCGTACGATTTCGAATTGAAAAGGTCGTCCTCGAGAACGTCGTAAAAGTATTCTTTAAGAGGACCTTCGCTTTCTCTTTTTCCCACGAGGACCGACGTGTCTTTAACGAATATTCTGTTGTTCAATAAATAACTTTGTTTTCCTTTTTTCATGCGAAAATCATATATACGAGGCCGACCAGCACGGATACGCTTATTCCGAGAACGACGATAGGACCCGCGATAACGAACATCTGGGCGCATATACCGAAAGTTACGCCCTCTCTGTTGAATTCCATTGCCGGAGAAACTATGGAGTTTGCAAAACCCGTAATCGGCACGATGCTGCCGCCGCCAGCTATTCTGCCCAGTCTGTCGTACAAGCCGAGGCCCGTGAAGAAACTGCCCAGAAAAATCATAATTATCGAAGTTGCGGTAGCGATTCCTTCTTTATCGAGGTCTGTCCACATTTTCAGAAGGTCAGAAACCAACTGTCCTACCATACAGATTGCGCCGCCGACCAGAAACGCCGGCACGAGGGTTTTTAATTCCTTCGTTCGCGGCGCGGTTTTATGAACGTAATCGAGATATTCTTTATTTTCGTGATTTTCTTCGTTCGTTTTCTTTTTTAAAAGATTCTTCAACTGTTTCATCGGTTTTTTTACACCCGTTCTGCGTATAGTCGTGAAGAGTTTCGGTTTCTTCCCTTAACGACAAATAACACTTATCCATAAGACAAGTGTTACCGTTTTGTCGTCAATATAAACAAATTATCGTTATTTATCGAAGTTTTCGCGAAGTTTTGCGATGATTTTGTTTTCAAGTCTCGAAATCTGAACCTGAGAAACCCCTAAAACGGCGGCGACTTCGCTTTGAGTGCGGTCACGAAAATACCTTAAAATAATTATCTTTTTTTCTCGCGGCGGCAAATCTTTCAACATACCCGACAGAATTATTTTTTCGTCGTTTTCCTCGCTTTTATCTACCGGAACGCGGTCGATAAGCGCAACGCCGTCCTCGTCCGTTCTGTCGTCGAGTGAACGGGGATATCTTGCGCTGTCAAGCGCGAAAACGACTTCTTCCTTGTCGATATGAAACTCTTCGGCAAGTTCGTCGACCGTGGGTTCCCTGTTGTTTTCCTTCTGAAAATCGTCGCTGAATTTTCCGATATTGTATGCAAGCAATTTAAGCGCGCGCGAAACTTTGACGGCGCCGTCGTCACGGATGTACCTTTTTATTTCACCCGCAATCATAGGGACGGCATACGTCGAAAACCTTACGTTGAATTCGTCGTTGAAATTCAGCACGGCTTTCAGCAGCCCCATGCTTCCGAGCTGCATAAGGTCGTCGTATTCTACGTTTTTTCCGCTGTATCGTTTAACGACGGATTTTACGAGCGGCAGATTTTCCGAAATCAGAGTTTCAAGTGAATCTTTATCGCCCGCTTTTGCCCTGTCGATAAGAATTTTTGTTTCTTCCGCGTCAAGCATTTTTTGTGTTTTTAAAGGTTTTTGTCAGGACGACTTTCGTTTCGTCGTTTTCCGATGTAACTTTCAAATCGTCCGTAAACGTCTGCATAATCGTAAAGCCCATACCGCTGCGCTCTTCGTTCGGTTTCGTCGTGAAAAATGGTTCGAGAGCTTTCGGTATATCGGGAATTCCTACTCCGCGGTCGGATATTTCGATAACGGCTTTTTCGTCAAGCAGTTTAACCGTTATTTCGATTATTTCCGTTTTTCTGCCTTCGTATCCGTGTACTATACAATTGGTTACAGCCTCGGAAACGGCAGTCCTGACGTCGTTCAGTTCCTCGACGCTCGGGTCTGCGCCCGCACAGAACGCACCTACCGTACTGCGCGCGAAAGCCACGTTTTCGGGTATGCTTAAAATTTTCATGTTCAAATAATTCTGCATAATTTCTCCTTTACGCGAGTTTGCGTATTATTTCGTAAATACCGCTTGTAAAAAATACTTTATCGACCTGTTTGTTTGTGCCCGTAACGTACATGGGTATTCCCAGACGTTCGAGTTTTTTATACCTTCCGAGCAACATACCTATGCCCGTACTGTCCATAAAAGGAACGCCCGAAAAATCAAAAACAACCTCGTAAAATCTCTCTTTATCGAGTATCGAATCGATGCGGGAACGCGCTTTCTGAATGCCGGCGTCGTCGATGTCTCCTTTCAGTCTGATACAAAGTGCGCCGCCTGAATTTTCAAAGGATATTTCCATACAATCACCTCTCTGAAAATGATAATCGACGCGTTTATAAAAAAATTATCAATTATTCTGCCATTACGACGAATAATAAAAAAAATTGTAAAAACCTTTTCTAAAAATTTAAAAAAATATCAAGAAAAAAGTTGACATATTTTCAAAGATATTGTATCCTTTAAAAGTCGCTTGTAATTAACGGCGACGCAATCCCTATTACGGGGTGTGGCGCAGTTGGTAGCGCGCGTGGTTTGGGACCATGAGGTCGGGAGTTCGAGTCTCTTCACCCCGACCACGAACATAAGATTAGGGCCTTTAGCTCAGTTGGTTAG
>MSGY01000010.1:3612-4531 GCA_001940895.1 Christensenellaceae bacterium Phil10 | reverse complement strand
TCGATGGTTTAAAGGTTTTAGATTGCGATGGCAAAGGTATGATGTTTTCTACATATAACCACCATTTGGCCGTAATTATTATTACACGATTATTACACGATTTTAGTCTAATCTCCTGATTAACATTCGACTGCACAGGTAAAAATATTTTTACACGATTTTTACACGGCTTTTACACTATTTACGATATATTTTATTGATAATAAGCGTATTAAATAATAGAGTAAAAAACATCAGCCGCTATTCCTCCACTCTGTGAATCTTCTTGTCCCTGACAATCCACTCTATCACCCCGATGACATACTCCTCAGGCACAAGCCCCCAGTATCGGGAGTCGGCGGAGTTGACCACGTTGTCTCCAGCCATGAAATAGTAGTCATGCTGGAATCGGTGGCGCGCCAGCGGCTTGCCCTCCGCATACGCCCCGCCCTCCTGCCAGTCCCATGTGACGGCCTTGCCCAGCTCCCACTCAAGCAGAATCTGATAGACGGCCGCCTCCTTGGCCGTGACGCTGACGACATCGCCCCTGCGTGGTATGTATATCGGGCCGAAGTTCTTCAGATTCCATCCCGTGTCCTCGTATGGCGGCAGCCAGAATCCCCAGATGAGGCTGTCTGGCATCTGCTGCAGACGGTCCTGCTCAGCCTTCAGTCCCAATGCGCCGCTGAAATTGTTGTTGCGGTAATGCCCGTCCACTGCGCTCACGCTGTCGCCTGGCAGTCCGATGACCCGCTTGCAGAAGACATTGTTGATGATGAAGCTGAGTTTTCCCCCATGGTTGGGGAAGTTGAACACCACAATGTCATTGTGCCTTATCCTCCTGAGGCCTTTAAGCCTGAACGACTTGAGCTCCTGCCCCGCAAGGTCGAAGTCGAAATCCGTGTATATCCTTCCCCCGAGCGTGAGCTTGTTGGCTATG
>MSGY01000010.1:0-3594 GCA_001940895.1 Christensenellaceae bacterium Phil10 | reverse complement strand
GAAGTAGTCCATCAGGAACACACGAGCCAGCAGCCACACCCCGTAGAGCAGGGGCGGGGCTGCGGCTGATGCGATTATCACCATGGCGTATCTTAGCATATCCTTGGTGTACGGCGGCAAGATATGTGACAGTTTGAATGGTTTCATACAAATCTAATCTGTACCTACCTAATTTGCTGTTTCAAGTGTCTGAGCATCAACTTCTCTATGCTGTAATTTGCTGTAGGGTCTCCAAGTACTTTAATCATTCCATCTTTGTCCAAGATGAAGCTGCTGTAGTGATAAGATGATTCTATACCAGGTACAGAGTTCTCTACCACATGAGATGTATCTTCGTATACTACAGGATTGAAATTCAAGTAGTGCAGGAGTTACTTAACCTTTGTTACTGCATTTTTTCTATGCGACAGTATGAAGCAGAGCCTGTAGTTAGGATTTTCCTTTTCTGCTTTTTGGGAGAATGAATGCCATAGTTCCAGTTTGTTCTCAATGCATTTGTCATATTCTGATAAAATGACACAGATAAGAAACGCGGACTTTAATCTTTGCTTGCTGTATGCCAGTTTGTCTTTACTTCTGTGTCGTCTGCCAGATTTAGATTGCCCGGAGTGATGACGGAGTCACTATCCTTGAGATCATTCTCTAACAGCTACTTTATTTAGAAAAATTTCAAGTGTTTCATCTTCTCCTTTTAATAGGAAACAAAACCTTTGTATTTTACCAGATGAGTCAATATTGAAAATGTATGGTGTACTAATACTATCTATAGGAGATATATTCAAATTAGGAATATTAACACCTTCTTTTGCTGCCTTGAGATATGAAAGTTCATTCTTAAAAGAGTGGTCTGATGTAAAAGATCCTAATACCAAAAGTTCTGGCGCTTTCTTTTTAGAGAAATGGTCATTAATGAGCTGGATGCTTTTCTCATGGCAACTCATACAGAATGATTCTGTCAATCGCAGGATGAAAAACGAGCTTGATACACTATCAAAGACAGCTTTGGGCAATTCTATGTCTTGTACTACAAGTTGGTTCTGATAGGCTTCCCTTAGCATTGCGTTTCGGTACATTGTCTCATTTTGTATACTGGAGATCTTCCAGTACTTAAGTTCCATTTCAGCGAGATTTCTTTCTGATGTTCTTTTGTAATTTAAGAAATATACAAGCGAGGAAATAATCAATACAACCAAGGCAAATACAATTGCTATAATTATTCGATACTTTTTCATTTATTTGAGTATTAATGAATATTCTATTATTATTGGATTAGAGTTGCTGTCTTCATCGCCCGCTAAGGGAAGAATCAAATCCGCATAAGGCGACTCGGCAACAGCATCTCCTTCTTTCTGTTTTGCTTCGTTCAATAATATAGGAGAGATATAAGTGATAAAATTCTCCTTGGAATATGTATTGCTTGCGAAGAAGGACTGTGGAGACACGAAAGTCAGGTCGTTTACCATCCCTTCAATGGGAAATGATCTTGTCTTGTTCGTTCTAAAGTCTTTTGTATAGATTGACATTTCTTGATTGTACATACTTGCGACTAATAATTGACGCTCTGTAGTAATCATACCATCAAAAATTCTTTTAGAACTCTTATAAACTTTAACGCCTTTCTCTATCAACTCATCTTCTTGTTCAATGGTTAAGCAGTTGTCTGAATCTAACAATTTTGCAGAGCTGAAAGTGTTGGATGCTGTATTAAAGACCACCACATCTGACGAATATCCTTCGTGAAACAGCAATTTATCCCCTAAGGAACAAAAAGGCATATTCTTACAAATGCGCAATGCCTGTTTGCGTGGAATATTTTGTTTTTGGGGAGCAAGAGACTTTGTGTATGTATGCAATACATTTTTGTCTTCCAGGACGAAGAATAAATACCCGTCATCATAAACATGGATTGCATCTGCATTGACTCTAAGGTCATGAGCTTCTAAAAATGTACCATTAATAGAGTATATCATCAACTTGCGATTTGTCAGCACATAGACATTATTCTCATCTATGTCCATACTTAGAATTGATGCATACTCTCCCTTTGCATATCCCAAATCTCCTATATTCCTCATATAACGGCCATTCTCATCAAACACTTTTACAGGAGAGTTAGATGAGTTGATGTAATACAATCCGTCCTTTTTTATTATTTGACGTATATTCCCAATCAAACAGGAAGGCGAGGTTTCGAGTTTAATCGCCTTTTCCACTTTTATAAAAGAAGACATTGCTATACTGTCTTCTGAGTTTTGAATATTATCATCAAGAATTATTTCTTGTTCTTTAATCTGATTACAAGAACATATACCTACCAATAGGAATAACAATAATAGTTTTGTTCTATTCATAAATGCTATAAATAATACCAATTTAAAAATCCGTTAGTTTAATACTGGAATCTTCCCACTCCCTATCAAAGGAAGCAGGAAGATTGTGATTTAATGAGCTTAATTACATTCTCTCGTTACTTGGCCACAGGTACATGAGTATCCATCTCCGTTTACAAGGCAAGCTTCATAATCACCAGTAAACAATCCAGGGCAGTCGATAATTTTCCATTTGCAACTACCATTAGCACCCTCTGTGTTGCTAAGCGCCTCTAAATTATCTGCTGTGAATTCACTGTCGTTTGGTTGAGAACCGACCACACCGCTTCCGAGTATTGAAGCAATAGCCATTGTAACAAAGCAAGGCAAAATAATAAAAAGTCTTTTCTTCATAATTTGATTTTTTGAAGGTGGGTTATATAAATTAGTCTTGATGGAATTTTATTCTATCTTCGAGCAGAAAGATGCTGAAGAGAGGACAAAAGACCACAAAGATAATTCAAGAAAGAATCGTAATTAATAGAACCTACCGTAAGTTAAGGGATATGCCCATTTGATTTTATCTAATAGGATATTAAATTGTGATATTTCCTACTCTGAGTTTTCGGATTCCCTCCTTTGTTTTGACGGCTGTGCGGTCAGCCTCGCCGAAGCGGTGATGGTTGGTTGTTGTTGTCTTTCTTTGGGTTGTTTGAGCCTCCTTTCTTCTGTTTAGTGTTGAACTTTAGATTTATTATCTCTGCAGTTTGAGTCTGCGGGTGCAAAGTTACGAAATATCATCTTTGATGGCTTTCTGATTTGATACAAATTCTTTCGCTTATGTAACATGAAACGATTTGAAACACATTGAAACGATTTGAAACGGAATGGAATATAAACAGATGCATCAGGAGCAGGCCTTTGAATAGCACTTTCTTTTATCGTGGCAGCACTGAACATTATAAGAGTCCTTACAAGTGCGGTATGACTTCGTCTCCCTCAGTCACTACTCGGCAGTGTTCAAGTGAGCTTGACACTGCTCTCGCAGCTCCTTTGGTCCTCGCCATGGCAATGACTAAGCGAGCTTATCATCGCTCATCTGGCTTAACGAAATCGCTGGCGCTGTTTTCAGTGTGACCTGCCTTGATGTAATAACCTTATTTATTTTCACGAGTCTCGCCTGTTAAGCAGAGGGGATATTGTCTTATGCTTTCAGACCCGCTCCTGGATTTTCTCGCATCTGTTATTCTCTTCATAGGTGTCGATGGTTTAAAGGTTTTAGATT
>MSGY01000009.1 GCA_001940895.1 Christensenellaceae bacterium Phil10 | reverse complement strand
GCGTTCAAGCAGATAGAGCGTGTTGCCCGCCGCCTCCTTCATCTTCCCCTGCTCATACTGTCGCATGAACGTCTGAACCAAGGGGGCATATCCCATCCCCGCCGCTCTCCCGTCCTCCCATGTCACAGGCTCTATCCATGTTTCCTCAATCTCCTCGCGCATTGTTGGCAGAAGAACCGCACAGCGGTTGCTCATTCTCGACTTCACCGCACGCATGGCAGCAGCAAGCAGGCCAGGATGCCGATGCTTGATGTCTTGCAGCATGCGTCCCATCCTCAAAGCCATGCACCCGGCATACATGTACCTCTCCTGTTCCGTTTCAGCTGAGGCATAGTTGCAGCAGTCCTCATACCACTCCTCACGTGCCAGTTCACTGTCCATGCCATATTCCCCGTTGTCAATATCCGCGGACCAGTATGTGAGATGGCGGAGGAGAATGTCATGTGGCAGCCCCAGCATTTCATTCACCACCTGCTGAATCTCGTCATCAACCCTTTCTTCTTCCATATACATATTACCTTTAATTTATAGTCACCCCATAATTCAAAGAAAAGATCTGTATACATCATCCACTTCTCTTGCTATCTTATCCCAGTCATACTTGCCCATGTCATAATCAACAGACACCAATGGCTTACTCATCACCTCGTGCAGCTTTTCTGCCAGTGCCTTCACATCCCCACACGGGAAGTAATTCTCTTTCGGCAATCCCACTTCCATATTGGCGGGAATATCACTAACCACCACTGGCACTTTATAGCTCATCGCCTCCAACAGTGCAATCGGCAAACCTTCATGTGAAGACGGCAGACAATAACAGCGGCAGTTGGTCAACAGCGAGTGCAGCTTCCGCCCCTTGATGAATCCCGTCAGTACCACATCATTCTTGCGTGCCATTTCCTTCAGTCCACGTGAATATCCATCCTCAAAGTCTGTATCACCAGCCAGCACCAGCTTCATTCCTAAATTCTCTTTCCTCATTAATGAAGCAAACGCTTCAACCAAGTGATGCAGGTTCTTCTCAGGCACAAAGCGGCACATTCCCAGAATATACTTTCCCTTCTCTATGCCAAGTTCCTCAAAATACTCTGGATAATCACAGATGTCAGGCCGTGGCACGCCGTTATATATAAGATGCACATGTTCAGTCCTGCCATACTTCCTCGCAATGAGATTCTTTATCACATCCGAAATCACAATCACCTCGTCAGCAAACATACATCCCATTATCTCGCCAAGTTTCAAAATAGTCTTGGCAGCGAATCCCCATTTGTCGCGGTCATAATCAGGACCGTGATGCGTAAACACCACATTCATCCCTCTCATCTTGGCGTATGGCACAAGCAGTGCAGGCCCTATGGCATGGATATGCAGAATATCCGCTCCAAGCTTCTTTGCCTTATTGATGGCGCGGAATGTGTGGATAATCGCTTCAAACGATTTTTTCTTTGGTGATGGGAGAGTGACAAGCCTCACTCCCTTCCATTCCGTCATTCCGTCGCTCACATAGTTAGAGCGGCGTATCACGGTCACATCCTCACCTTTCTCCGCGATCCTCGGAAACAGCTCCTCGCAGTGCGTCTCCACTCCACCCATGACATTGGGAATGCCACGGGTGCCAGTAACAACTATTTTCACTATAGAATATGGTTAAATATTTATAAAAGCAATCTTAAATAAGCATGTTTATGCCATTTTGACGTAAAATTGCATTATCTTTGCAATAAAATAAATCATATACACTTACGATTATGGCACAGACATCAATGACAGTACGTATCGACAACCAGCAAAAAGCTATGTTCGACCAGCTTTGCGAGCAGTTTGGCATGAGCGCCAACACTGCCATCAACATCTTTGTGCGTCAGGTAATCCGCTGCCGCCGCATACCCTTCATAATTGCGGCTCCCGAACAGGAAGAAGATTTGAGAGCCCGGGCTATGAAGGCATTTCAAAGAATCAGAGAGAATGCTGAAGCACAGTCTGTTCCTGAAATGACTCTTGAAGAGATTAATGCAGAGATTAATGCCGTAAGGGAGGCAAAGCAGAAAACCGTATGACATACGCTGTAATTGACACCAACGTTCTTGTTTCTGCAAGCATAACCAAGAACCCGCTTTCGCCAACGGTAAAGGTCGTTGCTAATATGCTCGGTGGACGTATCAAACCTGTATATAATCGCGATATTATTGCAGAATATGCAGAAGTATTACATCGTCCAAAGTTTCATTTGAATGAAAATGATATAAAGCTATTGATTGATTCTATCCAAAAGTACGGCATCCATTCCGACCGTATTCCTTTCGATGGCGATATGCCCGACGAGAAAGACCGCCCATTCTATGAAGTCTCATTAAGCGTGGAGGATTCCTTTCTCGTCACAGGCAACCTTAAGCATTTTCCTGTTACTCCCAAGGTGATTACTCCAGCTCAGATGATTTCCATTATAGAAGGGGATAATCTATGAGAAAACTCTTCACCATCACAAAAGAAGCCTTTCAATATATTGGCATAATCATCCTTTCCTGCTTATCCGCCCTTTGGCTGCAGATAAGCGGGAAAAGAAAGAGATAAAAATTATTTTATCTCAATTTCGCGATTCGTCTCCATCTTCGTGGTCTCATATCCTTGACTCGCCACGTCTGCATTCACGATATCTTCACCACGTTTGCCCTTTAGAGCCTCTTTAGAGTCATCCGATAGGCCATTGTTGATCGTGGCACACATGTCACATGTAGAGCACTTGTCGAGTTCTTCTTTAGTCACCTTTCCGTCCCTCAAGTCACGGCAAATCTTGTTCTCGAACATCGAGTACTTCATGCCCAACATCGACTTCAGTTTATGCCACATCACCCAGGGAATCACCCTGTAGATATATTTGTGCATAGCTGGCGACACCGAACCGATCATCCAACAGTCGCGGTCGCAGCAGCGCACCTTCCTGCGCACCTTCTCTGCCTCAGGCGAGTTCCACAATTCGTCCCACGACTGGCGGTTCAAATTACCCATCACCTCCTTGTCCTTCGTTCCGTTGCAAGGCATCACATCGCCATACGGGTCAATGAAGAACGTGTCGAAACTCATGTCGCAAGGCAGCAGACGCTTCTGCCCATAGATATAGTTAATGAGACCATGATTAAAGTATGCACGAAACCATTTCTTCGGAGAGTTTGACTTCAGCAATTCATTCACTAAGTTCTCGAAGTTCTTCGCCACCATCGGACGGTCATGTATGATGTTCTTCGCCTCCACAAAGTAGAACGAGTTATGCAATGAAGCCGTGGCAAATTCCATACCCATCTTGTTCGATATCTCATACAGCGGCACAAGGTCTGGAGCGTTCTTATCCTGCACTGTCATACCGAATCCCACATCCTTCATGCCCATATCACGTAGCTTCTTCAGTGTCGTATAACCACGCTGATAACCATCGTTCAAACCACGTATCTCATTGTTCGTCTTCTCCAGTCCCTCGATGGATATACGTATTCCAATCTGTGGAAACTCCTTACACAGGTCAATGATACGGTCCGTGAAGAACCCGTTTGTTGAGATCACTATGCGATCGCTCTTCTTATACAGTTCCCTCACCACCTCCTTTAGGTCCGTGCGGATAAACGGTTCGCCACCAGTGATGTTCGTAAAATACATCTTAGGCAACTTCTTGATAGTTTCCAACGAAATCTCCTCCTCCTGACGAGAAGGAGCCTTGTAGCGGTTGCACATCGAACAACGTGCATTACAGCGGTATGTCACTATGACCGTACCGTTAAGTTTCTTTTCTGCCATATTACAGATCCAATAGTTTTGTTTAATATGTTAATCAAAAGTTATTCATTCTCACCTCTGCCACCAGCTGACAAAGCAGTTTTCGTTATATGCTCAACTCTTTTAAAACACCATGAGAAAGCCACTGCTCCTGCTATCACCACTGTACATGTCAACACATACAGCACATCTGCATCAGCGATGGATTGTTCCATATGAACCCTTTCCACCACTCTGAACACAACCATGTGACACAGATACACCTCCATGGAAATGCCACTTATGAATCGAACCACTCTGTTATTCAAGATCAAATCTTCTGATCCAAGAGCATATATCAACCAAGAACCGAAAAGCAGCATCTCTGCCACAAGAGCCCCAAATCCACCATTTCGTACATCTGGATAGGCAAAGAACAAGATGGTCAATACAATGCAAAAAGCTAAGAATATATATTGCCTAATACCATCCAATTTCAGTTTATCCCTATACAGATAAATCATGCCACCCGTCATGAACAGCGGCATTGTGTATATGATGTTCGTCCTGCCAATCTTCGTCACAGGAATATCCGCATTAAATGAATGCACCGTACACAATCCAGCTAATGCCAACGCTATAACCAATGACAACAACCCTCTCCGCTTGCTGTCAAGCATAAAGACGAAATACGGGAACAACAGGTAAAACACAAAAACTAAGCCCAAGAACCATCCCACACCAATCATCGGAATATGCGCATTGGGAATAAAATTGAAACACAGGGTCAAATTGGCAAACAGATTGCAAACCTGATTCACGCTTGGAGACATCACCAGGTCCAGCAGACACAGACATGCGAAAAACGGTAATATCCGCATATACCTTTTCTTGTAAAAAGCGTTTGGTGTGATAGAGCCAGCCTTCATCCTGCCATAGTAACCACAACACAATGAAAATCCGCTTACCATCATAAACATCAATGTAAAATCCGTAAACCAAGGAATCAATGTTCCTGTCAGATAGTTCTCCGACGGTTTCACTCCTATATTAGACAACACATGCATCATCACTATTCCGATTGCTGCATAAGCTCGCAATCCATCCAACGCTCCATACCGTTCTTGGGCGGGGGGGGTAACAGACGTATTATTCATTTTTTTATTTATAATTCAAAAAATAGATTTCTGATATATTTCTGTCCATTGACTTCGTCTTCCTCAGACGCGACTCGGCATAGCTCAAGCAAGCTTGGCTCTGCTCTCGCTGCTCCTTCGGCCTCTGGCAATCCCTGACTCAAACAAAAACGTTTCGCCAGCGAAACCATTGCACGTCCACATGTCCGCAGGCGGATTGGGTTTTCGGTCAGAAATCACCAGTAATAACCAGAAATCATCCAGAAATATTTATTGGGAAATTTCTGACCACAAGAAAAAGACTCGCTGGCGAGTCACAGCACCTGCCTATCGTCCGCCGCGCGGACTGGATTCGTAGTCAGCAATCATCAGCATTGTGGTAATATCCTATCAGGGTTTCATAATACGCCTCACTCGAATATCTATCTATAGCATTCTTGGCGATGGCATCATAGTCAAACTCGTGACGGAACATCTTCACAATCTTGTCCTTCAAGTCCTCCACGTCCCCTGAGGCGAACGTTAAGCCACTCACCCCCTCCTCTATAAGTTCTGGAATACCACCAATTCTTGCTCCAAGCACAGGAGTGCCGAGGCTCTGGCTTTCAATCACAGTCAACGGATTGTTCTCGCTCCACTCCGCAGGCAACACCATAAAACGTGCCCCACGCAGGATAGGCATAAACTCATCCCACAGCATCTGCCCCTTGAACTCAATCTGCTTGCACTCCTTGTATGTCTCCTGCAACTCATGCAGCAACTCGCCGCCACCAATCACAATCAGCTTCTTGTCCAACTGCGCCGCCGCCTTGCAAAGCGTTCTTATACCCTTCACCTCATTCACACGTCCGAGATACACATAGTAGTCCTGTTTACTCTCGAAGATATTCTTAGGTTCAGGCACCTTAGCCACATCAATAAAGTTACACAACACCTTGAATTTTGCAGCAGAATATCCACCTTCAACACAAGTGTCCATCATAAATTTAGATGGCGGCAAGAACAGATCCACATATTTCTGCAGCACCTCCTTATTCCACTTCTGTGCCTCCAAATACCCAATCACCGCTCCTGGCAAACCTCCAGGCATACACCTATGCCTTATCACAGCCTTTTTGTCTGTAAAACACTCCGTGCACCACTTGCCGTCACGAGTACACGTATAGCACGGACACACCAACTTCGTGTCATGTAGCGTCCATACCACCCTAATGCCCTTCTCATGCGCAATCTTAGCAATCACTGGACTCAGCTGTGTATGAATATTATTCAGATGCACCACCTCTGGTTGGAAATCATCCATCAGCCGAGTGAACCCCTTCATCACTTGCTGCGCCCCGAATGGCCGTGTGAACGCATCCAACTTCGTCATGTTCGTAGGCCAATACCTCGACCATTTCGAAGACTCGTTCTCAGGGTACAGCATAGCATACACCGCCACCTCATGACCCTTCTCCTTCAGCATCTTCTCCAAATTCATGGTATAGATACAGTCACCGCCGCGGCGGTAATAAAATTTATTGGCTAATAAAATTCTCATGAATACCGTTGTTTATAGTCTAAAAAATGCATCCGACTGCAATTTCTGCCCAAACCAAACAAAACAATGCAGTCTGTTGCATTCTTCTGGTTTTTTCTTCATCATTGCGTCAGGATCGAACTCATCTTCTTCATTGTTTGTATCTCCTCTCATGGTTATATAGGATTAAATAGTCGTGAACGAGTTCGGCAATCATTTTCATTCATCAAACAGTTAAAACAGTGGGACTTACATGTAAGAAAAAGTTGCTCTAGAAAATCTCGCAAAGCCCACTGCAGTTTAATATACATTCCAATGTAAGTGTATTTCTTCCACCTAACTATGAATCGTTTTCGAGATGAAAGAAACCATTCTTTTATCTCCAGGGTTGTCAAATAACAGATAAATCATATAGAATCAATCTTTATATAAACTTCCATGCCCATTATTCATGCTAAACATATTTGTAGCAAAAATTCAAAGATGCAATAATTTATAAAGAATGACTATCAACAGACTTCTCTTGTGTTTAATGGCTAAATAAAACAGTCTAAGTTTTAAAGTCATTTCTTCAATAGGATAGAACTCTAAAATTCTGCGCAAGACTGGATTGCAACAGATTTTTTCAACCTCACGATTTGCGTTTTGCAAACTTAGCCCTTTTATGGCATCACAAACCACAAACAGAGTCTTTGCCAAAAGCATACGTTGAGTTCGCAATTCGATGTTATCAATGTTAATGTTTAAGTCCGCAAGCACTTCCTTCATTTTTTCATATAAGACAACAGCCTTGTCATAACGCTTGAAATCATACTTCGTCGTCAATGTGCCAGTATTCAGACAATAATTATAAAAAGGTGTTGGATACAATAATACATTTTTTACTCTGGCTGCATATTCTACTTGAAACAAAATATCTTCTGATAAATATATTCGTTCCGATTTAAACCTAATTTGATACTTATTTATTATTTCATTAGAGAAAAGTATATTCCAAACGGCATAGCCATAAAACAAACCAAGAGGTTCATTTGGCAATTGTCCTATAAGATTCGTTATATAATCTGCGCGGGAATCAATAATCATTTCTTTCTTAGGCATATTATCTATAACCGCTTCTGTTTTTTTTCCTTGTTTGTCACGATAAAAGCCACATAAGACCATACCCACATTATTGGTGTTTATTGCCTCATACAATCTTTCGTACATGTCGGACTCTACGTAATCATCCGAATCAACGAAAGCAACATACTCTCCTGTAGCAACCTCAAGTCCTGAGTTCCTTGCATATCCAAGACCAGCATTCTCCTTATGAACGACCTTCACGCGACTATCTCTCTTGGCATACTCGTCACACATCTGCGGACAATTGTCAGGCGACCCATCATCCACCAAGATGATTTCAATATCCTTTAGAGTCTGACCAAGCAACGATTCCATACACCTGTCCAAATACTTCTCGACATTATAGACAGGAACTATTATACTTACTTTTGATTTCATATCTACTTTAGTTTTCTTGCAGGGACACCGCCGATAGTTATTCCTGGCTCAGTAAATGAATTAACTACTACAGCACCAGCCGCAATCTTGATATTATCTGCAATGGTCACATTGCCTATCACTTTTGCTCCAGCACCCATCATCACATTATTCCCAATGATAGGACAACGCATATCTCCATTGCCAGCATTGCCAATCACATTGCCGCCGTGCAAGTGTAGGTTCTCACCAATAACAGCATTTGTATTAACCACATTGTTAAAATGGTAAATCATAAGTCCTTTACCAATAAGTTCTGTGCTCATTTCAAGCCCAAGTCTATTTCCCAATCGGTTACGCTTCCTAATATACCACAGGTAGCATAGCAAGTGCCATTTGGAACCCGTTATGTGGTATTGATAATCATGATAATCTGAACATCTTGCATATCGCTGCCATTTCATAATCATTCTGACATTTTCACACTTCACTCCACCCAAAACGTAATCCTTGGTACTTTTGTACATATAGTTACGGTATGATTTATACTCGCAACTCAGAGTATCATGTAAATTCCTAAGACTTTTTATGCTATATTTACGATATGTTTCAACATTTTTCATGTTAATTTTGTTTCATTAGATAATATGAAATGGTAAAAGGAGCTATATATGCCACGTATTGATTAGAAGCGTATATCATAGAGTTGTCTGTCAGATACAAAATCATCAAATACACTTGACAAATCCAAAAGACAAAGGAAACCATCACACCTCTTTTCTTATACAGACACAATGGAATATACAACAAAAAGTATGAGAAGTATAGTAGAAACCCAACAAATCCCAATTCTATATATATTTTTAATATATCATTATGTAATCCTCCTATATTATTACCAAAAACGAGTCGATTGTGAAGAGCCAAATACTTACCAACAAATCCATATCCCTGCCCTATAAAACTGATATCTATATCATAGTATTTATCAAATGCAGGCCATAATATATCCCTAAACATTAAATTTATATCATATAATATTGCAATTTCGTAGAAAACACCACTTTTTATCAACCATATATAGGTTAAGCATAACAATAAAGCTACAATCCCGCAAACTACAACAACAGTCTTGTTATATATGTACTTCAGCAAAAATAAAATCCATATTACAATAGCTGCTCCAACTGCAATTCTTTTATAAGCTAATAGTGAAATGATGACTGCAATCATCAGCCGAACAAGAATTCCTCTATCCTTATTTTTGAAATATACAAAGTAATATAAAACTGCTGCTAATGGCATAATGAGCAAGGTTGCGTGAGCTTGCTCTAATACAGCGTCCGTCTTAAGCCCTTCTGTACCTCCAAATCCACTATGAAAAACACTGAAAAATGCAATTGTCACCTGTGAAAAGCCAAACTGAACAACTGCGTTGACAAAATTAACAGAATAGGACAACATCAATGCATCAATCAACAGAACAAACGCAAAAAATCCATATTTACGTGTTAGTTTATAGCACAGATATATTTGACCAATTGCAAACAGACATGTAGAAATTCCTCTGCTGACATATTGAAGAGATAATGTCTTACTACCTATTAAATAAACCACACCAAGGTGAAAAAAGCACAAGATATAGACACCAATAAGTTTTTTGAAATCTGCTTTGTCTATGATATGAGAATCATTAGTTTTCAAATGGTATGAATAAATGAACAGAATGAATGGAACAATAAATGCATTCCAGTTCAAAAGATTCGTAAAGGAAACCGCTAAGAGAATAACAGTGAAAAACGGATATTGTCTTCGATTTGTCACAAAAGATGTCATATTAATTTACTGATAAAAGTTGTATGGTATTTCCATTGATGAGTAGCATATGACTTGACTAACAATTGTATGTCATTTAGAAAATTGGGAATATTCTTTATTCTTGAGTTTGGTATTGCGAACCTTCTATTTCAACTTTATATAATCGCAAAATCTTAGCAATCCTGTCCGCTTATAATAATTTGAGAACAACGATGACTCAAGGAGCCAATCGTCTTCGCAAACCACATCATGGCCAAGATTATATGCATAATAAAGTAATGAACTTCCGAAACCGACCACCTTTAAATGATTTGAAGATGATAAAATCAATTCAAATGGAACATCATCTGGCAGAATATGGAAATCAATCGACTCTTTTAATATAAAGTCACAAATAGTCTGTTTTTGAGAATCGGATTGAACAGGGTGAAATTTTATATAGTTTTTTATTCCGTGATGAGTCGAAACAAGTCTCTTGGAATTATTTATATATATATCTTCTTCGCAAAGACCATTTTTCACAAAACCGTCAAAAACAAAAACGGTAGACCCATCAGCAATCACATTATTCATGTTAATTTTAGGCCACATAATCCGATGATTTTTTGAAGGTAGGTATCTATAGAATATATCATCGATAGCATATGAATGCAAGTCTTTTTGTTTTTTCATTGTTCCATATGTATACCATCCTCCATGCCATATCCTGTTTGTCATTCTATACAATACATTAGATACGTACAAGCGTATTCTTGTTCGCAATGATGGATTAGTTATATAATATTCCTTATAAGGAATGCCACCTTCTTGTATATAAGACATTTGTTGACATAACTTATTTGTATATATAACTTGCCAAACTTGATGTAATAAATGTGGACAAAATAAATTAAACGGTTCCCCTATAAGTGAATCAATGAATAAGTCTATTTTTTTTATAGATATATATCTATAGATCTTTGATTTATACAAGGAATCAAATGACTCAATAAAGTCAGATATGTCCACCACTTTAAATTCATGTTTAATTACACTATTAGAATAATTGCGCATATATAGCAACAATACAGTTTCTTCTTTCAATTTCAAATATCGTATTGTACCTAATGCGCTAAGGAATGTTGTGTGTGAATTGATTATAAAAACATTCTTCATCTTAACACCCTCCCACTAAAATTTCCATTCATCAAAGATTCAACCTCAAATATATCCACCCAATTGTAATCGCCTTTGAGGGTGTGCTTTAGGCAACTGGCAGCTGTGGCAAACTCCAAGGCTTCTTTATCGTTGTCGTAATGGAGCAAGCCATAAATGAGACCTCCCATAAAAGAGTCACCAGCACCTACACGATCCACAATGTCTGTGATGTCATAACGCCTACTCTCAATGAGGTTCTGCCCATCGAATAGCACACCTCCCCATGTGTTATGGTTAGCATTGATGGCTCCACGAAGGGTGACAACCATCTTCTTGCAACGAGGGAACTTCTGCATCATTTGTTTGCATACCGAACAGAAGGTGCTCTGGTCAACTACGCCATTGGTCTTCTCTACGTCAAAGTTCTGTGGTTTAATACCGAACACCTTCTCGCAGTCCTCCTCATTACCAAGAATGATATCGGAACAAGCTACCATCTCAGGCATCACCTCAGCAGCAGTCTTGCCATAACGCCATAGGTTGCCGCGATAGTTGATGTCGCACGATACGGTAATCCCCAATTCATTGGCAATCTTGATTGCCTTCAAGCATTCTGCTGCTGCATTCTCAGAGAGTGCGGGTGTAATACCTGTCCAATGGAACCAGCCTGCATCTTTCAAAATATCTTCCCAATTTATGCTTCCTGGCTGTATTGTTGCAATAGAGCTGTCCTCGCGATCATAATACACCTTTGAGGAACGTGCATTGCTACCTGTTTCCAAATAGAGAATACCCATACGCTTGCCTGAACGCTGGATATGGTCAACACCTACTTTATGTCCACGTAGATCCATGATACAGCGTTCTGCAATTGGATTCTCAGGGAGACATGTAATATAGTCAGTCTCCATACCATAGTTTGCGAGGCTCACAGCAACGTTTGCTTCTGCACCTGCATAGCTTATGTCAAACTTGTCTGTCTGTGTGAGTTTTAAATAACCAAGTGCACTAAGACGCACCATTATTTCTCCAAAAGTTACCACCTTAGCCATGGTTGATGATTTTATAAATATTTTTATACATAAGTTCCGCAATAACGAAATCATCAGGCCAATCAATATCAAAAGAATGAATTTCGTCCATGATGTGCAGGAGTGGTTTCTTACCGATGCGGTTCTTCTGCTCTATATATACCTCACGCCTTGCAAGAAACATAGTATGATTAATGGGATAGAGAGCCTCCAAGTCTTGTGTACGAGGCCAAGGAACATTGGTCGTGTTATTGATAAGTTTGCCCTCACTATTTAGTAGAAAATTCTTCAATTCGGTTACTCCTACAAGTGAATCATAGCCTTCATTAAGCTTCTCCAGATAGAGTTTGACACCCGCATCATACTGATCTGCCCCACAGAGAGGAGTGGTTACGTGCCCCCAAAGAATGTGATTCGCATTTGTAACTGTAGGTACATAACAGATAAGATCCTGAAGATTTGTTGATGAAAGACAAAGTTCTGTTGGACGTTCAATAATCTTCAAACGAGAGTCCTTGAACTTCTCAGCAACACCCATACATATTTCGTCATTTGAAGAGAAGATAATCTCATCAATGAGTTTTGTATCAAGCAACTGTTTAATCTTGTTCTCTACCAAACCACCCTCAATACCTGCAAACGGACGAGTGTTCTTATTGATAACGCGCTCTGAACCCTTACGAGTAGGAAGATAGAACGCTACTTTTTCCTTAACCATATTATTAAATGAATTGATATACAGATTCAACTATAAGTTCTTTGTAAAGTGAAGGAGTGAGCGACTTCAATGGCTCGCCCTTTGATGCCTCATAAGCATTGAAGATGAACTTGTTTTCGTGAGTAAGAGCCATTTCTTTTTCTGAAAGTATATTCCCAGGATAGCCATCATATCCAACCGCATAGATATTTTCTGAAGCCAGATGAAGAGCTGCCTGAAGAGCGATGGTTGTTACAGAATCCTTGTACTCAGATGTGAAATCAACCGATTCAAGTTCTATGGTGTGCTGTTCGGCGTATTTAGGGACCTCTGTTCCCATTGTTCTTGGGTATGGAGGAAGGACACAAACATCATGAAAGTTTTTTGTGCCCACGGTGGCGGTCAATCTTCTGCCCTCGTTACCAACCAAGCAATAATATTTAGCGGCATTCACATCAGCAAAGGCTGCTGCATGGCGAGCTGTTGCAAAGACAAGGGTGATGTTGTCTTGCTTCTTGACAAACTCCTTAATAGCGTCAAGATGCTCTATAACGCTATTGCCACCACCAATCACAAGGACATTCTTGTAGAAACCCTTTTCGTCAATAACATCGTACTTAGCATTATCCTTGGTGTTGTTCTTTCTATTTTCCAAAGCACGCACAATGCTATTGAATGAGTAAACACGATTTGTCACCCATTCCATTACCTCCTTCTGAGGAATCTTGTTTGCACCAGCGAGCATATATGGAAGGTTAGTTCCCCACCGACACTTTTCCATGAGTGGAGTAAAAGCAGAAATCACATCACCAAGTACGTTGAAATCCACTTTCATGTCGTTGTGGGCATTGAGGTATGTGAGGAGCAACTCCATATTAAGGTTGCCAGCACCACGTCCCATGCCCATTATGGTTGCGTCAACATAATCTACACCAAGATTCCAAGCTGTTATGGTGTTGATGAGCCCCAACTGAAGATTGTTGTGACCATGGAAACCAACAGGAACACTGGTGTTCTTGCGGACCTCTTTATAAATGCATGTAACATCCTCCGGTGTAACACCACCAAAACTGTCAACCATACAAAATAGGTCGCAGAAGTCGTTGAGAACACTGAGATTTTTTAAAAAGTCTGAACACTCGCTTGGCCACTTGCTCATGTACATGCAGTTGAAGCCAACCTCAAAGCCCATGGCCTTTACAGCCTTTGCAAGTACAACTGCACGATTGAAGTTCTTTGGATCTATAGCAATACGAATCATGTCTACCAATCCAACGACAGGCTTAAGCAGTTTATCAAGATTCTCCGGCTTGGTACTCTTCTCATTAAGCATCACAACAAGTTTCTTGGTGCAAGTTTCACGCAAATGCTTGAGAACAGACACTGGCGAATAGCCGAACTTACCCATATATTCCTTGGTCGGCAGGTTACGATACCCCACCTCCAGATAATCTACAGGAAGCTCATTCATTGCCCCAATGTACGCATCCACTGTTTTTGAGTCAAAATCCCAGTTCGTGTAGTAACCACCATCACGAAGGGTACAATCTAATATTTTACAGTGCATATTTATTTTTTTAATTGTTTATATAATCTTGTTAGATAATAAATAATCGCACCTAAATAAACATTAATCAAAGTGACTTTCAAGAAAAGAAAATGTTTATAATGACTATGTGGTATAATATCACAATTAGACTCTTTGATGTACGTAAATTGTGTAACAACTTGTCTAAGATTTTGTTTCTTAATAAATTCTTCAAATGCATTGCAGAACAACACTTTAATCATATCCTCCAATTTACACTCAATAGAATTCAAATTAGGATTAAACAAGTGTACTCTTTTTATTATTTCAAATGAATTTCCAATATGGGTAATTAACTCAGATGCGCTCAACATGTAACGACGAGGGGATTCCATTACATAACAACACATCACCTTGTCCGTAAAACAAACAGAATTGCAGTATGAAAAGTATTTGAACACGAAACATAAGTCTTCACCAAGTTTCATACTCTCAACAAATCTGATATTATTACATTCAATTATGGAACGTTTGTATACTTTTGCCCATGGTGCGTGTAATGTGTGTGGTTCTAATAGTTTTTTTGAAAGATAATCTACACATTCACTTTCTTTCGTATAACGGGCGCAGCCATTTATTATATCGCAGCATACAAACCCCTTTACTTCATAACTTGCTACCAACAAATCATCTTCTATCGTATTCGCAATTTGTAAAGCGTTGTGTTTCAAATAATCATCACTATCAACAAAAAACACATATTCTCCTTGAGCGTTATCCAGACCGATGTTCCTTGCCGATGACACTCCTCCGTTCTCCTTATGAAACACTCTTACACGATTGTTCTTAATAGCATATTCATCACATATCTCTCCTGACTTGTCTTTACTTCCATCATCAATAAGAAGCAACTCAAAATCCGTAAAAGACTGATTAAGAATACTATCTATGCAACGCCGCAAAAGCCGTTCGACATTATAAACTGGTACTATTATTGAAATTTTTGGATATATATTCATATTTTATTTTCTATATAATTATTCTTTATCTGTCAAGATTTGATATGGCTTGAGACAAGTAATTCAAGGATCGCATTCTTATACAATTCTTTTTTTTCATGATTTTATCCCAATCTACCATTTGATTTAATCTTGGTTCCTCCGTTACTTCATAAATAAATAAATTGCAATCTAGTATTCTTAATAAATCTTCATATCGAGAATCACGACCATCATGCAAAAGATAGGCAGACAACTGACGTCGAAATATCAATGCGAAAACCGTGGCATGGAAAGAGGTCGTAACAACGAATTGAGCATAAGCTATCGCAGATACAAAATCTTCTACATCATATTCTCTATTGGAAAGATCCACCAAATCCCATCCATTATTCTCAGCAAGAATACCAGCAGTATGAATTAAAGAAAAGCTATTTCCACCATCTCCTCTTACCTGATAGCAAACAACATATTTGCGATCCTTCCATTTGTTGTTCAACAACGGATCCCATAATTTCTTATCTGTCAAGAGTGTAGGGTCTATACTTTGGGGGTATTTGATACCTGTTATTTCATTTATTCTATCTATTATTGTCGACTCTCTGAAAGACAGACTGCTGAAATTCTTCAAAGAAGGAAGAAGCAAACCATGCTGATCAAGATGATTGATTGACATTAGGTCGCTACTTATGGCATAGCCTACCTTCTTGCATCCATCCTTTACTTTGAAATTTCCGAGATATACATCATCAAACTGACCACCAAGACAATTTATACCCCATAATTGGTCACTGCCAACTATACAAACGTCGTAATCCAATTGTTCGTCTGTATAATACTTTGGAGAAATAGTCAGAAATTTAGAGTTGAAAGCCTCGAAACTCGCTCTTTTCTTCTTTACTATTACATATCTTTTAAAGAAGTCTTTGATATATCTTATTTTAGAACGAATGCCCTTGTATCGCACTTTCATAGCCACAAGACTGAATGGTTTATACACTTCCTCCGTCCACTTTTGCCTATAGTCTATCACTTCGACCTCATGTCCCATACCCCTCAGCACTTCCTGAAGGGCATAACATTGAAGCACAGCTCCGTAATTATGAGCACGGTGAAATGTAAGTATTCCTATTTTCATTCTCTATCTTATAATAATCTTTCTAATCTTGTTGATAACCTTTTGTTTAATCAGCCTGACCTTATATCTCCAGCCTGCATCTCCATACTTGTACATGACATATTTAAAACCATGTTTTATGTAATCCTTCTCAAACTGCATACGTTTGGGATGGATGACAGATGGATGCTGGAGATTTGATTGTAGGCAGTTGTCAAGTTCTGCTGGAATGGTATTGAGTTTATCCTTGACAGCTTCGAATATTTCTCTACCTTTATGGGTATTGACGAGAATAAGACTTACCCCTTTGTCGTCTTGGTTGAAATTTGTGTCGGTCTTCTCCCATCCCCAAAAGTCTGCTATGGTGATGTCGCTTGGACGAGTGGTATTGCAGAAGTGGCACTTGCCGCAACTGTGGCGGAACATGATGTGCTGGTAGAAAACGTATGTGAAATTCATTTTGTACCCCCCCCCAGAATGTAAATGTTTCTTTATGTGCTTTCCATCCGAAGCGCTCCTTGTCTCTGAAATTCACCATGGTGATGGTATCACCTTGCTTCTCCTCCAAGTAGGCAAGGTAGTCTCGCCAAATATATGGTCCAGGTACACCGTGACATACTATGTCAATCAGCACGAGATTGTCTCTGAGTTTCTTTCCCACATAGCTGTTTAGCCCAGATGTCTGGCATGGCGTTCCAGAGAATAGTACAGTAAGGCCATTCTTCAAGTCTTGCTTGATTAGTCGAAACACTCCTGAAAGATCGCTCTGCACATACTTGCTTCCACGAAACTCGTCACGCTCTTCTTTAGTCGTGGCACGTTTATGGGCAACTCGGAAATGGTCTTTGTAACCTGCGCCATACACAACACCTCCCTGTTCAAGGATATAGTCTGAAATGGCAGCGAAAGCTGCACCACTGCGGCTCTTCATTATCTCGTCCATATCCTTGTGGCGGGCAGCATACGCATCTGGTTTTGGAAGGTTTAATGACGTGTCATAGTTGTTATTGAACGCACACACCTTTTCACACAAGCCACAATCCGTGCATCTGGATTCATCCACCTTGGGGTATAGGAAACCCAATGCATCTGGTTCCATTGTTATCGCATCATGATTACAGACGCTGGCACAGGCCGTGCATCCGCAGCAATCTGCAGGGTCATTTATTCTTATCATATTTCTTTCTGATTATTGTTTTTACTTTAGATACTACAAATTCCCTTTCCTTTGCTGTGCATCCAACATAGAGTTCTACTAACAAAGTAGAAGAAACGGTTACAACGCACAACACAATGAAACTCCAGATATTATCTTCGAGTGTACTTGCAAGTACGAAAGGAATAATAGCAGACAGTATAGTTACAACTATCACGTTGATATACACCTTCTTGATGAAATCCTGCGCTTTAAGACCAATCAATCCTCTTAACATATACAAGCGTGTAATAAGACACAGCTGTGAAATAGCTATCGCCACAATCAACACCGTTTCAGGAATTGCGCCCAACCGCAACAGTATGTATGATAATGGAAAATTTATCATCTGACACCCACCTACAACTAATTGATAATTGCGTATCTTCCCTGTAGCGAGCATCGCGGTAATAAGAGGGCTTGATATGGATTCACACATTCCGAATATCAATACCAATTGTACAAAAAATACTGTATGTTCCGGAACTTTGGCAAGCCACAGTTGAAGAATATAATTGGTGTTGACTATTACTGGTAAAGAAAGCAACAACAGTATATAATAGGATAACCTTGCTCCTTGAAACAACAGAGTCATCATATATTGACGGTTGCCAGATGCGTATGATTTTGTTATCTGAGGATTCAGAGCTGTCATGAAGTTGGTGACGAATGATTGGATGGCGGCATTCACTTGACTGGCAATCCCTTTTGCAGCATTAACTGCTGGTCCGCAAAATAAATTAATTACGATATTACCACCTTGCTCCCGTAAGACACTTGAAGCTGCGCCTATGAAATTCCAGCCTGCAAATCCGAACATTTGTTTCAACAGGTCATGGTCGTATATGAAATGATACGTACATTCCTCAAACCTCTTTTTGCAATACACTCCATATATCAACCTAATGATAATCGCTATCGTAGCAAGCATAATAGCATATAGTATCAGCTTGTCAATTGGTGAAATGACAATGCAGTAAGCCACTATCAGCTTGCTTATAGCCTCGAAGATACTGATATAAGCAAATGCAGACATCCTTTCATGTGCTATGATGGCTGCATTATATGGTATGCTTATCAGATTGATTACAAATGTAAGTAGAGACAATTGATATACCCAATTGGCAGCGTAAATCCTGCTTTCAGGTATCACCATCTTATTGTTCAAGAACCATAATCCGACCGTTTCCGCCAATAGCAGGACTATTGCGCATAAACCCAATTGGATGGTAACAGACGAAGAGAATACCCGTGCCAGTTTTTCTCTATTGCCAGTTCCCAATTCAAAGGTAATGAATCTCGAAATGGCAGCCGACAAAGATCCCGACAACATTGAGAACATAGCCACAACACCACCGACCACATTGTATATACCATAATCCTCCACTCCCAATGCATCAAGGACAACACGGCTTGTGTATAGCGACACCACCATGGTCAGGAGCATACGGAAATAAAGCAAAAGGGTGTTCTTCGCTATGCGCTTGTTGTTATTTGATGTTTCTGTTGACATTTGATTTGTTTTCATTATCTCCACCATTTAGACTTACCTGAAAAGTTGCTCAAAAAAACAGGTAGTATCTGAACAGTGAAGATGATTGATGTCAGAAAGGCAAATACAAGTGATTAAGTGAAATAGAATTAAACCACATATTTGCTGTGCGCATTCATTCAGTTTATCCGTACATTTTTTGCATGTTCAGAACAACAACTTGGCGTCATTCCACATTCAGGCTCATTTAAATCGAGATTCAAGAGCCTTTATACCTTTTATCCCTGTAACTTCAACTATATTATTTCCCTGACGTTCAAAATACTTGTCATCATATGTGACTGGTGCGTCAGAAACAAGCTCCAGCATCATTATCGTTGTGTCATAATATCTTGGGAACTTAATGTTGGTGGAGATGTAATGCTTTATTTCATCTTCAACAGGAGAACTGTTGATGATGGATAAAATCTCATTTTGGAATTTGTCTACAGCCCCCCCATAGAACCGCTTTACCTCTTCGTCAATTCCTGTGATATAAAAGTTTGTATTTTCATATTTCGAACCTTTTGTGGTTCCGTAAAATTTTTTGAAATCCTCAAAAGATTGCTTCCCCTCTGTTACGCCAACGATCAGGTAACTGTGCGTATGTTTTCCTTTGTTGGAAGCTGCCGTCAGAAACTTAATGCACTTCTTCTGCAATTTTTCATTTCTGTTGCCTGTGGATAAATCATGAAATCCCATCTTGAAATCATATTGCGCCCCTTCTATCGTAGAGAGCCGCATGATATTATCTATCTGAAGTGACCAATTATCCTTTGCCACGTCTTCCCCTCTGCATTGTTTGAAATAAGGTTCCAACAGCCCTTTTAAAGATAATATCCTGTTATATCGTGTGTTGGCATTCCATTCTTCCTCCCTTATCTTGGAAAGAGAGGTTTTTCTGCAGTCGCCCAAACATTCTATGACTTTGGAATAGTTGGCAATCCCCTTGTGGTCTACATACCGCAGTTCGTAAAGAGATAAAAAAACAATTTGAAAAGTTCTCACCAAGCCTTCCGCTTCTGTTTCCGACGGATAGATTAACCCGCAAAAATCTTTATTCGCCTGATGTAAAATATCCAACAGCAAACTAAAAGAACCGCAGAACATTTTGATGACATTTTCCTGACCAAGTTGGGTTATTTTGTTTTCAATTTTTACAGCCTGAGTCCCGCCAGCCTGATCAAAAACATCAAATCTGTATAGTCGGTTTAATGCCTTTGATGATGGAGACGCGTCTTTTCCCAATACAATGTAAGCGACCAGCCACGCAATCAACTCCTCATCTCTTGACACTCTGATGTTTGTTGGTGTGATAATATGTTGTTTTATCCACCATATCTCGTTCACATCTATTCCGTATGGCAGCTTGACATTGGAAAGGCTAATTTCTTTCATCTTGTTAAGCGGAAGCTTGTCGCCATTTGACACGTCTCCTCTGATTGTCGTGGCAATTCTCCTCACTAAGTCTGAGAACACACCTGTTGCACCAGCCTGTCTGATCTCTTGTCCAGATAATTGTTTACCAAAAGAATTTATTCGTCTGAATATCTCCTCCACACTTGATTTGTCTGCTACAATATAAGAAAAGGGTATCTGATATGACACAATCTTCAAGCAGATGTCTTTGGGCATGATGGGAGTCTTCTGAACAAGTTGGTGTTCTTGCAGCTTATTAAGAGTACTGGCCAGTGTGTCAAGGCTGAAATAGCATGACCGCCCATTATACTCTATAGGGTATTCATTCTCAATGAAAGCCACTATCGCATTCAGCCTCTGCATTCCATCTATTATTTCATATTCCATCCCCCCGTCAGGAAGACTGTTCTGGGCAAGCAAGAAGAGGGGTACTGAATAGTTGTTGAGAATAGAGTCAATAAATGCCTTCTTCTCTTCTTGCGTCCATACAAGTTTCCTTTGATACATACGATTTACAATATATCTATTATTGAGATAATTGTCATAAACCACTTGTATGCTATCCGATTTGCTGGTTATAGAATTTACCATATACTGTTGATTTTTATATAAGTGTTTCTTTTAGCAAACTATTGTCAATACTCAATTATTGGTACACCAATATCTTAAGGAACTTTTTCATTGCCCAGTGTATTGAATCTGAATATTTAACTTAACAACTGGCATGTAAGCTATATCCATGCTTCCTCGACAAAAGAGATTGCCAGTTTGTTGTGCACTTTTGTATTTTCATCGCAATAGTACTACTTTGGAGGAGGCATAAGTTCGTCAAGAATTTTCTAAACCCCGACAACACAAAAAAATGTAAAACGCAATGTGACATAACTGGATATAGGATTAAAATTAAATGTGTTCATATATCCTTATTTTGAGTTGATTTTACTGCCATTTTCATGAAGGTACCTTCGTTGGCACTTGAAGATACCTTCGTGAGCCGATGAAGGTATCTTCGGAGGCGGTTGAAGGTATCTTCATAAAAACGGCTATATTTTCCGCCTGACTATGACTGATTTTACTTCAC
>MSGY01000008.1:2041-3927 GCA_001940895.1 Christensenellaceae bacterium Phil10 | reverse complement strand
ACGACAGTCGGCGGCGGTATGTTCTTCTTGCCGAGGAATCTGAACGGTAATGTCCTCAATACAGGCTTCGTATCGTCACAGCTTTCAAAGGCAGACAGTACATTCAATACAAATCCTGTTATCACAGTGACACAGGAAGTTGCCTGTATGTACTACGGTGTGAGACTCACCTTTGGACAGTCGATTCCTGCGGCGTTCACAATCCGTACCTATAACAACGGAGTGCTGGTAACAGAACTTGACGTTGGGGCAGACGAAATCCAGAGGGTGACGATTCTTCACGAGGAGTTTGACGATTTCGACACAATGCAGATTGAGTTCACAAGAACGGCAGAACCCTACAACCGCATAGTTCTGAACAATTTCTCCTTTGGTGACATCACTGATTTCACCATGACTCGTACCGATATGACTTCTTCCCCAAAAGCCATTAAACAAGAGCTTATTCGAGAGGTAATCGTCCCTTGCTACAGCTACCAAAGCGGTGTACAGGAAGAAAGCCTTGTAAGCGAGGAAGTTAATGTCACGGTAAACCAAGTCATGACCTTCTTTGTTGGCGAACCGTCCTACAATTTCAGAGCGGTTTTGGAGAACATGACAGGCGGCGTTTCCATCGTTGAAAGTGGAAACTACTACATAACGGTCAAGTTCCTTGCGGCAGGAGAGTACCGTTTAGAGATTTTCGGCTACCGCTACAAAATCGTTGAGCAGTATGCCACAAAGACCCTTGGTAATCGAGGGAAAACTGTCAAATGGGAAAATCCTCTTATGTCTGACATCGGTATGGCTACCGACCTTGCGAATTGGCTCGGTGACTACTATGCGTCTGGCATTGAGTATGAGTACAACACGAGGGGCAACCCGGAACTCGATGTGAACGACATCATCTACCAAGAGAATGAGTTCCATGACGGTATGAAGGTAAAAGTTTACCGACAAACCCTCGGATTCAATCAGAGTTTTTCGGGCAAGGTTACGGCTCGAAGATGGGAGGGTTAGTATGGCGTGGTCTACACCTAAAACGGACTGGTACGGTGCTGTAGATTCCGATGGGAATTACACAGGAGATAGATTCAATGCGGTGGATTTCAACCGTATCAAAAACAACCTCGTGCATTTACGAGAAATGGCGATTGCTCTGTACGATGAATTTTCTATCGTTTCCCTTGGAGCAAACAGAACCCCGGCAAATTACTTTTACGCTGATGAAATCAATCAGCTTGAAAGCAATTTGAATACCATCAATGTGAACACCCTTCAAATGTCCTATGGTACTGCCCCTGTCTATGCGGACAACGGTGCTACCCCGGATTATATCGAGCTTAACCGCCTTGAAGGGGCAATTCTTGACCTGTACAACAGGCTCACCAACGAGACTGAGGGTCGAAGAATGTTCACATGGAATTTCGGCATGAAAGGAGGAGACTTGTAATGTCGTGGGAACTTTTACCAGTTAATTACACGGACGCTGTATGGAGCGGACTCAAAAAGTACAACCAAGTCAACAACCCGGACGGTACAGTATCGTTCCAAGATGTGACCGTGTACAGCCACAGAGAGAACTCTTTCTTCGGTGCGCTACAGGCAAACCGAATGAACGAAGCTCTCAACACGCTTATGTCTATGGTGGAAGACGGAACTGACCTTTATAGTGCTTTCCAAAACTACTTCAACACGCAAAAGGGTTTGTTTGAGGACACCGCTGACACCACCCAAGCAGGGTTTACGGACTACATTGCTGACTTGGAGACGCAAGGTGACGAGATAATCAACACTATCGAAACCACCTATCGAAACGAGGTCACTCAGTTTGAGTCTCAACAGGAAGCGTTGTTCAACACTTGGTTTGATTTCATCAAAGGTCAGCTTGGTACAGATGTAGCAGG
>MSGY01000008.1:0-1981 GCA_001940895.1 Christensenellaceae bacterium Phil10 | reverse complement strand
GTTTTCTGCGGACGGTACGACCATCACCGAGACTTACGGCACAAAGGAAATCGAAACGGTCTTTGTTTCGGCAAATGTGATTCAGCAAAGGCTCTATGTGAGCAATGTTCTTACCAAAACCAAGACAATTACGTTCAATGCGGACGGAAGTATCAGTGAGGAGGTACATTAAATGAGTTGGGCAGAAGCAAAATGGACGGTTGATACACTCTTGCAAAAGATGGGTCAAGCTCCTAATAACATGAGAGCGTTTGCGGCGTTCTCTCTTTCAAAAAACAGTATTGGTTTGCGATTTCAAGAACCAGCTGACAGCTATGACGGTGCAGGAAACCTCATTTGTTCTGTCAAGGGTGTCATGATTCGCAAAAGCACCACCGATTATCCTGCGACCATTACTGACGGTGATTTGGTGGTGGATAACACAAACCTTGACGAATATGTCTCCACACCATTCGAGGTAACAGGTCTCACCGAAGGTACGACCTACTACTTCTCTGCGTTCCCTTATTCCACGCAAGGTGTTTACAACCTGTCGAGCAATGAAGCGAACAGAGCAGAGACCTCTCCCGAAGATGGTGAGAAGGTAAACGTGACAGTGAACGTGGACAACCCGGCAGAGTTCACAAGCACAACTGTTACCTGTGTAGACGAGACAGACGGTACGCAGACAAAGAGCGTCACAATCACTCCGTCTCACCTCACAGCGTCCTTTACGGTTGGTATCGGGCATACCTACCACATTGAGTACGGTGCTGTCGAAGGGTACTCTCAGCCGGGGAATACTACCTCGAAGGTTTCCGTTGCAGGGGCTACTACGGCTTACACGGCTACCTATTATTTCTTCACATCTACCATTGCAGTAACCTACCCTGCCGGGGCTACGGTCACTTGCTCTTGTGAGGGTACGACCTATACCGCACCTACCACGACAGGGAGCTATACCTTCTCTGTACATAATGTAGGCACATGGGTCATTACCGCAACGCAAGGCTCTGAGACTGCAAGCGATTCTGTCAGCATTACCTCCTCTGGCCAGAGCAGAAGTGTAGAGCTTTCCTTTGTGAAAATCTACGGTATCAGCAGAGACACCTCTGTTACTTCTCCCACATGGGCAAGGACAGACGATTCCGTTGGCAAAACCGCAACAGCTTCAGTCGGCACGACCCCCGGCGCAAGCAGTTTTGATAACTGTTACCCTTGGAGCGGCATTGTGCGTGAGAACATCGGCAATGATGTAATGGTGAAGATTCCGAAGTTCTGGTTCAGACGGTACAAATCTGGAAATGTGGAATACCTCAAGATTGCCGACAAAGCAACCACAGGCTTTACGCTTCACCCTGCTTTTAAGCATGGAAATGTGGAAAGAGACTATTTCCATATCGGTGCTTACAAAACATCGAGCAATAACAAGTCTGTGAGCGGTGCAAGTCCTCAAGTAAGTCAGACGAGAGCGGCAATGCGTACTAACGCAAAGAACAAAGGTACAGGTTGGGGTCTGATTGACTTGACCGCCTATTCCGCTATCGAAATGCTCATGCTTGTGGAGTTTGCAACGTGCAATATGCAGACAGCAATCGGCAGAGGTTATTGTGACGGAAACAGCAATTCTATCGCTTCTGGCTCTACCAACAATGTTCCGAACCTCACAGGCAGACCAGCTGGCACAGACGGTAAAGTCGATGTCGTGTGGCGTGGAATCGAAGGTTTCTGGGGCAATGTTTGGGAATGGGTTGACGGTCTGAACTTCAACGGCGGCGAGTATTGGTTCTGCAACGACCCGACCAAGTATGCCGATGATACCTCTACGAACTACACCAAGCTCTCGTATAACGGCGCAACGAATTGGAGCAATTCTTACATTACTGCTCTCGGTCTTGACACCAACAATTCGTTTGCAATGCTTCCTTCTGCCGCTGGCAGTGGTAGTGAAACCACTTATATGTGTGACGCTTGTTGGAGTAACACAGGCTGGCGAGTGTTC
>MSGY01000007.1:2115-4855 GCA_001940895.1 Christensenellaceae bacterium Phil10 | reverse complement strand
TTTTGCGTGTGCTATGGGTTATTTCAATCTTTTGTCCGTTTCGGCATACAGGGTGTTTCTGCTCATTTCAATGGGATAGTGTTTTTGAGCATAGTCATCTTCTAACTGTGCTTTGAGCTTGTGTTCTTTTGCAAGCTCCAATGCCGCCTTTGCAAATTCCTCGGTAATCGTACCTCTGGATTTTTCACTCCGTATGGCATTACAGCGGCTGGTGTAAAGAGCCACAATGGGATCGGCTGCGGCAAGCTCCTTGCGGTTGATGCTGGCGGCATAGGTGCGACAGCTTACCTTTTTGCCCCGTATTTCATAAGGTGCTGTTCCGGTGCAATATCTTTGACGGCGAGCAGAGGTCATAAGAAAGTATTTTCCGCATATTTCACATTTCCTCGGATAATGCCCGTAGTGTAATCCCTCAAAGAAATCGGTCAGCACAAAGCTGTAATAGCTATCAAAGAATAATCTGCGGGCAACGGTAGCCGCCTTACTGCTTGCGTTTTTCTTATACGGTACATATTGGGTAGATACAGGAGAAGGCTTGTCCTTGAAGATTTCCAAAGCGATTGGCAGCAGATGTGCTTCATCAAATCGACTTGCTTCGTCTACACGGCGTACAAAGGTTGTAAGACGGGCAAACGCCTTTTGCATATCCTCTGCAATGCTGTTGTAGAACGAAAGGGTACTTTGCACCTCCGCTATTGTTGCGTTTATGCTTTTATACTTCTCTTTATCGTAATCGGCAGGAAATATATCGAACAATACTTTCCCTTCGTCACGCTCCGTAATCCTTGCACGGAGGGAAAAGAAGTCCATAATCTCCTCTGCGGCAGCTTCCGTAAACAGCTCGCTGATACGCTTCCGTTCCGATTCAATATCCAGAGTGTCAAAGGGCTTCAGCTTGGGGAGTGTATTAAGAATATACTGTATATCTTTCCCCGCCGAAAGATAGTCTCTTGTTTTCAGATAGGACAGCTTTAACTGGTCGGTAACATTCCAAATGTGCATCATGAAAACGCTGATTCGTGCGGCGGTATCGTTTTTGTAGTATTGATTGAGCAGATGATTGGCATAAGTGCCTGCGTAATAGGATTTGCCGCCGATTCGCACTCTGCCGTCACGAAAATCCGCCGTTAAGAGTCGGTTAACTGTTTCCATTGCCGTTTCCTCCTATATATTTTAACATAACAACTGTCCCATAAAAGTCGCTCGAACCTTTTTAGAAGAAAAACAAAAATAATTTTTCAAGTATCCGTTGTTTTTGGTATCATTTTTTAATTAGTATATCACAAAATCCCATTAAAATCAATAGATACGGCGTGTTGTGTTTATCTATTTCACCCTGTTGTGTTATTCCATTTAATTTTCGAAAGTTTCTCCATTCTATTAAGTGAGGGAGCGAAACAACCTCAAAAAAATATCGGGAGCTTTAGCCGTCGGGAAACCGGCGGCTTTTTTGCTGCCCGAAGAAAGGAGAAATCTATGGTACTGAAAATCAAGGCAAATCAGGTGGACAGGATACACCGTCTTGTCAGGGAGCAATGTGCGAACTGCATCGGCGATAACTGCCTGCTGCTTGATGACGGCGAGGAACACAAATGCGTACAGCTTCTTTGTATCAGCGGTATTTACTGCAACTATTTCAAAGAAGCCGTGTTACCCGCCGAAACCAAACTGTACGAGCAAATCCAAAAACAAAATTTATTGAAGTAAAGGAGATTTTTTATGAAGAACTTTAACACCACCAAAATTATCGGTATCGACCACGGCTATGGAAATATGAAAACGGCAAACTGCTGTTTTCCCACCGGCATTATGGCGTCTGATAGCGAGCCGCTGTTTACAGCAGATATGCTGGTCTACAACGGTCGGTACTACCTCATCGGAGAAGGACACAAGGAGTTTGCACCCGATAAAATCAAGGACGAGGACTATTATCTACTAACCCTTGTGGCAATTGCAAAGGAGCTGAGAGCGGAGAATATCACCAATGCCGATGTTCATATTGCCGCAGGACTGCCCCTCACTTGGACAAGCGGACAAAAAGCAGACTTTGCTGCCTATCTTTCCAAGAACAAAGAAGTGAGCTTCACCTACAAGAAAACCGATTACACCATCCGCATTGTAGGCGTGAGTATTTATCCGCAGGGGTATGCCGCTATTGCACCCTTTGCCACCAAGCTAACAGGCGTCAATCTTGTTGCGGATATTGGTAACGGCACGATGAATGTGCTGTATATGATAAACGGTAAGCCGCAGTCGGGGAAAATGTATACCGAGAAGTTTGGCACCTATCAATGCACCCTTGCCGTCAGAGAAGCCTTTATGCAGAAAACTCAGCGGGAGATCAATGACTTTATCATTGAGCAAGTTTTACGCACGGGAACGGCGGAAATTCCCACAAGCGATCTTAAAATCATTAAAGCAGTTGCAAATGAATATGTGCAGGATATTTTCCGCAGACTTCGTGAGCACGGCTATGATGAGAACACCATGAAGCTGTATGTGACCGGTGGCGGCGGTTGCCTTATCAAGAACTTTTGCAAGACTAATCCCGTCAGAACGGTATTTGTTGATGATATTTCCGCCGCCGCAAAGGGATATGAATACCTTGCGGAAATTCAGCTTTCGGCAGGTAAAGGCGTATGAAGGACTATCAGATAACGGTACGCTTTAACCCCAATAAAGCAGAGGAACGGCGGGCGGCAGAGTTTTTACAGCACTTAGACCGCCGCCGTCATAAATC
>MSGY01000007.1:0-1922 GCA_001940895.1 Christensenellaceae bacterium Phil10 | reverse complement strand
TTGGATATGTTCGGATGACAGCAAAACAAGGTAAAAATGCTGTCATTTCCGTTTTCTCTGCAAAAGTGACAGCATTTATGATGTCATTTGCATTTCGGCTCTATCAGGAGAACGCTCCGAGAAAGTTATACAGTACGAGCCATACCGAGAAATGTCGCATAAGCCTTTCGGCGGTATGTCTCATACTGTAACAAGCAGGGAACTTGTACGGCAAGTTCCAACTCAAAATAGGCACTACTGCCTATTTACTCTTTAGGAGCAATGCCCCTAACACCCCATTATGAAAGGATTGGTTTTATGAACAGAAACCCGAAAGAAAAGTTCGCCCGTATGGAGATACGGCTGAAGCCCAAAGACAAGGAACGCATACAGCGAATATCCAAACAATGCGGCTTGTCTGTAAGTGAATATGTATTGCAAAGGGCATTGGGATATACACCGAAAACGGTGAATCCCGATGCCTTTTATCATTTCTACGGTAAGCTGTGTGAGCTGATGAATCGGGAATTATCTCCCGAAACAGAAGCGGCGGCACTGCAATTATTCGATGATATTTACGCCGAGTTTTTGGATGACCGCAAGCAACCGGCGGCAGAGATACGAAAAGAGGTGATGTTGTGGCAACCACCGGATTCTGGCCCGTTAAGAGCCGATTGAAAGAACTTATCGACTATGCCGACAACCCAGACAAAACCACAGACCGACGCTATTTGGATGCTGACCTTGCCGCCACCCTTAACTATGTGGGCAACGATGCTAAGACCGACCAAACAATGTATGTATCTGCAATCAACTGCCCGCCCCAAAGAGCCTATGAGTGTATGACGGCAACAAAACGGCGCTACGGAAAACCGGGCGGCAACGTGGCATATCACGGTTATCAGAGCTTTGTTGCAGGAGAGATTACACCCGGAGAAGCACACGCAATCGGAATGGAAACCGCAAAGCGTATGTGGGGCGACGATTATGAGATTGTCGTCACCACCCACCTAAATACGGACAATATTCATAATCATATTGTTGTAAACTCGGTTTCCTTCCGCACCGGCAGAAAGTTTGAGAATCATATCTCCGACCATTACAAGCTCCGTGAGATTTCCGACAGAGTATGTGCGGAGCATAATAAAAGCGTATTACCGCCGAGCAAGTTCACAGGCAATCACAAGAAAGATTACTGGATTCACAAAAACGGCGGCATTAGCCATAGGGATATACTCAAAGCGGATATTGAGGATGTCATCAAGCGTTCCGGCACCTTGGAGAGCTTCCGTGACCAATTACGGGAGCGAGGGTATATTGTAGAACGGACAGAGGACAGATATGCTCATATTACCGTAAGACTCCCCGAATGGAAACGCCCCCTTCGCCTTGATACGCTGGGTTATACCGAGGAACGCATCCGTGACCGTATTACAAAAAATTGGGATGGGTACAATGCCCCAAAGCAAAGGCTGAGAAAGGTGAAGTATTATCCTATGCTTTCCCTTGAAAAACAGCTTGAATTTGAAGTTTTCCATTCCAATGATACCGTTACTGTGCTCATCGATGTTCTGATCCTTATTCTCCTCGAACTGATCCGACTGACAAAGGATATTGCTCAGGCGGAGCTTGGGAACAGAGCACTTACACCGGCAATACGGTATTCGGCAACACTTGAAAAGCAGCTGACCGAAGAATATTTCTTCCTCAAAAATAACGAACTTCACACAGAGAAAGAGATTGTTTCCTTTGAAAATAATGTGACCGAACAAATTGTTACGCTGGAAAGAGAACGGCAGGATATACGAAATCGCAATCGCCATCCGAAATCCAAGGAGGAAAGCGACAACAATAAAGCTGCCGCCCGTGCCGTATCCGAGAAGTTGAAGCCATTACGCAATCAGCAAAAGCTGGCAAAGCGTGTGCTTGACCGTTATCCGCAG
>MSGY01000006.1 GCA_001940895.1 Christensenellaceae bacterium Phil10 | reverse complement strand
AGACTTACTCCTTAGGAGGGGCTTATTATATCCATTTAACTAAGGAAGCGCTTTTAATCTTTTATACTGAAAAAATTTTAGCCTTTTGTCGGGCGTTTGTCAAGAGAAAAGCCGCGCAAGCAGGATAATCCTGTCGCGCGGCATATTTCATTTAAGGTAAAGCGAAGCGTTGGTTGCGGCGATTGCGCCGTCCGCCGCCGCGGTTGCGAGTTGCCGCACGGATTTCGTCCTGCAATCCCCCGCAACGAACAGACCGTCCGTGCGGGTTTTTCCGTCGTCTCCGGCGATAACGTAGCCGTTTTTATCGATATCGCACAGATTTGCAAACGCCTTGTTATCGGGCACCTGCCCTATCGCAATGAACACCGCCTTTACGGGAAGCCGGAATTCGGATTTATCCGTCGTATTTTCAAAGACAAGCCCGGTAAGTTCGCCGTTCTCGCTTAAAAACTCCCGGAGCGAAAGATTGTGATAAACCGCGACGTTGTCTTTCGTCATAAGATTATCGACGTGCGCTTTATCGGCGAAGAACCTGTCGAACAGCGTACAGACGTGCACTTTTTTGCAATATCCCGTAAGGAACAACGCATACTGAAGCGCGGTGTTAGCGTCGCCTATCAACGCGACTTCTTCGTCCTTATAAAAGGCGCCGTCGCACAGCGCGCAATAGGAAACGCCGTGTCCGACGAGTTCGTTCTCGCCCTCGACTCCTATTCTTCTGGGGCTTGCGCCCGTTGCGATAATCACCGTTCTGCCCTCGTGAGCGCCGTATTCGGTGGTAACGGTAAATATGTCGCCGTTTTTTTCGACGCCGGTAACCTTTTCAAGTTCGAAATCGGCGCCGTGACTCATAATCTGTTCGAAAAGTCTGTCCGAAAGTTCTGCGCCCGATATAGCCATAATCGTGGGGAAGTTTTCAACGCGCGGCGAAAAAGAAATTTGTCCTCCGACGGTTTCCTTTTCGAGCACGAGAACCGTTTTGCCGTTTCTTAAAGCGTTGAGGGCGGCAGTCATTCCTGCCGTCCCCGCGCCGATAACAATCATATCGTAAATCATATTATTTTGCGTTTTCGACGAATTTCTTGATGAAACTCGCGTTTTCGTAGCGGTCGTAACCCTGTCCGTTATCAACGAGCATAGTGGGGGCTTTTTTGACGCCGTATTTCATAGTCAGGTCCTTCTGGTCCTCGGCGTCGATGACGGTATATTTAATACCGGCCTTATCAAGCATCATTTTTGCCATTTTGCAGTTGGGGCAGGTTTTGGTGGTAAAGAGCAATATTTCGCCGTTATTCTGCGCCTTCGGAGCTTCTTCCTTGTCGCACGGGCAGGCCTCTGCCGCCACAATGTTCTGATTTTGTCCGTGGTAGACGGAGTTTGCGATATCGTAGGTTTTCCTTTGCGAGAATTCCTGCAATTTACCGTCGTTCCAGTTCTGAACGGGGCGGTAATATCCGGTGATACGGCTGTAAACCTCGGCGGGCTGGCCGCATTTAGGACATTTGAAGTGTTCGCCCGTGATATAGCCGTGCTCCTTGCAGATGCTGTAGGTAGGCGAGATGGTGTAATAAGGCAGTTTATAATTCTCGGCTATTGTACGCACGAGTTTTGCGGTGGATTTCCAGTCGGGCAGTTTTTCGCCGAGGAAGGCGTGGAATACCGTACCCGAAGTATAAAGGGTCTGCAATTCGTCCTGAACGTCGAGCGCCGAGAAAATATCCGCCGTATATCCGACAGGGAGATGCGAGCTGTTGGTGTAATACGGAATATTGTCGTTTTCGGACGCCGTTATGATATCGGGGAACTGCTCCTTATCGTGTTTTGCAAGGCGGTAAGAAGTAGATTCGGCAGGGGTCGCTTCGAGGTTATACAGGTCGCCGTATTTTTCCTGATAATCGGAAAGTCTTTCTCTCATATGATTGAGAACTTCTTTTGCGAATTCCTGCGTTTCGACGTTAGTCAGGTCTTTTTTCAACCATTTTGCGTTGAGGCCGGCCTCGTTCATTCCCACGAGTCCTATTGTCGAGAAGTGGTTGTTGAACGTACCGAGGTAACGTTTCGTATAAGGATACAGTCCCTCGTCGAGAAGTTTCGTAATAACGTCGCGTTTTACTTTAAGACTGCGCGCCGAGATATCCATAATCTTGTCGAGACGACGGTAGAAGTCCTCTTTGTCCGTCGCAAGATAGGCTATTCGGGGAAGGTTTACGGTAACTACGCCGATAGAGCCCGTGCTTTCGCCGCTTCCGAAGAAGCCGCCCGATTTTTTGCGGAGTTCGCGCAGGTCGAGACGCAGACGGCAGCACATACTGCGGACGTCGCTGGGTTCCATATCGCTGTTGATATAGTTCGAAAAATACGGGGTGCCGTACTTTGCGGTCATTTCGAAAAGAAGTTTGTTGTTTTCGGTTTCCGACCAGTCGAAATCGCGGGTGATGGAATACGTGGGAATGGGATACTGGAATCCGCGGCCGTTTGCGTCGCCCTCTATCATAATCTCGATAAAGGCCTTATTGACCATATCCATTTCCTTTTTGCAATCCTTATATTTAAAGTCGCATTCCTTGCCGCCTACGATTGCGTTGAGTTCGGCAAGGTCGTTGGGAACGGTCCAGTCGAGCGTTATGTTCGTAAACGGCGCCTGAGTGCCCCAGCGGCTCGGGGTATTTACGCCGTAAATGAACGACTGTATGCACTGTTTTACTTCCTTATATGAAAGATTATCTATTTTGACAAAAGGAGCGAGATAGGTATCGAAAGACGAGAAGGCCTGCGCGCCCGCCCATTCGTTTTGCATAATTCCGAGGAAGTTGACCATCTGATTGCAAAGAGTGGAAAGGTGCGACGCGGGACTTGAGGTGATTTTTCCGCGTATTCCGCCAAGACCTTCCTGAATGAGCTGTTTCAGAGACCAGCCTGCGCAGTAGCCCGTAAGCATCGACAAATCGTGAATGTGAATATCGGCGTTTTTGTGTGCGCGTGCGATTTCCTCGTCGTATATTTCCGACAGCCAGTAGTTTGCGGTAATTGCGCCGCTGTTGCTTAAAATAAGTCCGCCCACCGAATAAGTAACCGTCGAATTTTCTTTAACGCGCCAGTCTTCAAGTTTTACGTAATTGTTTACGACCTCTTTATAATCGAGAATCGTCGACTTCATGTTGCGCATCTTTTCGCGCTGCTTTCTGTAAAGAATGTAGGCTTTCGCAACGTCGGTGTAGCCCGATTGCTCGAGGACGTGCTCGACGCTGTCCTGAATATCTTCGACGTGGACGAGATTGTTTTCGATTTTATCCTCGAAGTCCGCCGTTACGCGAAGCGACAACAGTTCGATGATTGCGGGAACGTATTGTTTGTTAGTGGCGTCGAAAGCCTTCGTAATGGCAACCGACACTTTTTTCAAATCAAAATCGGCAATGGCGCCGTCTCTTTTAATTACCTGATACATTTTCCTCGTTTCCTTATATATTCTTTTGTTTTTTGCAATAAAATCGCCCCGTTCGGGCAGGGCATTTTCCGTTTTGTTTTCCGTGAACAGCCGAATTTTCACAGCATAATGCAGTATATCACGCGCATATTGAGGCTGTCAATCGATTTTACAATATATTGATAAAAAATTCAAAACAGACCACAAGATATTGTGGTATCAGTCCATTCCCCTGATTTCGACTTTTCCTACTTTTTTATCGAAAACGGGCAATAAAGCAAGCATTTCGTCGCGTGAAAGCCCGTGTACGGATTCGTCTATCAGGTCGCCGCTGTCTTTAAACGCCTGCAAAAAATATTTTTTCGCGCCTTTTATCCACTCCGCTATGCCTTTGAAAGATTCCTCGTCGTTAAATTCTTTCACGACCGTGGTGCGGAATTCGTAATCGACGCGGTCTTCAAGCAAAAAACTTACGCTCTTTTCGATTTTAGAGGTGTCGTAGTTTTTAATTCCGACGGATAATCCGTATTTTTCGCGGCTGTTTTTAATGTCCATGGCGACGTAATCGACGGCTTTTTCCTCCACCGCGCGGATAAGCATATCGGGATTGGTGCCGTTTGTATCGAGTTTCGTCTTATAACCCATCGCTTTGACCTTTTTCAGAAAATCGATAAGGTCCGCATTAAGCGTGGGTTCTCCGCCCGTTACGCAAACGCCTTCCAGAATTCCCTTTCTTTTTTCAAGATAACCGAATACTTCCTCTTCGGGAATAACAGGTTGTCCGTCGGGCGCGAGCACGAGGCTCCCGTTATGACAGAAGGGGCATCTGAAGTTACATCCCCCCGTAAATACGGTGCATGCGGTAAGTCCCGGGAAATCCAGCAGCGTCAGTTTGTTCAATCCGTGAATAATCATATCATTCTCCTTCCGTTTACCGTAAGATATTATATCACTTTCCGTTGCTAAATAAAGAAAATTCGGCAAAAAACTATTCTTATCCGAAAGACAATTTTTGTTGACAGTTGTAAATATCCGTAATATAATGTCTGTATCTGAAAATTATGGAGGATTATTTGTTATGAAAAAGAACGTTGGCAAAATTATTGCCGTAATTCTTGTAGTTGCTCTTCTCACAACCGTGCTTGCCGCGTGCGTACCGTCCGACTTCTCGAAAGCCAAAGAAAATCTCGAGAAAAACGGATACGTTGCCACAGTAGTCGAAAACGGAAGTATTGCTAACGCCGCAAACGCAGCAGCCGTGCTTGCCGCTACCGCATTCGGCGTTACTCTTACCGGCAAATGCGACGCAGTGGTTACCGGCACAAACGGTGACAACGGCGTAACCATCTATTACTTTGACAATACTACAGACGCAAAAGCGTTCAACAAAGTTTACAAAGAAAAAACGAAGGCCGCTAAGGAAGAACTCAAGAAAGCAAAAGATAACGGCAATATAACCGAAGAAGAATATAAGGAATCGCTTGAAGATATGAAAAACATCAAATTCGGCGTATCCGGTAAAGCCTTCTATTTCGGCACGAAAGAAGCCGTCAAAGCTTGCAACTGACAATTAATTAAATAGTTAAAAAATCACCGATTCGTCGGTGATTTTTTTTGCGCTTTTTAGCCGTACGCTCTTTTCGTTGTTACGTTTTCCATCTTACGAATCTGAATATCGGCGCGGTTACAGGTCGTCGGCGTCCTGCGTAGGCGTTTCGAGTTCTTCGGTTTCGCCGAAATTGATTATGGCGGGATAACAACCGTACATTCCCAGAGGGTCGAACGGATTAGGCGCAAACGCCGATAAATCCGGCGCGTTATTGTTCGCTTTCTTTTTCATAACAGCCTCCCGTTAAAGTATGCGCCGTCCGAACGATTTTATCCGCAATTTTTAAACAACGAAAAAGCACGCGTCCGGCGTGCTTTTAAAGAGTTCGGGCATTAACCTTTTTTAATCTCTTCCTCTTCGCCGACTTCGACGGCGGAAATATCGATGCCTTCGTCTTTGATATGGCCTATTTCGAGCGCCGCGTCGACGAAACCTTCTTTTACGATTTTTTCTTCTCCGTCGTCATCCGCGCTTCCCTCCGCCGTTGCTGCTTCGGGATTTTTGTTTTTCTGCGGCGCGGTGTTTGCCGATTTACGATAAATAACGAATTTCTGCCAGCAGAATTCAAGCACGCCGTTAATAAGCATAACCGTTGCCTCGGCAATTAGTTTTGCCCATTCCTGCCCGCCGATTGCCTCGGATACTACGTGAACGTACCAGGTCTGGAAGGGATAAAACGGAACGTAAAATAAAAATGCGAGCGCCATCGCTACGGGCACGTTTTTCGCCGACTTGAAAGTGAATTTTCTGTTGAGCGTAAAATTCCACAATACGGACAGGCAAAGCGCGACCGTCGTTGCGACGAACGTCGTTTTCGGCATAGGCGTAATGAAATTAATCGTTCCCCAGTCGAGCTTTGCAAACGCATAAGTCATTATGGTAAAGGAAACGAATTGAATAATTCCCGCGCTTGCCGTGCACAGCAGGTATTTGAACGCCTGCCATCTGGTGCCGTTCTTTTCGTTCATTGCTCTAAACTTCTCTTTTCGCGCCGCTTTTTTTGCGGCTTTTTCTTCAGCAGTGAGTTTTTGTTTTGTCATCGTTTTTCTCCGTATTACAGCGGGCGTTTTGCGGCAGTGTCCTCAGCCTCGGCGCAACAATGGATATGCATGTTGTGCATCGTGCGGAAAGCGTCGGCGCGGATATGTCCGCTGCGCATTCCGTTAAGGCGGATTTTAAGTCGCATATACAACATCAGACTTTTGCCGTTGTCGGGAGGCGGACATTGCGAAACGAAGCATGCGTACGCCCGTTTGTTTTTTTCGAAATCTTTTTTTGTTATTTTTACATAACGATTAGGTTTACCGGTAAAATAGAACGCCAGAACGTCGGGTTTTGCTATTTCATCCGAACCTATACTTTTCATCATATTAACATTGCTGCACATAAAGTACGCTTTCGACGCGTTTTCGCCCACGGCAAGGTGGTCGGGGTGGCATTCCGAATAGAGTTTATGGTCGGGACATACGACAACCTCGGGCTTGATACGCGCTATCGTCCGCGCAATATCCTTTCTGAGTTCGAGTTCGTCATACATTCCGCCGTCCTCGTAATTCAGAAATACGACGTCTTTTACGCCGAGAATACGCGCGCTTGCAAGTTGTTCTTCCCTTCTCGCGGCGACAAGACTTTCGGGGCTGACGTTTTCGTCCTCGGTGCCGAAACGACCGTCCGTACAGACGAGAAAATAAACTTCCCTGCCCTCTCTCGCAAGCCTTGCCACGGTGCCTCCGACGGCGATTTCTATATCGTCGGGATGAGGGGCGATAAACAAATATCTTTTGTATTTTTCGATTTTAGGCGTCGGCGCGACGGCTTTTATAAGCAATCGGTTAAGCAGCATTTCCCCACCTCTTGAAACTTATTTTTATACTTATGATATTATCACACGGATAAAGATAAGTAAAGAATTATTCTTAAAAAAAGAAAAGAGCCGCTGTACGCGGCTCTTTTAATTTTAAAATGCTTTTACAGCTCCGAAACGTCCACTGCGGAAATCTTCAAAGCGTTGGCTTTCGTTGCCTCGGACACGAGATTATCGTTTATGTTAATTTCAGGTGCCGAAGTAAGGAAGTTCATATAGCATTCGAGTACGCTTTCGCCGCCGATAAGCCACGTTTCAAGTTTTACGCTTCCGCGGGTGATACGTCCGCCGTCTTTTTCGGTATAAACGCCGACTTTAGCGCCGAGTTCTTTAAGATACGACTCGTCGAACAATGGGTCGTATTCGTACGCTATCGTCCACACGCCTTCCGCGTCGACTACGGGCATAATCGCTTTACCGAGGCGCAACAACTGCGTGAGTTCGGCCTTTCCGACGCTTACGAAGTTATCTTTGTTCGCGCCTTCGCCGTTGAGTTTTGCAATCAGTTCGGCTTTAAGCGTATCGACGGTTTTGGCTTTCAGCTCGTTTCCGTCTTTGACGAATCCGTTTGCAAGCGCGGCGGTCTCGTCGGAACTGAATTTATTCCACAAAACGTAAGGATACATCGCTTTCGTGCCGTCGGTGCAGGTTACTACCGCATAGCCGTATTCTTTGAGTTCGGCCTCGAGTTTCGCGCGGGTAACGTCGTCTCCGGCATTGATATATGCCTGGAATTTTTCCTGTGCGGGAGAAAGTCTGTCCTGTCCGCGGACTGCGGTTATTTCGGTATCGGGAAGAAGTCTGTTGCCCGTCTTATCGTTAAGCACGATACCGCGGCTCATAAGAATGACGGCCTGCTCCTCGAAGCGCATATAATCTTCGGCCGCGTTGTAATTATTATATCCCATAAACTGGAATCCGTCTGCGGCCATATGCATAAGAGAACCGATTATTACGGAAGGCGAAAGCACGACGTCGTCGGCAGCCTTATATTCGAATATGGTGGTCATTATCGAAGAAAGCGCGTTTACGCCCGATATCGCAACGTAATCCTCGCCGAAAGACACTATCTTGTGAAGAGCGGCAAGAAGACCGTGCGTTCCGTCGCCCATAATTGTGGTAAGAAGGAAATCCGCCGAATACCTGCCGTTTTCAATTTCGGCGGCGGCAGGAGCCTTGTTGAAGTTGACGTAAATTTTCTTATCGCCCGAGATAAGCGCGTTGATAAGATTTATGACGTTAAGTCCTTCAACTCTCATTTCGCCCGTCTTTACGAAATTGTCAAGTACGTTGTTAATGCTTTCGTAACTGTAAACACCGTTTGTGAGATTATGAGTACGCACGGTGCCGTCGTCGTTATAGAAGCCCCAGTTACCTTCGCCGTTCTTTCTGAATCCGTTGAAGCCGATAGTACCGTTTCCGATAGCGGCGCAAACGTCGAGAATATTTTCGATAAGTCCTTTATACGCGTCGTCCACTTTGACGTCGGCGACAAGGTCGTCTCCCGCCGCATAAAGCTGCAACGTGGCGATAGTGTTGTCGCCCGCTTTGAGCGTTGCCAACGCTTTGGTGTTGAGGAAGTTTTCGAGGTCGAGCGTGCCTTTTATATTAAGGCTTAATTTTTCGGGAAGGGTAAAGGTGTTCGTCGCCGCGTCGAACGAGAAGTCGTCGCCGCCGAATTTTACCGCAATCTGATTATCCGCGGAAGAAGCGTTTCTGAAAAGCAGTTCCATCAGATTCTTGCTGATATCGAGGTCCATACCCGCGTCGAAATTGAACGCGCCGTAATTATCGGTATCGATTGTAGTTGCGAAATCGTCTTTTGCGTTGCCGAGACCGAGATCGGTAATTCTGAACTCGACGCCCAGTTTTCCGCCCGCTTCCTCGACGTTGTTGAAGTTAAGTCTTGCAAAGAAAGCGTCCATTCTGCCCGCGTTATCGCCCGAGCCGGCTTTCTTTTCGAATCCCAGCTGAATCGCGCCGTTGAGTGACGGAGCAAAACTTGCAAGAAGGTCTTTGAGTCCGCCGCCGAGAGTAATCGTCGCGCGGCATTCGCCCTGCATCAGGGCCGCCTTATCGCCGGTTTTGTCGAAATCGACCGATTTCCAGCCGTTTGCTACTTTCTTTTCCCAGTTGGGAGCGTCGAAAAGCTTGGGACCTATCGCTTTGAGAATTTCTTCGAGGTTGATGGTTTCGCCGAGGCACTTATACATCGTATCGACCGAACCGAAAATCGTTTCGGCTATCATTTTGCCGTCAAGGTTAATCATACCGGCAATAGAAATAGGCGCCATACCCATTACGTCGTCGGCAAGCGTTTTGACGAAATACGTGCCGTTATCGTCTTTAACGTACGTTCCGCCCTGAAGGGAATACTTCTGACGGCCCGCGGTGTATTTCGCGTCGGCGACGGGAATATATTCGACGGTTTTACCGAGAATCTGATTGATAAAGCCCGAAACGACTTTGTTCAGGTCAAAGTCTTTTCCGTCGAATGCGCCCGCAATGCTTTTTACGATATCCTGTTCGAGAAGCCATTCGATTTTGTTATAAACGAAATCTTCAAGACTCTGTCCGTCCTTGAAATCCGCAAACTGGCCGAGGTCGATTAACAGGTTGTTTCCGGCAATCGTTGCGTATACTTTACCTTTCGTGTAGTAGAGTCTTAACGAATCGACGTTCTGCGCGCGGACGGCGATATCTATTCTCGTATCGTTGTTGTCTTTGAGTTTGTAGTAATGCGAATATCTGACGAACGTCTGTTCCTCCGTATCGACGTGCACGGCGGGGTCGTAAAGAACGTAGTTCTCTCCGACTTTCGTATAGGCGCCGTTTGCGTTTTCGCCATACGTTTCTTCTACGTTGGTTCTGTCAAGAAAACCTTTTACGTAAACTTCGACGGGAAGGGTCTCGGTATCTTTTATTACTTTTACCGTAAACCCGATATTAAAGGATATGTCGTTTCCTTTTTCGAGATTTACCGTGGTGCCTGCGCCGATTTCGTTGGCGCTTCTGAACATCGTTTTGACGAAACTCGTCATGGAATCGTCGGTAACGACGGTACCTCCGCCGGGGGTATCTCCGCCGGGTTTATCGTTTCCGCCGGGGGTATCGTCCGGATTTTTCTTGCATGCCGTAAATATACCTATGCACATTACGAGCACAAGCACCAGCGCAAGAATCCTTACGTATTTTTTTTGTTTCATACAGTCCTCCGTTAAAAGGGATTTGTATCGATTAAGAATAATCAATACTTATTATATTTTAATATATCTGTTCCGTTTTGTCAATAATAGTCCCCTCGTACGGAGAAAACGCCCGGATATCCCGTGACGCGCGTAAGGTTTTTTAGGTTTTTTTTAATTTAAACCCGACAAGCAGGCTTCGGTGTAAAAATTTCCGTATATCCTTTACATATCGGCCTTACGTTTGTATAATAAGCACAAGGAGCAGTTTTATGCACGACAGCCACGTTCACAGCATTTTTTCGGACGACGGAATGGAAGCCGTCGAAGACGTTGCGGGTAAAGCGGTTGCGCTCGGTTGCGACTACGTCGCAATTACCGACCACTTAAACCGCGATTATAAAATTTTAGGATACGATAATCCCGAACTCAATCTTTCGGCCTATCTTGGCGAAATGCAACGCTTCAAATCGCGTTACGCAGACAAAATACGCCTTGCGACGGGTATAGAGCTGGGCTATATGAAAAGCGCGAATTCACTCTATATGAAAGATTTGCGCGGCAAAAATTTCGACGTAATCATCAACAGCGTTCACTGCGTACTGGGCAGCGAAGTGTATTTTGCCGAATATTTCAATAAGTGTCCTTACAAGCACTTTGCATATCTCGAATACTTAAAGGCCGTACGGGAAAGTCTGGACGCCCCGTACGATTACGATATCGTCGGCCATATCGGCTATATACAGAGAAACGCCCCTTATAAGGAACCCGACATGTATTACGATGAATTTGCCGAAATTTTCGACGATATTCTAAGAACAATCGTCAAAAAAGACAAATGCCTGGAAGTTAACAGCAAAACGTATCGCGGAGCTCAGAAAAGTTCCGATTTCGCAAGGCGTCATCTCTCCGTCCCCGACGTCGACGTTCTTCGACGCTACAGAGAACTCGGCGGAAACAAAATATCCTTCGGCAGCGACGCGCACCGCGCGGACAATCTTTGTTATAATTACGACGCCGTCGCAAAAGCAATGAAAGATATCGGTTTTAAAGGCTTTACGAGATATTATAACCGCAAACCCGAACTCGTGAAATTTTAATAACGTTTACCGTGCGGTATTTTGCCGTCGTTATCAGAATACTTTTTTGTACCTTCTGAATTTTACGCCGTACGCGTTGGTTATCTCGGTAACTTCGGTATTGCCGAAAAGACCCGTCGTGCGCGAAACGACTTTTTCGCGCGCGTCGTATAACAATTCCGAACGATTTTCGCCTATGTAATAAATTTCAAGAGGTTTAACCTCTTTTTTTTCGGGGCGAACGATTTTTTCTTTCGTGCCTTTCAACAATTGAACCATTACTATTTTTTTCATATCTTCACCTCACAATGCAATTATTTCACATAATATATGACAATGTCTTTCAACAAAAATAAAAATTTTGCTTTACGGTAAATTTTATGTGAAGATGCGAAAAAAATTACAAACGAAACCGCCCGGGCTATCCCGGGCGGTTTCTGGATTTAGGTGGAAAGATTACGGATGTAATCGTTGTTAATCTTATTCGTTGTTCTCGGTTGCGGATACCGTTGCGTTGCCTTGAAGAGATAACACAAGTTCGGATTCCGCGTCCTCGGTGGCTTTTACGTATTTCGCCGTGCCGCTGATCTGAGCCTCGACGGTACAGGTATTTACCACGTTGACTTTAACGCTGCCGTTCACCGCAAACTCGTTTGCCTCTTCGGCGCCGCTTGCGATTACGTTGGCTTCAACGTTGACCGTGCAGGAGTTGGTAACGACGTCCACGTTGACTTTCGCGCCGTATCTGTTGTCGGCAAGTTTGCCGAGTTCGACTTTTACGTCGACGGTCGTGCCGCTGAATATATTGTTTACGTCCACGTCGACGGCGATAACGATGCTGCCCGTTTCGGTTGCGTACGCTTCGACTCCGACTCCCGTTCCGTCAACGCCTACGTACACTCCGAATTTGGTTGCATTGACCGTGGCGTCGAATTTGGCATTGCCGCTGAAAGAAGTGACTTTTACGAATTCATCTCCGTCTTTTACGTAAAGGGCCGCGGTGAAGGTATATTCGGTTGCGGTGTTCATATCGACGAAGTTGCCGTCTTTGTCCTTCGCGGATATATACATTCTGTAAACGGTTTCGGCCGCTTCGCCGTTTTCGTCGGTGTAGGAAACGGTGAGAACGTACATTTCGTTGAACTCTTCTTTATCGCATTCGCCCTTTTCTACTTTAAAGCCGCTTTCGTTTACGTAGCAGGAAATGCTGTCGATAGTGTTTGCCATAAATTCGTCGACGGCGGGTTTTACGATGGAATACGCCGCGGACGCCGCTTTATCGATGAGACCCGTACCGAAAGAAAGCTCGAGACCCGCGTTTGCTTCAACTTCGCCGGCCGCGCTTGCCGCGCCGCCGTTGATACCAGACGCTACCGCGATGGCGGTGCCGAGCGTTTCGGCGTTAGAAGGTTTTTCGACTTTGTTATCGTCGCGGTTGCACGCGGTAAATCCCACGGCAAGAGACGCTACCAATGCAACGACGAGAAGAATTGCAAAAATTTTCTTTTTCATATAAAACAAATCCTCCGATTCAATATCGTTCGTTTCTGAACACATAGTAAACAACCGGAGGATAAATTTTATTGGAGATTTTAAAAAATTTTTTAAAATTTTAAGTAATTATCGTGATTACGAAATATCGCCTTTTAACGCCGTTTGAATAATATCGATTTGTTTTACGATATAGTTATTATATATTTTCTTTACGGTATCCACGGTATCGGCGATAATCATATCTATGGTCTCCACTACGGATTCGATTTCCGTCCTGAGTTCGTCGGGCAACAATTTTCCGACCGTCTGCAAATTATCGCTTATACCGCTTAAAGTATCTTTCATATCTTTGAAACTTTCGTTTTTAAACGTTTCGAAATATTTAATTATTTCGGGGTCGGTTTCGTTTAATACGGTTACAATATAGTCGTAATAAATATCCGAGATTATGTCGTCGCCGCGCTCCCACGATTCCTCTATAAACGACTTTCTGCTTGCAAAAGCGGTGTTTAATTCCTCAAAAGACATCGAAGAAGTAACGTTTTTGCTGAATTCCGCCGCTTTATTATAAAGTTCGTTTTTGCTTAATTCCATTCCCGACACACTGACGTCTATATTGCATTTTCCTGCAAAAACCTCGACTTCCGCCTTGATTCCGTCAAGAAGTTTACCCGCTTTTTCTCCGGCGGCGGTAACTATAATACCGGCATTTCCCCCGACGTATCCGAGTCTGCGTCCCGCGTCGAGAATTTTTTCGGTAATTTCACTGTAATTTCCCGAAAGGTCTCCCGCAACGCGAAGCACCATATCTCCGTATTTATCGTCGCCGCGCGCGGATTCGAGATTACCCGCGCTGTCGAAAGTAAAGGAAACCGTCGCCGTGCCGTCGTCTTCGGCCGCCGCAGCGGCGCCTTTTTCCAGCACAAAGTTGGCGTAATAATAACCGGAAACGGGTCCCGTCGCCTTCGGTCGTCCGAGATAAACGCCCGTCGTTACCGCAATCGCAAGAACAAGAACCGCCGCAACGGACGAAAACGCTATTTTCATATTGCGTTTTTTCGAAACGCCGTCGGTTTTTTTCGAGGGCTTTTCTATATAGGAAGACTTTACGACGCGTTCCGAGACGTCGGGCGTCGCCGCTTCGGCTTCTTCGCACATTCTTTTTTTGATTTCACCGATTCGCATTTTCGTCCTCCTTTAAGTATTTTCTGAGTTTGTTAAGGCTGTTGTTATAAGTCCATAGTACCGTGCCGAGCGGTTTTCCCGTAATTTCGGCGATTTCGCGGTGTTTAAGTCCCGCAACGACGTGCAACTTCACTATCTGCGCTTCGTCCCCGTTAAGAACTTTCGCAATAGCGTCGGTTACGGTGGTATCGGCTTGTTTTTCGACGCTTTCGCCGTCGTCCGACGGCTCCCATTCGGAAAAATCCGTCTGTCTTTCGTATCCCGAGCGCTTCAGAAAATTCAAAGCGAGGTTTTTGCCGATTTGTATAAGATATGCCGTGGGGTTTGTACCGCGGACGTAACTCTGAACGTTTTGCCTGAACCTTATATAAGCGTCCTGCATAAGGTCCTCCGCGTTCTCTTTCTTTCCGACAACCGACATCAGATACGAGTATAACCCCTTTGCCGTAAGTTTATAAAACTCGGCAAACGCCTCCTCGTCACCGTACCGTTGCATACGTCCTATCAAATTGTCGAGATGCTTGTTTTCCACCTTAAACCTCTTGAATTCAATAGCACTATTATAACATCCGGCACTGTTTTTGCAACATTTATTTCGGTACGTAAAGTAAACAACTCCGCCGGCCGTTTTATTTGAGTTTTTTCCCGGATATGCGAAAATTGTAAAAAAATTTTTAAAATCGTCCGTTTTCCGTTAAAAAAGCAAAAAAATAAATCCCCTTACGGGGACTTATCTTTGATTTTTTAAATTAACCTTGTATTGCTCCGACAGGGCAGCCTTCAGCGCATGCTCCGCAGTCGATGCATTCGTCGGGGTTGATTTCGTATTTACCGCCGTTTTCGGAAATTGCACCTACGGGGCAGGTATCTGCGCAGGAACCGCATGCGATGCACTCGTCATTGATTTTGTGTGCCATAGTCTCTCTCCTTGATATTATTTGGGTTTTCCCTTTTTTATTATATTATCACACGACGATTAAATTTGCAAGGGTTTTCTTTTTTACTTGATTATTTTATTTAGACAAAACGGTAAAAACAATATATAATAAAATTATGAAACCGATATACGACGCTATCGTCCGATACTCGCGTGAAAAACCCGCAAGATTTCATATGCCGGCGCATTTCGGCGTACGCGACGAAGGGCTTTACGCTTCGGCCCCTTTCGACGTTACCGAACTCTGCTTTTCCGATAATCTGCAAAATCCGTCGGGCATTATCGCCGAAAGCGAAAAACAATGCGCGGAAATTTACGGCGCGAAACGCAGTTTTTACCTCACTTCAGGAAGCACGACGGGGATTTTCGTCGCCCTTTCCGCAATTAAAAAATTTACGGGCGAGGTAATCGTTGCGCGCGCTTCGCATAAATCGGTTTACGCCGCCGTCCGGCTGCTGGGCCTTACCCCGAGGTATATCCCCGCGTCGTTCGACGAAAACGGAATACCTTTGCCCGTAACGCCGGAAGACGTGAAAAACGCGATTGAAAAATATCCCTCGGCGGGAGCCGTTATAATTACCTCGCCCAACTATTTCGGTATGGCGTCGGACCCTCGGGCGATATACGGAATTACCTCGGCATACGACAGACTATTGGTTGTCGACGAGGCGCACGGCGCGCACTTCCCGTTTGCGGGTTTGTCCGGATATTCCTTTGCGAAAACTGCCGACGTAAGCGTTACGAGCCTGCATAAAACGCTTCCCGTATATTCGGGCGGAGCGGTGATAAACTGCAATAACGAATGCTTATTTGACGAAATAGCGGCTTTACGCGCAGATTTGCATACCACAAGCCCTTGTTATCTTACTTTGGCAAGTATGGACTACGCTCTTGACGAATTCCGCGCCGACAACGGAAAAAAATACGACGCTCTTTACGAAAAGGTGACGAGCCTGAAAAACTCGCTCGGCGCAGAGTTTATCGGAAACAACGATTATACGCGTCTCGTATGTCGTATCGGAGACGAGGGATTTTCGGCATTAAGCAGAAACGGGGTCGTTCCGGAAATGAGATTCAACGACCTTGCCGTGTTTATTCTGTCGCCCGTAAACGCCTCGCGCACGGAAGAAATCCGCGCGGCCCTCAGCGGCGTCGCCGTTCGGGGAAAAGCGAAGGTCTTGCCGTATCCGACGCCCGTGTCGGGAAAGGCGTGCGGAGAAGGAACCTGGCTTACTCCGAACGATGCCGTTGGACATACCGCCCTTCGCGAAGTCGGCGCGTATCCTCCGGGAATACCCGTGGTCGCTTACGGCGAGACAATAACGCGGGAAATAGCAGACGTTTTGCAAAAGTCGGACGTTTTCGGTTTTGTAAACGACAGAATATATGTTACAATAGATAAAACGACAGAGGTTATATGAAAGGAAAATTCATCACGTTCGAAGGCGGAGAAGGCGTAGGCAAATCCACTCAGGTGCGGCTTTTAATGGAATATCTCGAAAAGACCGCTCAGCCCGCCGTTCTCGTCAGACAACCCGGCGGCACCCCCGTCGCCGAAAAAATCAGAGACATACTGCTTTCGCCCGAAAGCGTCGATATGACGCCCGAATGCGAGGCGTATCTTTATGCGGCCGCCCGCGCCCAACTTCTGAAACAGGCGGTTATTCCCGCCCTGTCGGAAGGAAAAATCGTAATCTGCGACCGACATCTCGACAGTTCGCTCGCATATCAGGGGGCGGGACGAGGTCTCGGAATCGACGAGGTAGAAAAGCTGAACGAGACGGCGGTAAAAGACTGCCCCGTCGACGCAACGATATTTATCGACCTTCCTCACGACAAAATGTTCCGAAGCCTCAAAAAAGCGGCCGAAATGGGCGACCGTTTCGAGGTGGAAACCGACGATTTTCATAAACGGGTTTACGAAGGTTTTTCGGAAATCGCAAAAAAATATCCCGACCGCATTATCAGAATCGTGCCGTGCGAAAGCAAATCCGATACGTCTGAAAAAATCATCGGAGCATTAAGAGACAGAGGGCTTATAAAATGATTGAGTTTGCCGACGCGCTCAAATCGAGCCGCGCTTACAACCTCATAAAACACGATATCGACACGGGCAATCTGTCGCACGCTTATATGGTGATTTCCCCCGATACGCTCGCGTTGAATAATCTGTTCGAAATCGTCGCTTGCGCCGTTTACTGCAAAGACGACGCCTGTCTTGCCTGCACTACCTGTCACAGAATACTGCACGGCAACCACGCCGACGTGAAATTTATAAATTCGGACAATAAAAACCTTAAGGTCGAGGACGTTGAAAGTCTCATCGACGATACCGGAACCCGTCCGTTTGAAAGCGACCATAAGCTTTATTTCGTTTTTTCGGCCGATAAAATGAACGCGGCGGCGCAGAACAAACTGCTGAAAACCCTCGAAGAACCGCAGAAAACGGTTACTATATTTTTAGGAGTATCCCGCGAAAGCGCGATGCTCGACACCGTAAAGTCCCGCACCAAAAAGATAACGCTGGACAGATTTTCGCAGGAGGATATTTCGTCCGCATTAAAAGAGGAAGGATTTCCATCCGATAGCGCGGAAACGGCGGCGGCCTGCGCCGACGGTATGCTGGGCCGCGCAAAAGAAATCGCGGAGGACAAGTCGTTTGCCGAAAACTACGCGCAAACCGTGAACGTATTCAAAAATCTGAAAAAAAGCGGCGACGTCGCGTCGTTTTTGAACGAAAAAGTCCTCGATAAAGAGAGATTGCCCGTTTTTCTGGATATCGCGTCGCTTATCGTGCGCGACATGATGGCGGCGAAAACCGACGAACGTCTTATCACGAACAGGCGCACCGCGGAAGAAGTAAAAGAAATGTCGCGGGAATACTCGCTGCTCGCTCTGTCAAATATACTGTATCTTATTAACGAAGAAAGAAAAAAACTAAACGTCTACGTAAGCAGCGTCGGCGTTGCCGAAAATCTGCTTTTAGGAATTCTGGAGGTAAAATATAAATGTCGGTAACAATAGTAGGCATTAAATTCAAAAACTCGTGCAAGGTTTATTATTTCAGCCCCGAGAATATACAATTCAACGAAGGAGACGCAGCCATAGTCGAGACCGCTCGCGGAACGGAATACGGCGAAGTGGTGCTGTCAAACCGCGAAGTCGACGACAAGGAAGTCGTGCAACCTCTTAAACCCGTCCTTCGTAAAGCCACCGAGGCGGACAAAAAACAGCTTGAAAAGAATCTTGCCATGCGCCCCGAGGCAATGCGGATTGCAAACGAAAAAATCGCAAAGCACAATCTCAATATGAAACTTGTCGACGTCGAATACACTTTCGACCGTCAGAAAATCATTTTCTATTTCACGGCGGCGGGACGCGTTGACTTCCGCGAACTCGTCAAAGACCTTGCGGGCGTTTTCAGAAACCGCATCGAATTAAGACAGATTTACGAACGCGACGACGCCAAAATGAGAGGTGCCCTCGCACCCTGCGGTCGTCCGTGCTGCTGCAACACCTGCCTTCCCGATTTTGCGAAGGTTTCAATTAAAATGGCAAAACTACAAGGTCTTTCGCTTAACCCCACCAAAATAAGCGGCGTTTGCGGAAGGCTTATGTGCTGTCTTAAATTCGAAAACGACTATTACAGCGAAATGTATAAAAAAATGCCGAAAGTAGGCAGTCGCGCAAAGACGCCCGACGGCGAAGGCGTAGTAGAAAGCAACGACATCTTAAAACAACAGGTAAAAGTGAAAATAATGGACAAAGACGGCAGTTTCGAAATTAAAACTTACGACTTAAGCGAGGTATCAGCGCGCGTGCATCAATCGGTCGAACCCGACGATTCCACCGAGGATGCAGAACTGAAAAAACTCGAGGACTGACCTTTTCCGCGCGCGCTTAACCCGCGCGCGCATTTTTTTGACGATTTTGCGGTTTTCGTCGGTTTTTTTGTTGACAAAAATAATTTGAAAGATTATATTACGCTCTATGAATACTCCGGATAATCAGTCGACGGCTAAAAAAGTTTTAAAAGGAACGGGATTTTATTCCCTTCTGCTTCTGTTCGCGCTTCTGCGCGCCATTGCGTCGTACGTGTTTATCGTACCGAACGCTTTTGCTCCCGGCGGAATAGGAGGTATCGCAAGTATCGTCTATAACGTCGTGGATATCTATAATCATCATCTTGCCGAAAGCGTATTCAATCCTGCCGTTACCATATTCGTCCTTAATCTACCTTTGGTAATCGCCGCGTTTTTTACGCTTAACAAACGATTCGCCCTCAATACTACCATAATAGTTCTGGGCTATTCGGGATTTATGGCGCTGTTTTCGGCCGTTAAATTTCCCGTTTTCAAGGGCAACGATATGGAAAGCAGTCTTACAATCCTTTCGGCGATTGCGGGCGGCGTTATTTCGGGCGTGGCTCTCGGCGGGTCGCTTCTCACTAACAGCAGTTCGGGCGGCACGGATATCCTCGGAAAAATCACCAACAAGAAAAAACCCGACTTCAACACAAGTTGGCTTATCTTTGCTTTCGACAGTATCGTTGTTTTGTTTTCGGGCGTCGTGGGCCTTATCACGTCGAAAGGTCTCGGTCCCGACGAAACATTCGTAAAAGTCGCGTCCCCCGTGTTCTATTCGTTTATAACGCTGTTTATCACAAGCGAAGTCGCCGACGTTATTACAACCGGTATGCAGTCAAGCGTGGTGTTTAACGTGATTTCCGACAAAGCGGAGGAACTCGGCGACGCCATCGTTCAGATTCTGCACCGCGGCGCAACGATAGTCAGAGGCGAAGGCGTTTATACCAATGCCGAAAGAAAAATGCTTATCTGCGTCGTCAAAAAAAGACAATCCGCCCTTTTGAAACAGATTATCCGCGACGTCGACCCCGACGCGTTTATGTATATCAATAAGGCAAAAGAGGTAAACGGCTCGGGCTTCAGAAGCGGAAACTGACAAATTAAAAAAATGCGCACCGGACAACCGGTGCGCTTTCGATATATTTCGTTGCTTGACTTCCGTAGATTATATTGTAAACAACTCGAACGACCCTTCTCCTCACAAATAAAAACCCCGCGTTTGCGGGGTTTGGTTTTTATTAATGCGATATATTACTTCTTTATAGGTTTCATCGTCGGGAAAAGAAGGACGTCTCTGATAGTGGTTTCGCCCGTTACAAGCATCACGAGCCTGTCTATTCCTATTCCTATTCCGCCCGTCGGAGGCATACCGTATTCCATTGCGGTGATATAGTCCTCGTCGATATCGTTCGCTTCCTCGTCGCCCTGTTTTTTAAGCTCCATCTGCGCTTCGAAACGGCTGCGCTGGTCGATGGGGTCGTTAAGTTCGGAAAACGCGTTTGCATATTCGCGACCTAAAATAAACAATTCGAAGCGTTGGGTATATCCGGGATGGTCGGGGTCCTTTTTGGCAAGAGGGCTGATTTCGACGGGATGTCCCGTAAGGAAAGTGGGCTGAACGAGTTTGTCCTCGCAATAGGTTTCGAAAAACAAATTCAGAATGTCGCCCTTTTTATGGCGTTCCTCGAATTCGATATGATGCTCTTTTGCGATTTTTCTCGCATCTTCGACGGTTTCGATTTTATCGAAATCGACGCCGGCGTATTTTCTGACCGCCTCGACCATGGAAATTCTTTCGAAGGGTTTGTCGAGGTCGAGTTCCACGCCGTCGAAGGTAATTTTGCCCGTACCGCAGATTTTGTTTGCGACGTGTCTGAAAAGACCTTCGGCAAGGTCCATCATTCCGTGAATATCGGTGTAGGCCTCGTAAAGCTCCAAAAGAGTGAACTCGGGATTATGACGCTGGTCCATGCCCTCGTTTCTGAAAACACGGCCGATTTCGTAAACCTTTTCGAATCCGCCGACGATAAGGCGTTTAAGATAAAGTTCGAGCGCTATCCTCAGATACATATCGATATCGAGGGTGTTGTGGTGCGTCACGAAGGGTCTTGCCGCCGCGCCTCCCGCAATATTGTGAAGCACGGGCGTTTCCACCTCGAGATATCCCTTTTCGTCAAGATAGTTTCTGATTTCTTTAAGCACCTGCGAGCGTTTCACGAAAGTGGATTTCACGTCGGGATTGACGATAAGGTCGACGTAACGCTGGCGGTAACGCAAATCCGTGTTAGTAAGTCCGTGAAATTTTTCGGGAAGGGGCAGCAGGGACTTGGACAACAGTTTTACCGACGAAACGTTTACGGTGATTTCGCCCATATGCGTGGTAAAAACGTCGCCCGTAACGCCGATTATATCGCCGATATCGTATTTTTTGAAATCCGCATAAGCCTCGTCGCCCAGAACGTCGCGTTTAAAGTAAAGCTGTATCTGCCCTTCGCCGTCTAGAAGATGCGCGAAACTGGCCTTTCCCATAACTCTCTTGCTGACGAGACGTCCCGCAAGACTTACCGTTTTACCGTCGTAGGAAGGATAATTTTCGCGGATAGCCCTGCTCATCGCCGTCTTTTCGAAACGGACCTCCCTGAACGGGTCCTTGCCCGCTTCCTGCAACTCGCGCAGTTTTTCGCGGCGCACTTTAATAAGTTCGCCGATGTCCTCCTCGGGTCTTTCGGTATTCGGTATCCTGTTTTCTTCCATTATCGACCTCTTATGCGTTAATGCTTAAAATTTTAAAGTTTGCCTCGCCGCCGGGCGTTTTTACGGTAACGACCGCTCCCTTTTTCTTTCCGAGAAGGGCGCTACCGAGAGGAGATTCGTTACTGATGAGATTGTCCTCGATTTTCGCCTCGGATACGCCGACGATTTTATATTCGAGTTTTTCGTCGAAATCCATATCGAGAAGTTTTACGACGCAACCTACGCTTACCGTTTTGGTGTCGATATTGCTCGAATCGATAATGGTGCAATTGCTGAGCATCTCGTTGATTTCGCGTATGCGTTTTTCAAGAAAGCCTTGTTCCTCTTTTGCGGCGTCGTACTCTGCGTTTTCGCTGAGGTCGCCGAATTCGCGGGCGATTTTGATTTTCTCGGCCATTTCTTTGCGGCCGTTTGAACTGAGTTCGTCATACTCGCGTTTTAATTTGTCATAACCTTCCTGAGTTAAAAAAACTTCTTTTTCCATTTTCCTTCTCCAAAAAAATCAGGCATATATATAATATGCCAATATCTATTTGCCTATTATAGATTGCCGGTGCCCGTTTGTCAAACGAAAAAACCTTATATTTTCCCGAAACGCGCCGGACAGTACAAAATTGTACTTTAATACAAAAAATCCTTTACTTTTTGTTCTGTCGCGTGTTATAATCGATATAATAACTTTTACGAGGTAGTTTATGGCCGATATTGAAGGTTCCCGCAGGCTTCGCAAAAAAAACAACACGCACAAAGCGTTGTTGCACGCAGCTAAAAAACTTTTCGAGGAAAAAGGTCTCGGAAACGTTACCATCGACGAAATTTCGGAAAGCGCCGACGTGTCGCGCAGCACTTTTTTCACTCATTTTTCTTCTCTCGACGACCTTATCGAGCAAATCGCCGCCGAAGAAATCAACGACCTCGTTGCGGTATGGGACGACGCGGACAGCGGATTTTCGATTACCGCTCTTATCAATAAGCTCGTGGACGATACCATCCCCTACCCTTATCTTACGGGCAATCTTCTTATGAGAGGTATCCTCTGCAAGGGCGAAAGCTCTTTCGTCAGAATTTATAACCTTGCCGAGGAACGCATAAAAACTCACCCGAGTTATAAAAAGGCGCTTGAAACGTTTACGGCCGAGGATTTGTCGGCTTACGTTCTCGGCGCGTACTTCGGAATAATTTTCCAACGCTTTATTAAAGACCGCCCTTTCGAAGAGGCGGAAATAAAAGAATCGATAGACAAATTCATCAATTATATCAAAAGTTAGGAGGACAAACTCATGAGCAGAAACGGCTATGCTTGCGATCCGGGCAAATGGCCCAAGGCGCAGGATATTTACAACGAATTGCACGAACTCACCAGTAAACCCATTTATTGCGTTTCGGACGAAGCGTATAAAGATATCGTCGAAAATTATTTCGATAAAAAATGCGCCAAATCCAAAGCGATAACCGCCGAAGCCAAAAATTTTATTCCCGGCGGCGTCCAGCACAATCTTGCCTTCAATAAGCCCTTCCCCATGTGTATGGTAAAGGCCGAAGGCGCCTATCTCTACGACGCGGACGGAAATAAATATTTCGACTTCCTGCAAGCGGGCGGCCCCACCATCCTCGGAAGCAACTTCCCCGAGGTTCAGGAACAGGCTATCGAACTTATAAAATCCTGCGGTCCGGTAACAGGACTTTTCCACGAGGCCGAACTTCTTCTTGCCAAAGAAATCAATAAACACATGCCCGCGTGCGAAATGTTCCGTATGCTCGGCTCGGGTACCGAATCGGTTATGGCGGCTATCCGCGTATCCCGTTGCGCAACCAAAAATAAACGCGTCATCAAAGTAGGCGGCGCATATCACGGCTGGTCCGACCAGATGGTGTACGGCCTTAAAATTCCCGGCAGCCGCAATCTCCTTGAAAGCCACGGCATTCCCAAAGGATGTTTCGGCACGACCGACGAAGTTCGCCCCAACGACCTCAAAATGCTCGAAGGCATGCTTCGCCGCAATAAACTCCGCGGAGGCACGGCCTGCGTAATCGTGGAGCCTGTCGGCCCCGAAAGCGGCACCCGTCCCATCGATTTCGATTACAATAAACAAGCCCTCGAACTTGCTCACAAATACGGCGCTCTGTTCATCTTCGACGAAGTCGTTACCGGCTTCCGTATGGGTCTCGGCGGCGCTCAGGGCTTCTTCAACGTCAAACCCGACCTTACCATTTTCGGTAAAATCATCGCCGGCGGATATCCCGCTGCGGGCGGCGTCGGCGGCAAACGCGAATATATTTCCCTTATGGCCGCGGGCGTTGCGGGTCTCGGCAAGAAAGCATACGTCGGCGGAACTCTGGCGGCAAACCCCTTGTCTGCTTACGCGGGATACTGCTGCATCAAAGCAATCGAAAAATACAACGCCTGCGAAAAAGCGGGTATTGCCGGAGACAGGCTTGCCGCCGGTCTTAAAGAACTCGTCAAAAAACACAATCTGCCCTACGTCGTTTACAATCAGGGCAGTATCGTTCACCTCGAATGCACGGGCGCAATGAGTTTCGATTACAGCAGTTTCAGTTTCCTCAAATCGGCTGTCGGACTTCTTAAAAACAAAGCCGAAATGGAAGCGCGCGCAGAAGCGATGAAAGACATGGGCGCCGCGTATATGGCAAACGGAATAGTAACCCTTGCGGGAAGCCGCCTTTACACTTCTATGGCCGATACCGACGAAGTTATCGACGCCGCTCTCGAACGCTTCGATAAAGTTTTCTCGCTTGTCAAAGCGCAGGGCTCGCCCGAACTTCAACGCAGTTTCGACAAAAAGAAATAAAACCGTTGCGCGGGCGGAATAACCTTCCGCCCGCTCTTTTTAAGGTGAAGATATGAACGCAAAACTTCAAAACACCGTCGTGGAATACGCGCATAAGGTTTTTGACGAAAATCTTTTCGGAAGCAACGTCAACAACATCAGCGTACGCGCGACCGAAAACAGTATGTATATTACGAAATCGGGCGTTAATTTTAAAGATTTGAACGCTGAAGACGTGATTGAGGTATTTTTCGATAAAACCGACCGTTGTCCTTCGGATACTCTGAAAGAGGCTCTCATGCACGTTAAGCTTTACAGAGAAAATCCTCTTACGGGCGCGGTCATGGTTACATCTCCCGTTTTCGCGCTTGCCGTCGCCAACAAAAAAGTTTCCATACCGCCCGTTCTCGACGATATGGCGCAGATAGTCGGTCCCACCGCAAGAACGGCAAAAACCAACGATATTTCGGGCATCAGAAAAGCGCTTAAAGGCCGTACGGCGTGCCTGCTTTCGGACATAGGAATTCTGTCAACCGGCAAAACGCTGAACGAGGCTTTTACTTCCTGCCTCGTCATCGACAAGGCCGCGCATACTCTTATTATGTCGCAAGCCGTCGGCGGTTGCAAACCCGTGGGAAAAATCGGCGCCCTGCTCGAACACGTCGTCTATATGAAAAAATACAGCAAGACCAACCAGGAAGAATTGCTCAAAGCCGAGCGCGAATAGGAGGTTTTTATGGCTTATACCGAACAGGAATTGAGACAAATGGTAAAAGACGCGGGCATCCGTATGCTTGAAGAAAACCTCGTGCAAGGCACGTGGGGCAATATTTCGGTGCGCATAGACGATAAACACGCCCTCGTAACCCCTTCGGGACTCGACTACGTCGTAATGACGCCCGACGACCTTCCCGTCGTCGATATCGAAACCCTCGAATGGACGGGTCCGAGAAAACCGACCAGCGAAAGAAAAATTCACGCGGCGATTCTTCGCGCAAGACCCGAAATAAACGTCGTTCTTCACAGTCATCCCACGTGGGGCGCGACGTTTGCAAGCACTCATCTCTCGTTGCCCGCTATGAACGATAACATGAAAAAATATCTCGGCGGCGACGTAAAATGCGCGAAATACGGTCTTGCCGGCACCGGTAAACTCACGAAAAACGCCCTTGCCGCAATTGAAGGACGCAACGCGTGTTTTCTTGCAAACCACGGCGTCTTCGTCTGCGGCAAAACGATGGAAGACGCTTTCGAAGCGTGCCGCGCGCTTGAAAACGGATGCCGCGAATATATCGAGCGCGAAACCGTCAAGAAAACGGGCGCCGACGAATATTCCGTGGATTTATCCGTCGAATACTTTAACAAAACATACAAAAAATAAAATTACGGATTATAAAAAGGTTAAGGCACGCGCCTTAACCTTTTTTATTCTCTTCCCGCTTCTTTAAACTTGATTTCCAGTTCTTTAAGTTCTTCTTCGCTTTTCGTTTTTTTCAGAAATTCGACGTATGATTTCAAATCGCCGACAATTTGTCTGTTGCTTGCTTTCAGAACGTCTTCAACCGAATATTCTTTGCCGACCGTATGCATCATATGCTGAAAAACCATTATTTTCTTTAGTTTATCGACCGAAATATTATGTTTATGTGCCGTTTCGGAAAGTTCGCTGTCGCTATATTGACTGTACACCTTTTCTTTTGCCAGCTCGTTTTCGTAAAAGCGAAGATGGCCGTCCTTAAAAAGAGAGTAAATATCGTATGCCCGGGCCGACTGCCGTTCGTCAGAATAAAAACCGCACGCGAAGCACACCGTCATAAACGTAATTAATGCAACAGTAATTTTTTTCATAATATTGATTATTGTATATTAATGTCAAAAATTTATACATTATTTACAATTCGTCTTAATTAAATCGTTTTGATTTTTTGTCGAATTATGATAGCATTTAATTGTTATATGGAAAAAGGAACTTCTGACGAAAAAAGAAAAGCGCTGCTTAACATATATTGGTTTCTGCTTGCCGTGTTTGCCGTTCTGAGCGCGGTTAACCTTTTTGCTATTTCAAAAGACAGCGTAAAAGCGGCCGCAATCGTTAATCTCGTATTGATGATTGTCATTCCCGTCGTTTTCGTGCTCGGCTACATAGATTTCAGAAACTTTTCTCCTCTTTCAAACAAAAAAGAAATCCTTTACGTAGCCACCGAAATCGTCGCTTTCTGGATTACTCTCGTGCATTTCAACGTACAGAATTACACGTTTTTATCCGACTATACCACGGTCAGCACGTATATACCGTGGGTATCGGCAATAGCGGCTCTTTATCTTGCAAACGCGTTCACCTGTCTTTTGCTCACTTTCCTCAATTTTCACAGCCACACGAGACACGTCAGATATTTTTACACGTCCGCCGTATCGTCGATAGCGGCTTGTATATTCCTTACCGCATTCAATTACGATACCAAAGTAACGTTATTCTGGGCTCCTCTTAGACTCATCGGCATAAAAACCCCGTTTATCGAAGACATCGGTATGACTATTCTCGCTTTGCGAGTCGTAATCGAATACGGCATTTTCCTCGCACACTCCCGTCACGAAAAAAAGAAAAACCTTCTTCCTGCCGGCGAAGAGACGGAATTCAAACCCGGCATCGTAAAACCCGCGATAATCGCAGTGACGTTTATGTTAATACATCTCGTCGTCCTTCCCTTTATCGAGGCGTTCGGCTCGCTCTATCCCGAAAAACAGCATTCGGTTTTCATTGCATACGAAACGGTTGACGGGATTACGGTCGCCGCTTTACTGATACTCGGAATAATAATTGCCGCAGGAAAGAAAAAGAGCGCGAAATACGGCGAGGTTTATCTCAGAATGGGTCTTGCAAGCATACTGTTTGCCGTAGTTTACGGCATAATGGACTTCATTCCGTTCGGCAGTCTCCTGTATCCCGACAACGAAATACAGGCGATAAACGCTTCGAATATTTTTCATTCCTCGGTAAAGATAGTCGGACTTGCGGCATATACTCTGTACGTAGCGTGCAATAAGAAACTAAACGCTACGCTGAAGCTCATCGACGCCGAGCACGAAGAACGTATGTCTTCGGAAAATTACAGCATCTGATTTTTGCACACAACCTCTTAAGATTTAATATATAAAAACCCTCCCGAAATCCGGGAGGGTTTTTATAGTATACGACGTTTTATTGTTTTTTCTGATCGTCGAGATAAGTTCCCTGCGCGTAGTACGCAACGGTGAACAACTGTATCGAAAGCTCGTTGCCGAATTCGGGCGCGCCTTCGATGGTAAGATATCCGTTTTGCATATAGGGTATCATTTCGGCTTTACTCATAAGGATTTCGAGCGCGTGCTTAGGTGAGTCGAAACGCATACATACGAAAGGTTTGCAACGCTTGCACTCTCCTCTGCCGGAAACGGTCTGTCCGTCTTTCACGCGGAGCCATCCCTGAAGTTTCTCATATCCCGTTACCGCAAAAGCATATACGCGGTCGGGACTTCCCGTGGTGAAAGCCTTTACTCCCGGATGTTCCACCCTGTTGAGCTGGCTTACGCCCACTGTCAGAAGATTGATATACAAAAGCACGAGAAGTTCCTGGTCTTCGGGTTTTGCGGGGACGTCCGTCGCCTGAAGGAGACCCGCCATTCTCAGAAGCGTCATCAGAATGTTGACGAACGTGGGAAGATGCGCAAGCGCTCCTTTGATTTTGGGAAGAGGCATACCCTTGCCCGTGAAGAAAAGAATGAACTTATCGGGATTTGAAAATTCCAGTTCGACGTCGGGACGGGGATGAGTCTCGCCGGTGTGAGTTTCCCACTTGCCGTCTTTGACGACGAAATGCGTCGAAAGTTTTCCCGTCTTCTTGAATTCCGGAGACAAAACGCTGATTTGGAAAACGAAATTTTTACCCTTGAATTTCTTTACGAATTTCGGGTCGTTTTCGGCAACGGTTTTTGCCAGGGGAATAGCCGCGAAGAAGAAAAGTCTCAGCGCGTATTTATCGCCTGCAGTCATTGCCATAATTTATACCTCGTCAACCCAGTTTGCGCCCTGAGGAGCAAGTTTAACGGCGGAAGCCGCTTTTCCGGCGCCTTCCGCTTTGACGGCCGAACCGTGAACGCCCTCTTTTTCGAAGTCCTGATTGATAACTTCGAGAGCGTTTTTCACGATGCCTTCGGCGTCGATTTCGTGCATAGCCATAAGATCCTCGTGCAGACCGATTTTACTGAACTGGTCCTGAATGCCGAGTTTTCTGAACGCGCACGCTTTGCCCGCTTCGATGACGACTTCCGCAACGGCGCTGCCGAGACCGCCGATAACCGAATGGTCTTCAGCGGTGATAATGCGTCTCGTATCGTTTACCGCCGACAAAATAGCTTCTCTGTCGATAGGTTTAATGGTGTGCATATTGAGGACGCGAGCGTTGATATCGTGGTCGTACTTAAGAATCTTCGCCGCCTGAACAGCCTGATATACGCAGGAACCGCATGCGATAATCGTGATATCGTTGCCTTCGTTAAGAAGAACGGCTTTGCCTACTTCGAAATCGTATTTGTCGTCTGCGTAAACAGTCTGGTCGAAACCGCGGTTAATACGGATATAGAAGGGGCCTTCGGTGTTTGCCGCCGCCTCGACCGCTTTGCCCGTTTCGATACCGTCTGCAGGGCAGATAAGAGTCATATTCGCAAGCGAACGGATAACAGCAAAGTCCTCGATTGCGTGGTGGGTGGAACCCGCCTGTCCGAACGAGGTGCCGCCGTGCGTACCGATTATTTTCACGTTGACGTTCTGATAGCAGATATCGGTGTGAATCTGGTCGAGAGCACGGAGAGACGCAAATACCGAGAACGAGGACGCGAAGGGAATGAATCCGCATTTCGCGAGACCCGCCGCCATACCGTACATATTCTGTTCGGCAATACCGACGTTGATGGTTCTTTCGGGGAATTTTGCCGCGAAGTCGCCGATTTTGGTTGAACCTTTAAGGTCTGCGGTAAGTGCTACGATTTTGGGATTCTGCTCGCCCAGTTTGACGAGAGTTTTGCCGTAGATTTCCGCCGTGGCCATTGAAGTGCTTTCAAGCGCTGTATAAACTAATCCGCCAGCCATATTATATACCCTCCTTTTCCGCTACCGCGATTCTCTCTTTCTTGTATTCGTCGAGGTCTTTCAGACACACTTCGTACATTTCGTCGTTGATGGCGCCGTAGTGCCACTTGAAATTGCCTGCCGTGAGTTTCATTCCCGCACCCTTTACGGAATCGGAAATAATGCAAACGGGTTTCCCCTTCGGGGCTTTCTTTGCGTATTCGAGAGCCTCGCATATTTCGTCGAAACGATGGCCGTTGATAACTTTCGTATCGAAGCCGAACGCCGTCATCTTGTCCGCAAGAGGTTCAAGCGCCATAACGTCTTCGGTGTTGCCGTCGATACTGAAATGGTTGCGGTCAATAATCGTTACGAGATTGGTGAGTTTGAAGTGCGAAATCGCCATGAACGCTTCCCAGCAGGAGCCTTCGTCGAGTTCGCCGTCGCCCGTCATAACGTAAGTCGTGTAGTTTTGTTTGTTAAGACGTGCGGCATAAGCCATACCGAGAGCAAGCGAGGGTCCGTGTCCCAGAGAGCCGGTCGAGGCGTCGAGACCTTTGACCTTGTTGCTGTCGAGGTGCATTCCGAGACGGCTGCCGGTAAGGTTGAACGTCTTGAGTTCTTCCTTGTCGATAAGGCCGAGGTCGGCGAACATACCCGCCAGGAAAATGCCGATGTGTCCCTTCGAGACGATGCATCTGTCGCGGTCGGGATCGTCGGGATTCTTCGGGTCGAAGTTCATATACTTGTAGTAAAGCGCGGTGAGAACGTCTGCCGCACTCATACTGCCGCCGATGTGTCCGCTCGAACAATGCGTGGTGTAAACGCAGAGTTTGCGCAACTCGTCGGCTTTCTCTTCAAGCCTTATCCACTCTTGTTTAGTTAAAGCCATAATTGATTCCTCCTGAGATTATTTTATGAATTCCGCCTGAGGATAGCGTTCGCGTACTACTTTGTACGCCTCGTCCGCAACTTCCCAGGTGTACTGAATGTCCTCGTCGCTGAGGGCATAGTTTATGAAGTGATTGTGATGGCTCGTGAAGAATACGCCGCGTTTGACGCATTCGCATACCCAATCCTGATGGATTACGCGCGAAGGCAGGTCGTTTGCAAGACGCAGATAGAACATGCCCGGCTCGCCGGTAACTCTTAAATCGAATCCGTTGTCCTTTGCGATTTCTTTAAGGCCGTCGGTAAGTTTTTTGCCCTTTTTGGCGTTTTCTTCGGTAGCGTTTAACGCTTTTGCCTTGCGAAGCGTCGCGATACCCGCCGCAAAAGGAACGGCGGACAGCCAGTAACTTCCCGTATAAGCGACGTCGGAAGTCGCGTTGAGAAGTTTCTTGTTGCCGCAAAGCACGGATACGTTATAGCCGTTTGCTATCGCCTTGCAGAAGCAAGACAGGTCGGATTTGATGCCGTAATGGTAATCGGAACCTTTGATATCGATACGGAAGCCCGCGCGCACGTCGTCGATAATAAGAACTACGCCGTATTTGTCGCAGATTTCGCGTATTTTCTGCCAGTATCCGGGGGCGGGAAGTTCGTTATCGCAGAAGTTGCCGTGCTGATAGGGCTGGGAAATAAAGCCCGCAATCTGTCCGTCGTACTGTTTGCACAGCGCTTCGAACTGCTCGGGATGATTCCATTCGATATAGAGGTTATTGCATACGTCCTCTTCGACTATGCCCGAATATCCGAGTTTCTGCGTCCAGGGAGATACGCCGTGATACCAGCCTTTGGTAAGCACCATTTTTTTGCGGCCCGTATAGGCGCGGGCAATCATCATCGCAAACTGAGTAACGTCGTTGCCGTTTTTGGCGAAGAACGCCCAGTCCGCCATGTTTATCGTGCTGCAGACTTCTTCCGCAAACTCGACGGTAATATCGCTGATAAGCGTCGTGCAATCGCCCTTTTTTCTCTGGGCGGCCGCCGCCGCGTCGACGTCGGGGTCGTTATATCCGAGATAGTTGGGGCCGTAACCGCACATGTAGTCGATAATTCTGTTGCCGTCGATATCCCAGATATACGCGCCTTGCGCGTGATCCATATAAAGAGGATAGGACGAAACGGGTACCATACATCCTTCGGAAGGTCCGAGATGTCCGTAAATACCTGCGGGAATGCAGTTCAGAGCCCTTTTGAAAGTGGCCTGACTTTTTGATACGTCAATGATTTTCTTGGGTTCGTAAACGAGATTCATAATATTCCTCCTTAAGCGAGATATGCGCCGACTATATTGAGCATCTTTGCCATTTGTTCAAGCATATCGAGACGGCCTCTGACCTGGAATTGTCCGCTGCCCATTCCGCCGAAGCTCGAAGCGTTTCCGTTTAAAATGTCGTGAGCGAACTGAAGGTCCGCAAAGTACATCTGCGCCGACCAGTCGTCGATTGCGCCTTTTGCGCCGTAAAGTTTGTGGTCTTTGACCTCGATATTGAGCTGAGGTCCTCCGGGAATACCCGCGGCAATTTTACCGTCGCACATACGCTTTGCGCACAATTTGCCGACTTTGTCGCTGTTGGCAACTTCGCAAAGAGCAAACAATGCGGTGTATAAAGTGAGAACGGTATTTACACGGAAGTATTCGGGGTCGGCAAGAAGTTGCTCCGCCTTGTCGGGCGCCGGCTGGAGATAATAACTCAGACGGTCGGCAAGCTTCGTGAACTGATTAAGCAGAAATCCCACTTTGAAAACGTTGTAAAAAATGGGAACGACTGTTTTCGGTTTGCCGTTTTTATCTTTCGGGGGGTCGATTAAATTGTTGAAATGCTCCGCCGAAGTAAAGAACAATTGCAACGCCGCGTGTTTTTTGCCGCGGGTGAATTTGCATTTGCCGTGGTCGAAATCCAACGTGGCGCTGCCGACGTCGGGCACGTTGAACTGAACCGAGATTTTTGTGTCCTTGACGATATCTGCCGAGACGGAATCCATTTCGCACAAATCTTCAAGGTTCCTGAGAACAGCAAACAGATTGATTTTTGCCTTGGTGATGTTGTCCATGGGAAAACCCCCTTTTAATTTATTTATTAATTTAATATTACCATAGCGGCCACTTTTTTTCAAAACGCAATCGTCATAAAAAAAATAAATTATACACTTGCTTTTTTGTGTAAAGAAATTACCGAGGTTATTCCTTTAAAACAGGGGCCCGGGGCGGCAATCCCCTCTCGATTTTATGCCGTTTCTCGCGGCTTATGACAATTATCCGAATTTTGTTGCATATCCCGAAAATTTTTATTATACTTATAATAACAGATTTCCGGAGGATAATTATGTCTCTTTTAAGCACGGTTTTTTATATCGACGATTGTATCAAATACGTTCTTTGCAACCGTTTTCCCTGTAAAGAACTTACCGAAATCAAAGATATAGTTTACGACGAGGATATGCCCGAAACGGGTAAACTCGACATAATCTACGACGAAAACCAGCGCGGAAAGCTCACGCCGGGCAAATTTCCCGTTTTTCTTATGATTCACGGCGGCGGCTGGATTACGGGCGATAAAAAAATGCGCAGGTCCTATTGCCAGCATATGGCGCGTACGGGCGCGTTTACCATAAATATAAACTACTGTCTCGGGCCGAAATATCAATTCCCCGATTATATGAAACAGGTTTATAAGGCCTTGCAGTGGATTGTGAACAACGCGGTGAAATACGGCCTCGACCTCGATAATCTCGTGATTTCCGGCGACAGCGCGGGCGGTCATCTTTCCGTCGCGACGATAAACTGTCAGGCTCGTCCCGAATACCGCGAGAAACTCGGCCTTCCCGACGTGCCCGAAATAAAAATAAAAGGCGCTATTCTCAACTGCCCCGCAATCGATTTCGAAGGGAAGATAATCAACCTTCCCATTATACGCACGATGACGTATCACTGCACGGGTATCAAAAATTACAAAAAACTTAAATCGGAATATCCCTATTACGAGCAGTTGCAGGTGTTTAACGGCGTTACGCCCGACTTCCCCCGCCTTTTCCTCAACAACGGCATTCAGGACGTATTTACCAACTGCGGCAGCAAAAAACTTCGCAAAGCCCTTGAAGAAAACGGCGTGAAATACGAATACTTCTGCTCTTACGAGCCGCTTAACTCCTTCCACGACTACAATCTGAAACTCTGGATGCCCGCGGCGCGCATAGTGCTTAAAAAGGAAAAAGATTTTCTTTGGCGGGTGTACGAAAACAAATAAATTTACGGCGTCGGTCAAAAACCGACGCTTTTCTTTTTACCATGACGCGGTAATTGCGCGTAAAAAGTTGACAATACCCGATTAAAACTATAAACTTTTACTAACTCAATCGAAAAGGTGAACTATGAGCGAAAATAATCCGCCGGTAATCCCCGATATCGAAACAAATCCGCCGTACGTCCCCGCAGGCGACGTCAACGGAAAAAAATGGAAAACCATCCTTAAAAAACTTGCGACGCGTTATTTTATCGACGCGTTTTCAGGTATGGCGCAGGGCCTGTTCGTTACGCTTATCGCGGGTACGATTTTAAAACAGATAGGCAAGTGGTTCGGCGAATCGAGCGGTTTCGGTGCCGCCCTCATACTTATCGGCAATATAGCCTGCACTCTGATGGGCGCGGGTATCGGCGTGGGCATCGCGAAGAAACTCAAGGCGCCCGACCTCGTTATTTTTGCCTGTGCGGTTGCGGGTTTTGCAGGGGCGTTTCTTCCCGATACGGTCTATTCATCGGCGCACGCCGGTTCGTTTTCGTTATTAAATACCGTTACCGCCTTTACTACCGTCAGACTGGGCCTTCCCGGCAACCCGATAGGAGCGTACGTCGGCACTCTGGTTGCCCTCGAAACGGTTTTGCGCGTTCAGGGAAAAACAAAACTGGATATTCTAATCGTGCCTTTAACGGTTATGTTTACGTGCTTTATCTCTATGTTTGTGGCATATCCCGCAATCTGGCTGATTAAAGTCATTCAGAAATTTATCGAAATTTCCGTTACCGCGCAGCCTTTCGTCATGGGAATCGTGATTTCCGTGGTAATGGGCGTCCTTCTGACGATGCCTACGTCCAGCGCGGCGATATGGCTTGCCATCGCCTCGGGTTCCACGTCGGAAGCAATGATGCTTGCGGGCGGAGCGGCGGTTGTGGGCTGTGCGGCCCAGATGATAGGCTTTGCCGTGATGAGTTTCAAGGAAAACGGATTAAGCGGTCTTATCTCGCAAGGCATAGGCACCAGCATGTTGCAGATACCGAATATCATGAAACACCCGATTATCTTTTTGCCGCCCGTTATCGCGTCGGCGATTACCGGTCCTCTCGCCACGTGCGCTTTCGGTCTTATGTGCGACGCCTCCGGCGGCGGTATGGGCACGAGCGGTCTCGTAGGCGTTTTCGGCGTAATAAACGCCTCGGCAGGCGTGCTTCCCGGATGGAAAATCGCCCTTGCGATAATCTTCCTGATGTTCGTTATTCCCGCCGTGGTTTCTCTTGCTCTTCGCGTTATTCTTGAAAAAACGGGAAAACTGAAAGGCGAATGGTTGAAACTCGACGTCTGATTAAATCCGATTAAATCAAAAGCCGCGTCGGAAACGCGGCTTTTTTATTTCTTTTAATATTACATTATTTCTTCTTCGGCACCTTTATAGCGGTCCTGCCGCTTTTTCATATAGTCGACGGTATTAAGCGTAACGTTGAGCGCGCCCTCGAACGCCTCGTTATATACGCCCGAAAACTCGTTATCGCCTTTTTTCAGCTCAACCGTCACCGTCGGTATTTTATGCTTTGCGAAAGGCGTACTGTCGGTAAACAGGTCCTTGCTGTATGCAAACGAAGGGTCCAGTCCGGCGTCTTTTAACGCGTTGAAAGCAACGTTGTTGAGTTTCAGGTCGTACATGTTTTTATATTTTCTGTCGCCCTGTATCACCGTATTTCCGTTTTCTCCCAACTTCGCGAAATTAACAAACACCGGGTTGATTAAAAAGGAATCCCGTCCGTAATGTTGCAGTATCAGCTGCTCGCTTCCCTTCGCTCCGCATTCCTTTGCGCCGAAACACGCAAGCACTATCCTGAAATTATCGGGCACGAGGTCGGGATGAAGTCTCAGATAGTCCGCAACTGCAAGCGTAATACCCGCCGCCTGCAACCCCTCTCTGCCCACGCTTCCGTTCTTCTTTTTCTTGTAGCTGAAAGCGGTTATCAGATAAAATATCGCAAGTCCGCAGAATATTGTCGGAAACAGAAACAGAAAGGCCTTTGTGCCGGCATTCCGCCCGGGCAGACACATCGCAACTATCGCAAGCACGAACAATACGGGCAGACTCGCAAGCGACAACGACTTTAAAAGTCCCGACAACCACGAGGGAAGATTTTTGTCCTTAAGAAACGTCAACAGGTCGGATCTGTCCATATCGCTGTCGTAATGTCCGCCTATTATCAGCGTGCATTCGGGATTGCCCTTGGGCTCTATAGAAGATAAAACGTTGTAGGACGTGCGCTTAGGGAACAATGCGTTGAAGGTATTACGGTTAAGCAATACCTGCACGGTTATCATCGCCGCGGCCGCCGCCGAGACTACAAGCGCAAGCGCAAGAAACGCATAGGATACGTTTTTCTCGTCGACAAGAATCCCTATAATATAAAACGCAAGCGCGACGGCGTAAATCACGCCGTAAATAGGCACGCCGAAACGCCCTGCGAGAGGCATCACCGTAAAAGGCTCCTGCCGTGCGGGAAGTCCGAGAATTTTATTGTAAAAATCCCGTATCACAACTGCGCTTTTTTTCTCCTCGGCACTCGAGCCTATTCTCACCGAAGCGGCGTTTTCAACCTTTTCCACAAAGGTTTCGGTAATTATCCCCGCTCGCTTTAAATCGACTTCCGAGGGCTTTACGCAACGATTTTCGCAATCTGAAATGTTTTTTTCGTTATCTGTCATTATTTTTACTCGTAGAACAGCATATCGCCGTAGGACGGGAACGGCCACTCTTTCTTTTCGGTAATCAGCTCGAGAGCGTCGACGCTCTCGCGAAGTTTGTTCATAGCCGTCAGGACGCAATCGCGATAACATTCGGCCTTTTTGACAGTATCCCCGATAATCTTCGCTTTGTCGATGGCTCTTTCGAGTTCGGTCGTGCGGATTTCGGTTTCCACTATCAGCGAGTCGGTTTCTCTGATAATCTTTTCCTCGGCTTTACCGAGATTTGCGTCGATTTTTCTCAGGTCTTTAAGATACGCCGCCATTTTTCCTTCCGAGCGCATAACCGCGGGAAGAATCTGCTTTCTTGCTATGTTTCTCATGGCAAGCGCTTCGATGTTTATGGTTTTCGTATAGTTGTCGACAAATATTTCATAGCGGCTTGCAAGTTCCTTTTCGGTAAGAATGCCGTTGCGCTCGTACAATCCGACGATTTCGGGGTCAAGCAGACACTTATACGCGTCGAGACTGTTGTTTGTCATATGCAGTCCGCGACGTTTCGCTTCCTCTATCCATTCCTTGCTGTAGTTATTGCCGTTATATATGACTCTGTCGTGTTTTTTGATAAGGTCGACGATAATTTCGGATACGACGTGGTCAAGGTCGTTCGTTTTGATTTTTTCCTCGATTTCGTCGGATATACGTCTTACCGTTTCGGCGGTAATCGTGTTAAGCACGATATTGGACGTGGCAAGCGACGCGCTGCTGCCGACCATACGGAATTCGAACTTGTTTCCGGTAAACGCAAAAGGCGACGTGCGGTTTCTGTCGGTGTTGTCCTTTTTCAGCTTGGGAAAAGCGGGAAGTCCCATTTTAATATATTCCTTTACTTTCGTAACGGCCGACCGTCCTTCTTTTAAGGTTTCGAAAGCGCTTTCGAGGTCGTCTCCCACGAAAACCGACACTATCGACGGAGGCGCTTCGTTGCCGCCGAGTCGATTGTCGTTGCCCGCGCTGGACGCGCTCATTCTCACAAGGTCGGCGTATTCGTCTACACCCGCGATAACGGCAAGAATCATCAAAAGGAAAATTCTGTTTTCTGCGGGATTGCTTCCTGGCTCGAGCAGATTTACGCCGGTATCGGAGATTATCGACCAGTTATTATGTTTACCGCTTCCGTTTACGCCGTTAAACGGTTTTTCGTGCAATAAGCAAGCCAGGTCGTGTTTTTCGGCAACCTTTTTCATCGTTTCCATTATCAGCTGATTCTGGTCGGTTGCTATATTTACTCCCGAATAGATGGGCGCAAGCTCGTGCTGCGCGGGAGCCACTTCGTTATGTTCGGTTTTTGCGGTGATTCCCAGTTTCCACAATTCCTTGTTGAGGTCCTCCATAAAATATGCGACTCTGTCCCGTATCGTTGCGTAATACTGGTCGGACTTTTCCTGTCCCTTAGCGGGAGGAGCGCCGAACAGAGTGCGTCCCGCATATTTCAGGTCTTCGCGCTGCATATAGTGATTTTTATCGATAAGAAAATATTCCTGCTCGCCTCCGACGACGGGGGTAACTTTTTTCGTATCCTTGTCTCCGAGAAGCCTGAGAAGTCGCAGTACTTCGCGGTTAAGAACGTTCATACTGCGCAACAGCGGAGTTTTTTTATCCAGCGCTTCGCCCGTGTACGCGCAGAACGCCGTAGGTATGCAAAGAACTCCGGCGCCTCCTTTCGACCTTTTTATGAATGCGGGCGAACTGCAATCCCATACGGTATATCCTCTCGCTTCGAACGTTGCGCGGATTCCTCCCGAGGGAAAACTCGACGCGTCCGCTTCGCCTTTTGAAAGGCTCTTTCCCGAAAAATCGAGGATAACCTTCCCTTCTTTGTCGACGGATATAAAACTGTCGTGTTTTTCGGCCGTGTACTCGGTCAGCGGTTGGAACCAGTGGGTATAGTGCGTGGCGCCTTTCTCTACGGCCCACGTCTTCATTGCGGATGCGACTTCGTCGGCAATACTTCTCGGAAGCTCGTCCCCGCGGGCGATAACGTCTTTGAGTGCGCGATAAGCGTCCTCGGACATATACCTTCGCATTACTTCGTCGGTAAATACTTCTTCGGCAAAGATGTCTTTGATACTCATTCTTTCGTAATCGGCCATAATAGGTATCCTCGTAAAAATTTAATATTATTCATTATAATAGCATATACGATTTACAGTCAATAACTTTTTTAAAAAAAGAGGTTGCTTTTCCGCAACCTCCTTTATTATTGGTTTTTCTTTATCGTAAATCCTTCTTTCGTATCGACGACCGTAAATCCCTTTTTTAATATTTCGTTTCTTATTTCGTCGGCAAGGGCGTAATTTTTCGAAAGTTTCGCTTCGCGGCGTTTGTTTGCGAGAGCGATAATTTCCTCGGGCACTTCTATTAAATCCCCGGCTGTTTCTTTGTCGTATTTTTTAAGGAAAGTTTCCGCGTCGCTGCGGAAAAGACCCAATATTCCGTAATCTTCGCGTATAGCGTTTAAATCGGCGATTGCGGACGAATCGGACGCCGCGATTTTTTTTCTTATCGTTTTGAAATATCCGAAAAGATTGCTTATCGCAAGCGCGGTATTGAAATCGTCGTCCATACACCGAACGAAGTCGTCGTCTATATTCTGCGATTTTCCTTCGCTCGTAAGACCCGATTTATCGGCATCGAGAATCACGCGGTAAAACTCCGCAAGATGTCTTTCTGCCGTCGGGAAAAGCTCGTCGGTTACGTTTATATCCTGACGGTAATTGGTCTGTAAAAGCGCAAGTTTTACGGTTTCGGGAGAATATTTATCGAGAAGGTCGGACAGAAGCAGGCTGTTGCCCAGCGACTTACTCATTTTTTGTCCGTTGACTTTGATAAGCCCGTTATGAATCCAGTATCTGACGAACCGTTTGCCCGTAAGCGCCTCGGTCTGCGCGATTTCGTTTTCGTGATGAGGGAAAATCAGGTCGCGGCCGCCGCCGTGAATATCAATCTGGTCGCCGAACGCCGCCCTGTTCATGGCGGAACATTCGATATGCCAGCCGGGTCTTCCCTTGCCCCACGGACTGTCCCACGAAATTTCGCCCTCTTTTGCCGATTTCCACAACGCGAAATCGAGCGCGCTTTTCTTGTTGTCCTCGTTTTCGATTCGCACGCCCGAAAAGGCTTCTTCGGTTTTTCTGTTACTGAGCGCGCCGTACGCGGGAAATTTCTCGACCGCAAAATATACGTCGCCCTCGGGAGTGGCGTATGCGAAACCTTTTTCTTCAAGTCCTTTGATAAAATCGATGATATTCTGAATATTGCAGGTAGCTTTAAGCCAAATATCGGGGTCGTCGACGTCGAATCTTCTCATATCGTCGTCGATTCTTTTTATCATCATTTTCGCATACTCGTCGGCAGGTATGCCCGTTTCTTTGGATTTTGCTATGATTTTGTCGTCGACGTCGGTATAATTTCGGGCGTAGGTCACGTCGAAACCCCTCTTTTTCAGATACTTTCTGATAACGTCGTATATCAGCGCCTGATATGCGTGGCCGATATGGGCGTCGCCCGAAACCGTGATGCCGCACGCATACATATTTATTTTGTTACCGTTGATGGGAACGAGCTCTTCTTTTCTTCTTGTCAACGTATTATAGACTTTAACCATTCTTTTCTCCTTTTAAATCGTCGTTTTTGTTAACGGAGTTTATTCCGTCGGACGCAATCGAGTATCTCTCGCAATTTACGCCCGACAATATTTCAAGCTGATGTATGCGCGCGTTCAGTCTTCTGAATTCCTCGAGAACGGGGTCGGGAAGTTCTACGAGGTTAAGACTGTCAACGCGTTTTCCGTCCTGTTTTACTATGCGCCCGGGAACGCCTACCACAGTGCAGTTTTCGGGAACGGGTTTAAGCACTACGCTGCCCGCGCCGATTTTGCTGCCCTTTCCGACGGTAAACGGGCCGAGCACCTTTGCGCCCGCGGCAATAACCACGTCGTCCTCAACCGTCGGGTGTCTTTTCCCCGTGTCTTTTCCCGTTCCGCCGAGGGTTACTCCCTGATAAAGCGTAACGTTGTTTCCCACTTCCGCCGTCTCGCCTATTACGACTCCCGCGCCGTGGTCTATGAACACTCCCTTTCCTATTTTTGCGCCGGGATGAATTTCGATACCCGTCCAGAACCGCACGTTCTGCGAAATAACCCGCGCCAGAAAACGCATTTTATGATTGTAAAGCCAATGCGCGGGGCGATGCCACATAAGCGCCTTTACGCCGGGATAAGTAAACATCACGGTAAATCTGTTTGTGGCGGCGGGGTCGTTTTCCATAGCCGCGTCGATATAACTTTTAAGATATCCTTTCATATTTCCTTTTGTCGATAAATAAAAAACCGCCCGCAAAGTTTCCTTTAAGGACGGTTGTTACCGCTGTTCCACCTCTGACAAGGATTGTCGCGTTCGCCGCGTCACGCGTCGGGGCATTTCCTCCCCGAATGCTCGAAACCGCACTTTCACGCGTTTATCACGACTGTCTTTCAGCCCGGGACGGTCTTTCTGTGGAGAACGGCGCGTTACTCTTGTTTCTCATCGCATTTTTTTATAATTATATTTATAATTATGCTTATTGTCAAGCAAATGTTTTTTCCGTCAGATGAGATTTCTTTCCTTTACGGCGTCCGAGGGTCGTATGGCGAAAACCTTGCCCGTTTTGCCGAAATCGTGTATCATTTTAAAACCGTATTTCTTATAAAACGCAATCCCGCCCTCGTTATCTCCGCCTACGCCGAGATGCACGCCTTTTACGCCCTTTTCGTTAAGATATTTCATAAGTTCGTCCATAAGCGCGGTGCCGTATCCCTTGCCCTGCGCCTCGGGCAGAATATCGATATGAAGATGGGCGGGGTATTTTTTTGCGTCCATAAGGCTCTGTCGGAACGAAAACCAGTGAGTAAACGCCTGCAATCTGCTCATCTTTCTGACTTTCGGCATAATGTTTTTATCAAAGGTCTTTAAAAAGGTTTTGTAATCGACGCTCGATAAAATATAACCTACCGCTTCGTCGTCCTCGTCGCGCGCGACGACGAAAACGCCGTCGGGTTCGTAGTCGACGTAATAGTCGGCGTAAATCGTCGCAACCAGCTCGGGATTATCGACGTATGCGGGGGCGGTTGCCGTGAGATGACAAATTTTTCTGACGTTTTCCCTGTCCTTTTTATCGTATTTTCTGATGTGATACGACATAACCCCTCCGTTAAATCGTTGCAAGAGTTATCGCAATCGTCATAAAGTCTTTGAATTTCATTTCGCCAACCGTAAACGAGGTACCGGTTACCGTCTTATTGAGTTGTTCTTCGGTAAGTCCGAGTTTTCCCCATTCGTTAATCTGACGCACGGTAGCATCGGAAATTATGTCCGTTATCGTATCTTCTATTTCCGATACTTTCGTATCTTTTATTTGCCACATAAGGCTTGTATTGTCGGTGATGCTCGTCACCTCGCCCAGTTTGCAGTCGTTAACGGCTTTGTTCATAGTCTCGCCGTTTGCTATCTGACTTACGGTCGCGGTGGCGAGTTTTTTTAACACGGCGTTGGACGAACCGACGTAAATCTTTTCGTAATAATCGTCTTTCGCGCCGAGGCTTGCGTCGTATCCGAGGAAAATGCCCGACGATTCGTCGAAATAGTAATACTCTTTAAGCGGGTCAAGCACCGTATCCGCCGTCTTTACGTAAACGTCTCCGTCTATTTCGATAACGTCCTGCAAAGCGGTATTTTCCATTACTTCCTGCGAATTGTCGGCCATTTCGCCGATAGTCATATCGGACATAGCGGCAATGGAACCCGCGCTTGCGTTAACGGATATATTATATCTTTGCCCCGTTGCGCCCGCCTTGTATTTTATGAAATAAATATTTTCGTCGGGATTGCTCTCCGTATAACCAACGTTGTAAGTTCCGTAATAGGTTTTACCGGCCGGCAGCGCGACGTATGCGCCGTCCGACGCCGCGACAAGCAAGTTTCTCGTACGGATTTCGATAACCTCGTTCAGTTTTATTTCTTTAACGATATTTTCCGCCCTCACCGCCAATTCGTTGATTTTTACGTTTGAAAGTTTCTTTAATATTACGGAACTGTCGTCTGCAATGGTAATAACCTCGTTGAGTCTCATCTCTCCGATTGCGCCGTCCAGCGTATCGAGCGTTTCGTCGGCAAGCGCCTTGAGCACGGGTTCGGATTTTCCGACGTGAACGAGAGCATAATCGCCCGTCGCGTTCTCGACAAGTTCGTGCACGCCTCCGTTTTCCACAAGCGCGAAGCGTTTGAAACTATCCTCGAAATATCCCGCCTCGCTTTCGGATACGAATTTTCTGTCCTGCAACGAAACGTCGTATTTGTCGTCGGAATTTTTGGTTTTAACCGCGGCGTAAAGTCTGTAATAGGTGCCGGCCACGCTTTCCGAATAAGGATAATAATACGCGCCGAAAACGTTTTTCGTACCGTCGGCGTCGCAACGGTCCGAAGAATACACACCTGCGGCGTCGATATAATACGCGCCGTTACGGTCGCTTTCGTACACGCCGTCTTCCTTCGAGTATCTTTCGCGGAAGTCGGGCAATGCCTTTAAGGGATTTACCGCGTATTCTCCGTTGTCGTCCTTTACGATTACGCCCGTCTTTTCGTCAAGCGAATATTTTTCGTCGCCGTCGGAAGCGGCAACGAAATAACCTTCGTCAATAAGCGATTTATAAGTCAATGCGGTTTTCTCTTCGCGCTTGTATTTCGTTTCGGAAACTTTAATATAAAAATCCCTGTCGAAATCGGGCAGCACCTGCTCCAGCCGCACGCTGTTAATCGCCCCGTTCAATTCGCCGATTTTATATCCGTCTATGGCGTTAAGCACGCCTTCGCCGCCGACTTCCACACCGAGAAGGTACTCTATTTCGGCTATGGTAAGCACGTTCAGGTCGACGGTTTTAAGCACCGTATTAAGCGCGTCGATGACGGGTTTATCTATCTGCTCCTGCAACAGAGGGGTGGCTCCCAGGCCGTCGGAAGTATTTATTCCCGCCTTTTTGAGAACGTCGCCCAGCGTAAGACAGTTGAACACTGTCTTGAGATTGTCTCCCTTGAAAATGTCGAAGACTTTCAGCGCGTTGAGTTTTTCGCGGTTTTCTGCGTCAACGGTAATTTCGATGCTCTTTTCGAGAATATCGACGACGTCGATGCCGAAAATTCTTTTGGCGTCCGCAACCGTCATATCGCTAACGGCGCCGCCTTTTACCATATCGAATATGTCGAGTATGGATTTATCGCGGACCTCGGCGTCTTTGTCTATAAAAGTAAACTCGGTATCGGCATACTTTTCGACGTCGTTTACGGTTACCGCCGATACAGCGTAATATACTACGCCCGCAAGCGTCCCGCCTACCAGTACGATACCTACCACAAGGCCGAGTATGAACGTAAGAAATCTACCAAAAAAACCGCCTTTCATATTTCCTCCGGATTAAACAGCTTTATTTAGATTATTGTAACATCATTATAATACTATACCGCAGCCTGTTTTGCAAGCAAATTGTTTTTTTGACAAAATTTTACGGCATAAAAAAGGCACGCAGCGAGTGCGTGCCCGTTAATACGGAACGATTATTTTTTCGAGGCTTCTTTTTCGCCGATTTTTTTGATTGTCATATATACCGCCTGAATTCCGCCCTCGAAAACGCTTGTCTTCAAGCGATCGGATTTGTCGTTGCTCGTATGATAGTAGTCGGTTGCGACGGGGTTTTGCGCGGCAAACGTTATCGTCTTTACGCCCGCACGGCAGAACGGCGTGCTGTCGCATCCTCCTACGGGGTTCCATATGCGGCCGGTCTTTTTGATGAGACCGAGTTCACGCAGACTGTCGTAAAGCATGTCGCCGAGTTCCTGGTCGAATTTGCACATCTGCACGGCGTCGCCCTGAATAACTTCGAAATAGTCTTCGTCGGAAATGCTGTCGACGTTAATCTGATAGCAGTTTTTAAGCATTCCGTCGTCCTTATGTCTTTTTACGAACGCACGCGAGCCGCGAAGACCCGACTCCTCGCACGCCATTGCCGCACAGATAAGACGGCAGTTTTCGGGAAGGTCCTCGGGATGAGCGCTGAAGTGTTTTGCGATTTCCTGATTGAGTCCTATTCCCGTAAGGTTATCCATACAACCGGGAGAAGCGATGGTTTTGTCGTGCGACAGGAACTGCGTAACGAAATAAATACCGGGTATGCATACTATGGGCAATATGTATGCAAGATATACGTACCACGGCCAGCTTGCGATTGTCGCGGCGTTTTTCCACAACGGTTGCGCAAACGCCATACCGTCTACAAACTCGAGCACAAAACCGAAAACGAGCACGGACAGCAAACCTACTACGCCGTAAACGATTTTGGGAATAAACGTCTTGGGATTTTTCTTTGCGAGATTCCAGTTCCAGCTGCTGTCGTAGTGCGCCGATAACACAATGGTGTAGTCAACTTTCCCCGACGCAGGCTCCTGTACCGTATAAAAATTTTCGGTGTCCTTTTTCTTCCACAGAAAATCGAAAATCTGGGTGTAGAATCCTGCCATTAAGCCGAAATAAACGAAACAAAGCACCGCCACGATTGCGCCCGCTATCGGGTAAATCAAAAAGAGTATCATCGCGATAAGTCCGCCTATACCGATATAAGGAATTGAGCCGATACCGCTTTCGGGCGCTACTTTGAACGGTTCGGATATCGGTTTTATTCCGATATTTTTCTCGTATTCTTCCTTAATGAGCGCTGCGCCGCGGCGCTCCTCTTCGGAACCGGGAAGTCTCGGTCCCACCTCCGTTTCCACCTTTTTGATAAAGTCCATCATACTTTCGGATGCGGCTTTAAAATCAAAATCTGTCATAATATCCTCCATTTTTCAGATACCGTTATTATACCACACGCGCCGTCCGTCCGCAATTCATTTTGAAACATTCGTTGAAAAGACGGTTTATGCAAAAGAAAAGGCAGGATATTTCCCGCCTTTCAGGTAATTTGCGCCTTTCTTATTTCTTGTTGTTTTCGATATACTTTACAATGTCGCCTATCGTATGAAGGTCTTTCACCGCGTCGTCGTCGACGGTTATTCCCCATTCGTTTTCAACGTCCATAAGCATTTCCACGATATCGAGACTGTCCGCCCCTATATCTTTTATGATATCGGCGTCGGGCGTTACTTTATCCTTGTCGATTCCAAGTTGATTTACGAGCATTTCCTGCAATTTTTCGAATATCATAGCCGGTCCTCCTTGAGTTTATTACATTTTACATTAAAGCTCGGCGATAGTCAATCGAGTTGAACGAAAATTATCGGCTGGCTTTCCGCTACGACGGTCCCGACGTATCCGTCGAATATCGCAAGCGTCGTGGATTCGACGGGCTTGCCATCGTAAAAAAGAGGTTTCGATACGTCGGACGAACGAAGTCCCGACAACCCGTCTCCCGTAAGTTTCAGATACGCCTCTTTTTTAGTCCACACTTTCAGAAAACTTTCAAGGTCTTTAACCTCCGCGGCCTCGCCCGCCGTGAAGTTTCTTTCGACAATACGGCCGTACGGCTTTTCTTTTATCTCCTCTACGTCTATTCCGACCTCGGTTTCCGCCATCGCAACGACAACGAGCGAACCGCTGTGCGATACCGAAAACCTGACGAAAGGATAATCCTTGAAATAGGGTTTTTCGTTGCGGTGTTTTTCTTCTTTTACCTCGCCTTCGAGTTTCGTCAATTTCAGCGTTTCGAGATATCTCGTAAGACATTCGTCGATAAGTTCGCGCCTGTCGTATTCTCCGTATTTTGCGAAAATAATCATATTGCCTCCTTAAAATAAAACGCGGTAATTGCGCGTTTTGCGCAGTTTACCGCATATTTTTAATAGTTAAAGTTGTTTTTTGCGTTCTTTCTTTTTGCGACGAACGTGGTCGGGACGGTATATTATGCTGTAACCGTTTTTGGATTTTATGAATATCGACGGCAAAAAGAAATTATGTTTTTGTTTAAGAATTTTGTCTGCGGCAGCCGCTATCGCCTCGCCGTCTTTCCTTGTCAGCGGGTCTTTAAGATGCGACGGCCACAACAGGTCGTATCCTTCGATTGCAAGTATCTTATTTAAAGTTTCGCGGTATTCTTCTATGGAAGTCGCGTGGGCGAGGAACATCAGTTCGAGCGGGTTGAACGTATCGCCCGAAAACATTATTTTATCGCTTCGGGACAAAAAGCACAGACAGCCTTCGGTATGTCCGGGACTTTCGAATACCTCGATTTTTCTGTCGCCGAGATCGAATACGAAACCTTCTTTTACGGGAATAAGCTCGGGTTCTTTCCCGACTTTTTTCATAATCGCGTCCTTGAATTTAATGCACTTGAAAAACATCAGATAACGCATTACGAGAATGTAAAATCTGCGGTAAGCAAGCGTCGCTTCTTTTACGATGTTTAAATCCTTTTCTCCTACGAAAATCCTTTCGAATTGTTCGCGGCCGCCCGCGTGATCGACGTGACCGTGCGATAAAACCATATCGTAAGGCTTTCCTTCTGTAAGTTTTTCGATAACCGCCTTATAGTCCCCGACGCCCGTTCCGCAATCTATGCACAGCGCGCGCTCGCTGCCTACGATTACGAACATCGTCGAAAGATTGTATTCGTTAATTTTGTAAATTTTCGGCGCGATTTCCTTTACGTCGTAATCGGTCAGCTGTATTTTCAACGATTTGTCAACGCTCATAATTGCTCCTCTTCCTTTTGCTTATGATAAATTATATCAGTATATCGGCCAAAATACAATGCTTTTCTTCATAAGAAAGGCATGTAGCCTCCCGTTTTTTTGTGATAATAGTAATTTATTCCGTCAACCGTTATGAAATCCGCTTCGTCCGCCCCGTCGTCGGCAACGATTTCCCACGACACGAATTCGCAGAGTATCAGCTTCAGTTCGAAACTGTCGCTGTTTGCGTTATAGGTGGATTCTTCGAGATTTATCTCGGCGTATAATTCCACGACGCCGCCCGTTTCATTTGCGTTTGCGACTTTTTCCGCCATATATTCGGATGACAAAACAATAATAATCGTTTTCACGTCCGAAGGAAGAACGAGATATCCGTCGGAGTCGAATTTATAACCGGTTTTTGCGCCGTCGACGTATATTATAGCCGCATGTTTATCCTCGTTTCCCAGAAGGGCGGTGGAATACTTAAGCGTATCGACCGCGTTGTTTTCAATTCTCACGACGATAGTTTTTTCATCGCCCGTTTCGTATCCGTCGGCCTTCGCCCGCACGCCGATAACGTAATCTTTTCCTCCTGTCAGCGCTTCGCCGAGATTAAGAGAGGTTTCCGCCGTGTTTACGTAAAACTTCCCGTCTACCGTTACGTCGTAAGAAGTCGCCCCGAGCACTTCCGTCCACGAAACGACGGCGTTATCGGCCGTCAGGTCGGGCGTTCCGAGTTTAACGGTGTTTTTGTATTCGGTTTCGGCCGCGTCGGACGCGAGATACCAGCCGTTTGCATTGCAGGATACCGAAATAAGATATGTTTTGGATTCCGCAATATAATCGGAAAAATCAAAAGACGTGGCGCCTAAATTGCTTTCGACAACCCTGCCGTCAACGCATATTTTATAATCCGCCGCGTTTTCCACAGCGTTCCAGCTTACGGTCGTTCCGCTTAAAGTAATTTCGGGCGCCGCGAGTTTACAAAACTCTTTATGCGTATAATAAGCCGTGTCCGAGTAGTCGTAATTGCCGTTGGACAGCGCAGCCACGCTCAGTACGTATTCGCCCGCGCCGTTTTCCGTCAGCGCGTCCGTAAGGTCGTAAAACGTGTCGGAGTATTCCGCCCTCTCGTCAATAATCTTACCCATAAACGTGAGCGTTACCGCATAAAGGGAAGCGCCCTCTTCTTTTTCCCACGTAATTCTGTTTCCGGTTTCCGACGCCAGAAGAAGAGGCGCCGACAGCTCGACTCTTTTGGAATAAGTGATTTCGGAATATCCCGACGATTTAAATCCCGCGTCCGAAACCGCGCATACTTTTATGTTATAATCATCGGCAACAAGCACTTTATCTGTAATATCTGCCTGATTAAGCTCGGTTTTTTGCGTATTTCCGTTTACGGTTATTTCATAACCCGTCGCATAGGGCACGCTGTCCCAACTGACGATTACCTCGCCGTCGATTTCGCATACGGACAAATTCGCGGGAGAAGTCAGCTCGGGTTCGTTTTCATAATAAAGCGACGAAAACTTACCGTCCAGAACGTGTTCGTTATCGCCTTGCGCCATAACTTTTATAAGATATCCGCCCGAACTTTTCAGGAACGGAGCGAGGTCGATACTCGTTTCCGTTGTTCCGTCGGCAATCTTTACCCCGTTTATAACTACCTTGTACGACAGCGCGCCGTTTACCGCGTCGAACGTCAGAATCTTTTCGTCGGATACGGCAATGTTTTCGGGTGACGAAAGTTTAAGCGGTATCACAAAGATTTTTTCTTCGGAAAAATCCGAATCCTCCCTTCCGTCGGGCGCAACGGTTTTAATTTTTACCGCATACGTTTTTCCCGCGGCGCAGTCAGGCAGAAGATATCTGTCGCAGTCTTTCGGAAGTGTTTCGTTCGCGCCGTTTATCGTTATGACGAATCCCTCGTTATATCCCGCTTCCCAGATAACGTAATAGTCGGTCCCGTCGCAAACCAGACTAACGTTTTCGGGAGGCAAAACTTTCCCTTCCGCCGCATAGGACGCTTCGCAAGGAAAACACGTTAACGCGAAAACGGCCGCTGCCGCAATCAGAAATATTATCGCTGTCTTTTTCATTGGTTTTCTTCCCCTTTGTCCGTAAATTTTATTCTTACCGTCGTTTGTGCGGATTTCATGCCGTCAGCGCTTGCGATAACCCTGATTTCCGCCTCCTCTTCGGTAATATACTTTTTCAGGTCGACTCTTCCGCTCTTTCCTTCGTAAACCGTAACGCCGTTAATCTCCACGCGTAATTGGGCGTCGGCAAGGGGATGCGTCAGAATCAGAGTATAGCCCTCGGCTTTAACCCCCGGGGCGTCGATTTGTCCGAAGTATTCGTAATACGCCGCGTCGCTCGGGTCGCTCTCCGTGCCGTCTCCTTTGGCGAACGCGCGGAAACGATAGTTGCCGGGCAAGTCGAAAACGCAATCCACGCGAACGGATATTTCTTCGGCCGTCACAACGTATTTGAAGTCCGAGAGGCTTTTTCTTTCGCCGTTGATTTCGACGTCGTAAGATTTTGCGGCGGGCACGGCGGAAAAAACGAAAAAGATTTCGGTTTCCCCTACGAGCATACCTGCGCGTTTAGGCGCGTCGGGCGGTCTTTCGTAATCGAACGCGAGCGTTCCGACGTTTTCTCCCGAATCCTTCCCCCTTACGACAACCGCTATTTCGTGCCTTCCGCTGGTTACCGACGATTTTTTAAGGTCGAGCGAAACCTCTCCTTCCTCTTCGCACAAGTAGAAACCGCCGGCGTTACCGTCTATAATGACGTCGTACTCTTCGGCTCCTTCGGGAAGAGAAACGCGGATTTCGTTTCCGTATTTTACTATCGTCGGCTTTTCGAGTCTTTTCAGAAAAACTTTTTCGATAACCGCGTCGTCGTTTACGATAAAACAGATATCGTTTCCGGGTGTTTTTTCGCCGTTGATTTTCCAGTATGCAAAAACGAAGTTTTCGTCGTCGTCCGCGCGGAGGTTTATCCTTTCCCCGTGCGTCGCTTTTATGATTTCGCCCTCCGATAAAGGATATCTTCCGTCGACAATTCTCACTTCGTGCGTTTTCGGCGCAAATTCCGCCGTATATTCTTTTGAAGATTCCGCCGTGAATACTTCCGTTTCACCGTCGCTTACGAGAACGCCGTCCTCGTACAGGCCTTTGTATTCGCAACCCTCCCCGGGATAAAAAGACAGGACGACCTCGTCTCCGTATTCGTATTGTCCGCCGCCCGAAACGCGGCCCTTTTCCTTGTCGTATCTGATATTTATAAAAATCTTTTTGCGCGTGCCGCAAATCTGAACGCCGTCGACCGACGAGCGGTAAACGGTGTAGGAATTGAATTCGTATCCTTTCAGCCGGAAAGATACGACGTCGCCCGGTTTCAGATTGCCGAAAGAAAACGAACCGTCGGCGGCGATTTTAAAGTCGCTTTCGACGTCGTTGACGTAAACCAAGATATCATCGTATCCCGCGTCCGTTTCTACGTATCCGCTTACGGTATAAAATTCTGTGCTCTGAATTCTGTCGCATGCGGCAAAAAGCAAAATGCCGAGCGCCAGCAAAATTAAGGCGTAACGCGCGCCTTCGGCCCTTTTCAAAATATTCCTTCCCTTATCTTTTTCCTTAATTTTATAAAAACCGACCCGTTTCGTCAACAGTTTTCGGAAATTTTATCGTTTCGACAGGAATTTCGATGTAAAAAGAGCAAAAAAATACCACCGCAAACGCGGTGGTATCCCGTTTTTGAAGATTATTTGATTTCTTCAAGAAGAGTTTTGCCCGCCTTGAACGCCACGGTCTTTTTGGCGGGGATATCGATGACTGCGCCGGTAGCGGGGTTGACGCCCTTTCTTGCGGCATTCTCTTTTGCCTTAAACGTACCGAAACCTACGAGTGCGACATCGTTGTTGTCTTTCAATGCTTCCGCAATTACCTGAAGAACTGCGTCGATTGCTTCTTTAGCGGCGGCTTGTGAGATGTTTGCTTTCGCGGCGACTGCGCCGACAAATTCGTTTTTATTCATATAATCCTCCGTTATTGGCGATATGCCATACGTTGATTATAACCGAAAAAAAAGCGCCGTGTCAATAAAAAAGCAAAAAAAAGCCCTCGGGCGTATTTAAGCCCCGTCAATAGTATCCGAGATAAAGCGTACCGAATCGCATTATTTCGGGTATAATCCGGTTGGCGAGAGAATAGTAAATCGTCTTGCCGTCCCTTCTGGCGTTAACGATTCCCGTCGAGCGCAGGATTTTCAGCTGATGCGAAACGGTGGTCTGGTTTATGTCGAGGATTTCCGATAGGTCCGACACGCACATTTCGCTTATGCACACGGCGGACAGAATCTTTATTCTCGTGCTGTCCGACAGCACGGAAAACAAATCGGACAATTCGGTAAGCACGTCGTTGCCCGGCACGTAGTATTTGACTTTGGTCTGAGTCTTCACGTCTAAAATCGGCATCTTTCACCTTCCTTGTCCCCATTATACTTCAAAAAAAATATAAGCGTTTTTGTTAATTTGCTCTTTATTGTCGCATATTGTATTTTTAAGAGATTTGCCGAGGTGTATTTATGTTTGACGACAGTTGGCTTTTATATATTTTCATTATTATGCTTCTTTTCGGACGCGACGGCGAAATAGAAGGCACCGAACTTGCCGTTCTTCTTGCCACAACGCTTGCCGTACTCGTATGCGACGACAACGGTTGCGGCGGTCTGTTTTCGCGCTGCGGCAATTCCGCAACCGCAACCTGACGCATTTAGCGTTTGACAGGACCGCTCTTTTATCTTACAATAGAAAAGAGGTACGAATATGACTGAAATACAAGAAATTGCCGAAAGACTGAAAGGAATCCGCGAAATGGAAGATATTTCCCCCGCGGAAATGGCGGCTTGCGCCGGAATAAGCGTCGACGAATATCTCGATTACGAGGCGGGTAACCGCGATTTTACCTTTACTTTGCTCTATAACTGCGCAAAGCGACTCGATATCGACATAACCGAACTCGTCGTCGGAAAAACCCCCAATCTTAACGCCTATTCCATCGTCCGCGCGGGACACGGTATGAAACTGAAACGCCGCGAAGGCTTCGAGTATCTGCACGTCGCGCAGTATATCAAAAACAGAATTGCCGAGCCGTTCGTAGTCACCGCGCCTTTTTCCGAAGAGGAACAGAACCGCGAAATAAAACTGAGCAGTCACGACGGTCAGGAAATGGATTTTATTCTCGAAGGCAGCCTGAAATGCAATATCGACGGCAATATCGAAATCCTGCACGCGGGCGACTGTCTGTATTACGACAGCGGCAAACCCCACGGAATGATTGCGACGGGCGGCGCGAAATGCGTCTTCCTTGCCGTTGTTATGAGCAACTGAATAAAGATTCCGTAAGTCGTAAATTTTTGCGAGCCTTGCTTTGTCGGATATACCGGTGAACAAGGCTTTATCGTTATAACGGACGCAAACGAAGAAAAATTCTAAATACAATAAAGTGACATAATTCAAGTTTATATATAAAAAACAAACGATAAACTTTGTTTTTAAACAAAAAAAGGGAGATAATATGAGTAAGAAAATTATTGTTGTCGGAGCAAATCAGACGGGTCTCGCTTTCGCATATCTCGCGAGCAAACGCGGGTTTGAAGTTACCGTTTACGAAGCAAAAGAAAAATCCGAAGTCTCCTACGACTGGACCGACGATATGGAAGAATCGGCGTTTGAAGACGCGGGGCTGCCGTTTCCGCCCGAAAATCTTTATACGAGAAAACGCTGCTGGACTTTTATCGCTCCGAAAAAAGAAAAAAACGTATTCGTCGAAATTCCCGCCGATAAACTGGATTTGTCGATTTACCGTCGCCCGTTCAACGACTGGCTCCTGACCCTTGCCGAAAACGCCGGCGCTGTCGTCAGATATTCGACGAAAGTCAGACGGGCGGTTGCCAAGGACAACCGCATTATCGGAGTAGAACTCGAATCGGGAGATTTCGTAAGCGCCGGTCTGGTGGCAGACTGCGGCGGTGTAAATTCCGCGGTAAGACGGTCTTTGCCCGAATCGATGAAAATTCAGAAAAACGTCGCCCCCTCCGACACTTTTTTCGTGCGGCGCGCTTTTTTCGACAGACCCGACGGTACGGCTCGTCCCGAGTTTACGAACAAGGCTTATCTCAAACACCTCGGCGAAGCGGGCATATCGTGGTGTATTCTTTCGCACGACGAAAAACAGGCGGACGTTCTTATAGGCCGCGTAGGCAATATGAGCGACGCCGTTTACGGAAACGCTCTTGACGATATCCGTCGCGATAACGCAATCGTCGGACGCGAGCTTATGAAAGGAGGACAACTTCTGCAAATCCCCGTAAGACGCCCCTTGTCCCGCTTCGTAGCAAACGGGTACGCCGCCGTAGGCGACTCGGCCTGTATGACGATACCTATGCTCGGCAGCGGTATGGCAAGCGGTATGAAGGCGGCGAAAATACTTGCAGATACCCTTTCGGACAGCGACTGCGACGTCTTCGATATCGCAAATCTTTACCGTTATCAGGCTGAATTTATGAAGCAGACGGGAGGTAAACACGCCGCCGTCGATATGATGAAAAACTGGCTTTTAAACAGCAGGGACGGGGAAGTCGATTTTCTTTTGAACAAGGGCGTCGTTTCGAAAAAAATTCTTATCGACGCCAGCGCGGGAAGAATGGTGGAAATGTCCGTACCGGAAATGGCCGTCGCCGCTGTTAAGGGATTTGCGAAACTGCCATTGCTTTTACAACTTGCCGGGCTTCTTGCGAAAATGAAAAAGGAGTGCCGCGTCGCCTCGAATATGCCGAAAACGTTCGACGAAAAAGCATTTGACGATTGGTCGGCCGCATATGAAAAACCGTTCAAAAAATAATCTGTAAAACAGCAATAAAAAAATCCGCCCGTAAAAGGGCGGATTTTTCGTTAACGTTAAGTTATTCTTTTTTGTCGTCTTCGGCGGAATGCGCTTCGTCCTTGCTTTCCTGCGACTCGTCTGCGGACGCGTCGGTTTTTTTATCGACGGCGTTTTCCGACGGCGTCTTTTTCTCGATTTGTTCGATTTTCTCTTTCAGCTGTTCGTGAATGTTTTTAATCTGCTCTATCGAGGCCTGTGCGTCGCCTTTTGCGGTTGCCGCGGGAACGGGTCCGGCACTTTCTTTCGAAGCGGATTTTTTCTTTTCTTCCTCGTTGCTGAGACGGATTATTTCCTCGGGCGATTTCCCTTCGAGCAACATATCCACTTCGTGCTGGAAAATGGTTTCCTTCGCAAACAGCACTTTTACCATATTGTCGAGAAGTTCGCGGTGGTCGGATATGATTTTTCTTGCCGTTTCGTAGCATTCGTCAAGAATGCTCTTCATTTCGGCGTCCACCTTTGCCGCCGTTTCGGGCGACATCCCCTGCTGATTGAAATCGCGTCCCAGGAACACCTCGTGTTCGGGATTGCCGAGATAAATGGTGCCGAGAGGACTCATACCCCATTCGGTAACCATTTTTCTTGCGATTGAACTCGCGCGCTGAATATCGTTGCTCGCGCCCGTAGTAATATCCTTTATTACGATTTCCTCGGCAACGCGTCCGGCAAGCATCATCGCGATTTCGTCCATAAGTTTACCGCGCGTTACGTGGTTATCGTCGTTTTCGGGGCGGGTAATCGTGTAACCGGCCGCCATTCCGCGAGGAATAATCGAAACCTCGTTTACCTCGTCGCAGTTGGGAAGAAGTTTTGCGACTATCGCATGGCCGCTTTCGTGATACGCGGTAATGCGTTTATCTCTTTCGCTGACTACACGGCTCTTCTTCTGAGGACCTGCGATAACCTTATTGATACCCTCGTTGATATCTCCCATCGTAATGACTTTTCTGTTGTCGCGCGCGGTCAGTATCGCCGCTTCGTTAAGAAGATTTTCTATATCCGCGCCGGTAAAGCCCGATGTAAGTCTTGCAAGAGTCTTGAAGTCAACGTCCGACGCAAGGGGTTTGTTTCTGGCGTGAACCTTGAAAATCTCCTCTCTTCCGCGGACGTCGGGTACCTGTACGTATATCTGTCTGTCGAAACGACCGGGACGAAGAAGAGCGGGGTCGAGAATATCGGCGCGGTTGGTGGCCGCCATTACGATTATACCGTCGTTTTTCTCAAAACCGTCCATCTGAACGAGCAACTGATTGAGAGTCTGTTCCCTTTCGTCGTGTCCGCCGCCGAGTCCCGTGCCTCTCTGACGTCCTACCGCGTCGATTTCGTCTATAAATACGATGCAGGGCATGTTGTGTTTCGCCTGGTCGAAAAGGTCCCTGACGCGCGACGCGCCTACGCCTACGAACATTTCGACGAAATCACTGCCGCTGATACTGAAAAACGGCACGTTCGCTTCGCCGGCAACGGCCTTTGCAAACAACGTCTTGCCCGTGCCCGGAGGACCTACGAGCAGAACGCCCTTCGGTATGCGCGCTCCTATATCGAGGAATTTTTTGGGGTTTTTCAGAAACTCCACGATTTCCTGTAATTCCTCTTTTTCCTCTTCGGCGCCCGCAACGTCCGAAAAACGCACCTTGACGGTCTGAGTAACGCGGGCTTTGGTTTTGCCGAAATTCATCGCCTGCTGATTCTGCCCCTGGGACTGACGATATATGATATACATCACGATACCGAGAAGCAAAATGGAAATGAAAGGCAAGGCAAGGCTGAACAACATCGAACGCCTTGCGGGATTATCGTAAGAAATACGCGGCGCGGTCCAGCCTATTCCGCCGGGAGATTCCTCGTTACTGCTTATGGCGTCGTAAATCTGCTGCGCGTTTCTGTCGGGAATATAACAGAACGCGTCGTATTTATTGGGAAAATACTTTTCTGCTATACCGCTGTTTTTGAATCTGATTTTCACAAGATAGTCGCCGCTTATCTGAATATCCGAAACCTCTCCGGCGTTTATTTTTTCGATAAGTTCGCTATAAGTGATTTCGTTGGAGCCGTTGTCGGAAAGAAGGGTTGCTATAAGCACCACGGCAAGCACGACAATCAGAAGTATAATAAATGTCCTGGTTCTTTTTTTCACTGTGTAATAGCCTCCGCTTACGCGATAAAGTAATAGTTGTATATTTACTTTATCACGAAGTTAGTACTATTATAACATAAGTTTCCTAAAAATCAATTAAAAAACGATTAGGCCGAAAGATTGACTTTTAATCGCAAAAAAGAGTCTTGTATATCACAATCGCGATTTTATTGCTGATTTTTTCAACGTTATCCCACGGTACGGTCATTAACGTGGACAACGGGTCGTCCGAAGGTCTGTCTATAATTCCCAATATTCCCACGTCTCCGACGGGATTTATTCTTTTCGTAAGCGCTCTTTTCGGGTTAACTCCCGCGGCGGTTATTTCGACGTGACCGCTTTCGTGCGCGTTCGACAGACAGGCGTCCACTGCAATAATGGGGCTGTCGGGATGGGCGTGTCTCACCGTTTTTACGAACGAATCGAGATTCTTTCCGTTAACGGATTTTCCGGTGCACCCGTAAACGAAGCATTTTGCGTTCAATCTGCATTTCAGAATATCCCCCACCGTAGGGCCGATACTGTCTCCCGGGATTTTGTCGCTTCCTATACATAATACGACCGGCGTTCCGTTTTTCATAAAACCTCCACCCGTTGATTATCTCCATTTTTCGGATATTTATATCTTTTTTTATAAATCGTGTTGATTTATCGGCTAAATATGCTATAATATTTCTAACCATATTTTAAGAGGATTTCAAAAATGTCAAACGCATTGTGCGCGGCCGGCGTAAACGTTTCGGATATCGTTGTGCTCGTGATACTCGTTCTGGGAGTTCTGTCCGGCGTCTTTTCGGGATTTGCAAAAATGCTTAACGGCGCGCTCGGTACGATAATCGCCTTAATAGCGTCGGTTTGTCTTGGTATATTTCTTGCCGATAAACTTGCGGCGATTCCCGCTTTTTCGGAACTCAACAATAAAATCTGCGCGTTTTTCGAAAGCAAGTTCTCGGTAAGTTCGTGCAACGCAAAAGTCGAAGGAGATAAACTTCTTCTCTTCACGGGCGGCAACTGGACGGGAGTAACCGATATATTTGCAGGAAGTTCGAAGGCAAAAATCGCCGCTTTCATTCAGACCGTTTGCGTTAAGTTGTTCAGCGGAAAACTTACGGGCAGCGTTGCTCTTTCCTCTTTTGCGGCCACGTTGATTGTAGAAATCATCACCGGTTTCATTATCGCAATCGCAAGCCTCATCGTTCTTGAAATCGTGTTTTCTGTTTTATCGTCCCTTCTTTCAAGACTTGCCGAAAAGCAAAAACCCGTGCATCCCGTCGACAGAGTTTTCGGTCTCATTTTCTCGACGGCCATCACCGTGCTTATAATTTTCGTCGTGATGTTCGTAATTTCCAAACTCGGCGATACGGCCGTTGCGGTAACCGATAACATCAACGCGGGCAATATCGCAAAATGGTTTTACGAAAACAATCCCTTCAATTTAATCTGAACGAACAAATAATAATCCCCGCAGAGTTGCGGGGATTTTTTTTGCGTTGTTATCGTTTGGTTCAAATTGTTCGTTTTACGGTTTTCAGATAAATTAAAAGCACCGTTATGTCGGCGGGACTTACGCCCGATATTCTGGACGCCTGTCCGAGTGTTGCGGGGCGGATTGCGCTCAGTTTTTGTCTTGCTTCCAGTCTGAGCCCCGTAAGTTCGTTATAGTCGATATCGGCCGGAAGAACTTTTTCTTCAAGCCTTTTGGCGTCGCGTATGGCGGCGTCCTCTTTTTCGATATAACCCTCGTATTTTATCATAACCTCGGCCGAAAACAAAGCGGACGGCGAATATCCGTCGAAAGCGTCGGTCGCTTCTTTCAGCACCTCGAAAGTTATTCCCGGATGTTTCAACGCTTCTTTTACCGAAATGGTTTTTTCAACGTACACGTCTTCGAATCTTCCGAAAATACCGCCGTTTTCTTTTCTGACGCGCGTTTTCGAGGCGGCGGCGATAATCTCGTCTATTTCCGCCTTTCTTTTAAGCGTGCGTCCGTATCTTTCTTTTGTGGCAAGTCCCGCGTTATATGCTTTTTCCGTAAGTCTCAGGTCGGCGTTGTCCTGTCTCAATCTCAAGCGATATTCGGCGCGCGCCGTCATCATACGGTACGGCTCGTTCGTGCCTTTCGTAACGAGGTCGTCGATAAGCACCCCGATATACGCCTCGTCCCTGCTGAGAACGAACGGGTGCTCGCCGTCGACGTATTTTACCGCGTTTATTCCGGCAATCAAACCCTGCGCCGCCGCTTCTTCATAGCCGCTGCTTCCGTTAATCTGCCCTGCCGAAAACAGACCTTTCACACGTTTCACGGCAAGCGACGACGACAGTTCGAACGGATTTATGCAATCGTATTCTATCGCGTACGCATACCTTATAAAGCGTGCGTTTTCAAGCCCCGCGACAGTGTGATACATTTCCTCCTGCACGTCCTTGGGAAGACTTGACGACATTCCCTGTATGTACATAAGGTCGCTGTCTCTGCCCTCGGGTTCGACGAATATCTGATGCCGCGTTTTATCGGGAAATCTCATCACCTTGTCCTCGATTGACGGACAATATCTCGGCCCTACGCCCTTTATCGTTCCGTTATACAAAGGACTTCTTCCTATATTTTTTCTTATCACTTCGTGCGTGCGCTCGTTTGTATAAGTAAGCCAGCACGGAAGCTGATTGTACAGATTGCCTTCGTGCATAAACGAAAACTTTCCTATGTCGTCCTCTCCTTCCTGCAACTGCATTTTGTCGTAATCTATGCTGTCGCGGGCAATTCGCGCGGGCGTTCCCGTTTTGAAGCGTCGGATATCGATTCCGAGAGACAGAAGATTCCTCGTAAGCCCCGTTGCGCATCTGAAACCTATCGGTCCGCTTTCACGGCTTTCCTCCCCCACAATGATTTTTCCGTTCAGATAAACGCCCGTTGCCATAACGACGGCCTTTGCCTCCGTAAATCCGCTTTCCGCCGCCGATATTCCGTAAACTTCGCCGTCGCGCACGGCTATTTCGGTTACCTCGTCGTAAACGACTTCAAGATTATCCTGATTTTCCAATACGCCCAGCATAATCTCGTGATACAAGGCCTTATCTTCCTGTCCGCGCAGGCTGAATACGGCGGGGCCTTTTCCTCTGTTCAGCATTTTTATCTGCAAAAGCGCGTCGTCGGCGGAAATTCCCATTTGCCCGCCCAGCGCGTCAACCTCTCTTACGAGATGGCCTTTCGCCGTGCCTCCTATCGCGGGATTGCAGGGCATAAGCGCAACGCCCTCCTTTTCAAGAGTTATCAGGAGGGTGTTTTTGCCCATTCTCGCCGCTGCGAGCGACGCTTCGATTCCGGCGTGTCCCGCGCCTATTACGATTATGTCGTATGATTTTTTCATTTTCCGACGCAAAATTTATCGAATATATCGTCTATGATTTTTTCGCTTACCGTCTGTCCCGTGATTTCTCCGAGCGCCGACCACGCTTCGTTCAGAACCGATATAACGCAATCCGCGGGGATACCGTCTTCGAGAGCAGATATGGCTTCGTCTGTTTTTTCGATTGCGCGAAGCACGGCGGACAACTGTCTTTCGGATGTCAGAATTTCCTCGCCGTCCGTCTTATCTCTGTCGAAAAAGTCGGATATTTTTTCCATCAGAACGTCCATTCCGTCTCCCGTCTTTGCGCTGACGGCAATTGCGTTTTCGGGCGCTTTTTTCAGGTCGCATTTGTTGTAAATTTCAATAACGTTTTTTTCGGCAAGCGCTTCGTCAAGCATTTCGTTTTTTTCGGGTTTTTCCGTGGCGTCGAATACACGTATTATCAATTTAGCGTCTTTAATTATCGAAATTGCGCGATTAACGCCTTCTTTTTCTATCACATCGTCGCTTTGCCTTATTCCGGCCGTATCCGCGAGATTTATCTTTTTACCGTTAAGCTCGAAACTGTCGGTTACGAAATCGCGGGTCGTTCCTCTTATATCGGATACTATCGCACGGTCGTATCCCAGCATTGCGTTCATAAGGCTGGACTTGCCTACGTTCGTATCCCCGACGAGCGCAACGTCCATACCTTCTTTTATCATTTTTCCGTACGTTCCGCTCGACGCGAATTTTTTAAGTTTCTCGCGTATTGCGATAAGTTCGGCGTGAACCTCGGGAAGGGTTTCGTCCTCAAGTTCCTCCGGATAATCCAGCACTGCCGAAAGTCCCGTAAGTACGTCCGAAAGTCTGTTCTGAATCTCATGAACGGCAAGACTCAGTTTGCCCGTCATCAGCCTGTATGCCGAACGCACCGCGCCGGCGCTGTCGGCGTTAATCATATCGATGACGCCTTCTGCGTCGGACAACTCCATTTTTCCGTTTAAAAACGCACGTCTCGTAAATTCGCCTCGTTCGGCCAGCCTCGCTCCGTTGCGCACGCATTCGCCTATGACGCCTTCCGCAATCCTCGTGCCGCCGTGCAGATGAAACTCCACAACGTCCTCGCCCGTATAGCTTTTGGGCGCGCGAAAGTATACCATATAACCGAGGTCGGAAAATTCACTCGTGCTTATACGGCCGAAATACATATAGTTCGGAGCGGGCAAGAAAGAGTTTTCAAGCGCTTTAGAGTGAAAAATCTTTTCGGCAACGCCAAGCGGCTTTCCGCTGAGCCTCACCACACATATTCCACCCCGTCCCGCCGGGGTCGACAACGCAACTATAGTGTCCATTTTTTCCTTTCAAAACGCAAACGGCAGTAACCTTTTCTTTTTTTCGGAAGAGAAAATCCGCAATCGCATTGCGGTTTTCACGGCCGAAAAATCGTTTTCGGATTCTGCCGTTCGATATCAGAAATGTTTTTTGTTATAACCGAAAGATTTGAATTTCGGAGGACCGTTCTTTTTTAGATTGAACTCCGTTTCCTCCGTCTGTTTGTCTTCCTTTTTCGCGGGCGCGCTTTCACGTCTGTCCCGGTTGTCTCTCGATGCGTTATAATTTCTTCCGTTTCTTCCGTTGTTTCTGTCCCGACGGTCGTATCCTTCCCGGACTCCGCCCTCTTTCGGGATAATTACGACGTGACGATTATTGTCCTCGCCCTCGCTTTCGGTCGTTGCGAACTTGCTGTCCTGCAAAGCCGTATGAATAATGCGGCGCTCGAACGGGTTCATAGGTTCGAGTTCGATTTTCCTTCCCGTTCTGTACGCCTTATAGGCAAGTCTTCCCGCAAGGGCTTCAAGGGTTTCGATTCTCTTTTCCCTGTAATTTTCGGCGTTTATCGTAACGCGGATAAAATTGTGTCCTTTCTGATTTACGAGAATGAGCGCAAGATACTGAATCGCGTCGAGAACTTCGCCGCGATAACCGATAATAACGCCGCTGTCGCTTCCCGAGATGTTTACGTTAAGTTCCTCTCCGCTTTCGGTGCAATCGGCATAGCATCTTAAATTCATTCTTTCGAAAAGTCCGTTGAGAAAGTTAATCACTACGTCGGCGGGGCCTTCTTTTCTGGCGACCGTTACGACCGCCTTGCTGAACAGTCCGCCCTCGTGAATAACTTCTATCTCGGCGTCTTCTCTGTCGATACCGAGTTCGTTCAGGCCTTCCTCGATAGCCTTCTCGACCGACGACGCTTTAACCTCTATTTTTTCCATAAGGAAATTCTCCTTTAATTATTTAAACGTTGTTTCCAGCCTTTTTTCCTCGCGGCGTTTGTCGTTATGCTTGACGCACGCGTTGTATATAAGCTGGAAAACCGTGCTGAAAATGTTGCTGATTACCATATATATGGTAAACGCCGTGCTGTACAACAGCGCGAAGACCGAAAGCATAATGGGCATAAACCATTGCATAACTTTCATATTGGTCTGCATTGCCGCCTGCATGTCCTGCCCGTTCTGTCCGTTCTGTCCGTTTGCGGAAGCGGGAACGGGAGGCTGATTCTGTTTCATAAGTTTCGTCGAAGCAAAGGTAATAAGACCCGTAATAATGGGAAGCAGCATGAAACCGTTCCATCTGCGGCCTTCCTTTCCGTTGCGCTTTACGTCGTTATACTTTGCGATAATGGGGCTCATAACTTCGTCGTATCCCGTCGCGCCGTTCTTGATTACCGCTCCGTCTATTCCGAGTTTACCTATTCCGTTGCCGATAAAGGTTTCGTAATCGGGGATGGGCTGTTTCCAGCTGTCGGGCATAAAAACGTTGTTAATCCAAAGGAATTTGATTTCGCCTTTGTATTTTTCGTCGAATACGTTCAGCACGGCTTCCTGCGCTTTTTCGGTCGCGACGTTTTTAGCGACGATACTCCTTTCGTTATCGTCCGCAATCTCGGTTTCGAGTCTCGCTTCTTCGGCGGCCTTCGTATCGTCGTAAACCGCATAGTAAGTATCCGACAGATTGGTGTACATATCGATATTGTACTGTTTTACCATTCCGTTAAATCCCGCGAATATAAGAAAGAATATTACAAGCGAGATTATCGACGGCAAACAACTTCCCAGCATGCTGTACTTTTCCTTGCGGTAAAGCTCCATCTGCTTCTGCGAATAAAGTTCCTTATTGCCGGCGTATTGTTGCTGAAGTTTTTCAAGTTGCGGTTTCATTCTTTCCATTGCGCGGTTGTTTTTGGTCATTACAACCTTCTGCCACACGTCGAACGGCGACATCGCAATTTTAAGAATAAGGGTAAAGCATATTACCGCCACGCCGTAGTTTCCTATACCTTTGTTAAGCGCGTCGATAAGCCACATTACGCCTTCGGCAAGTTTGTTTGCCAGAAGGCCCATTTCCATTATACTAGCCATTTTGCGTTTCCTTTATAATTTTCCGATACGGGGTCGTATCCGCCTTTGTTAAAGGGCGTGCACCTCAGTATTCTTAAAGCGCCCATAACCGCGCCTTTAACAAAACCGTGTTTCTGAATCGCGGTCAGAGTATACATCGAACAAGTCGGGGTATATATGCAGGACCGCGACAGATTGATAGATATAAACCGTTTGTAAAATCCGATTAAAACATTGGCGAGCGTTTTCATGATTGTAAGGAATGGCCCAGAATATCGGCCTTTTTGAGGAGCGACCTCATGGAATCGGCAATTTCGCTGCTTTTCTTGCCGTAAACCGTGCTTCTCGCCACGAATATCAAATTGTAACCCGCGTCTATTTCGGGTATCATAAGACGAACGCTTTCCCGCATCTGTCTTTTGACTCTGTTTCTCTGCACGCTTCCGCCCACCTTTTTGGAGACGGAAAACCCTATTTTAAGCGTTCCTTTGGTTTTTACGAGATACAAAACGAAATCCTTGTTTGAAAATACGGCGCCCTTTCTGTATATATAATTGAACGAGGCGCGTTTTTTCAGTTTATATTCTTTTTGCATTTCTCACCCGACCGCGAAACGCCGCACAACGAAATCAGTTGTGCGGGGTGAGTTTCGCTCTGCCTTTGTTACGACGACGCTTCAAAACGTTACGGCCTTGTTTCGTTGCCATTCTTTTTCTGAAACCGTGCACCTTCGTAACGTGTCTTTTCTTAGGTTGGTATGTCCTTTTCATATATGCCTCCTTTAAGGATTATTTTTCGCTTTTATATAAATATAACAATGCCTATAAATTATATTTTAAATCTTACGCCCTGTCAACCGAATTTGCGATATTTGATTTTATGCCGCCTTTGACGGCCTTGTTTTCGGATTAGACGATTGATTGAAATTTTCGCGCTCGTCGTGCTATAATATGTGTCAATATGACATTCTTTTATTTTGTTTCGAGGTTTTATACTCCTTCTGTTGTAGGGTTATCGATTTTTCGACAAAATCGCAACAAAATATATTTTTTTGCGGCTTCCTCATATTCTCTCCGAAAAAATTCATCGATAATTCCGACGTCACAAGCGGTTTTTGAAAAAATATTAACGCTGCCCGACAAATATCAGATTCGGATATTTTTGAACGTGATATAACGCCGAATTTATTTTTAAATGAAAAATCAAAAGTCAGCCCATATTTATTTTTTAAATGAAAAAAACGAAAGTCAGACTATAACGGCAATAAAAAAATTTTAATTTTTGTTTTACCGGATTATTTACGAAAATTCAATCACTGTTACGTCTTACTTATAAACTGTGTTTATCTTCTGCTTCCTGCAAAAAATTAAATATTTGATTTTTAAAGAGAAATCGTCGCGTATGACGCTCTGACTATCAGTATTTAAAACCGAAACCAACTGTATATTCAATTAAAATACCAAAAATCAATTATCCCTGATTGCCGGCATATCGACTTTAAAATACATATGAAAAACCCTACCTTTCAGTGTGCATACCGAATTCCGACGACGTTCGTTTATTACGTTTTATAATAAGCCGCACTGAAATTTTAAGTATTTCTCATTTAGACTTAGACTTTTCATCGTTTACGTTAGTTCTAAAAAATATATCTTTTACTCATTATTCATAATTCGGGATTCGGCGCACGTATTCATAATTTAAAACATTCGTTATACGCATATTTTCAAAACAGACGTCTGCCGTGCCGAACGGAAACGGCAACCGTATTCATATTACTTTTCGTGAAATTTATACAAAATACGACCGAGAACTCATCACTGTTTCTACTAACAAAACTATTTTTACAATCGAGCAGGTTATTCGCTCTGTTGCGTCTATACGATAATTTGAACCGAATACACAATTATCATAATACTCATCGTACAAATCGTCCGGCCTTGACGTTTAGTTTTCTCCGCTTCAGACTCGGCGCAAAAAATTCCTTTCATATAAAACGTTTTAAGCAGATGCAAGTTTCCATTAAAAATATAATGTTTTTAAAAATCTATTTACCTTTCGTTTTTCTTCAGATACAATAATAAATTCTATCCGATAACTCCCGCTTTTATTTGTTTCGTAACAAAAGTCCGTTTTGGCAAGAGCGCATCCGTGCAGATTGAATTTATATTTCGACAATAAAAAAAGTTTCAGCCTTTCATATTCCTTTGTCTCGTCAGGATGTTCGTTCAGATAATCTCTGAATACAATTTCTTATCGTCGCCGAAACTTTTATTTGCAAAAAAACATTTTCGGCAAACAGCTTACGATGTATCATTCGTTAAGGAGATTCGCCAGTTTTCTCTGCTCATTTCCAACCGACCGTTTTTGTCATGGTTTCAGCAATCGAAGATTTCTTTCATCATCAGCAACAGTATTTCGACAATGGTTTTGCATAAATTACGATAACGGTAGCGCTGCCTACGTGACGTAAATCAAATCGGATATATTCCGGAATACCTTCAATAATATTTCCCTTTTCTACTCAAAAATCAAATATATAGTTTTGCAGAGGTTCAATAATTATCAAGAAAGAACGTCTCAACTCATCAAGGCTCACCTACAATGATTTTATGCGCATAATAAGCCTTAAATATTGTTTTTAATCAAACCATAAATAATTCTGCTATTTCGGTGTAACATAAATAATTTAGCAATCATTACTACGGTATTATTTACTAATTATCTTGTTTTTTGATACCGTAAGACCTTTTGTGTTAAAGTCAAATTAACTGAGATAGTTTATTAAGACTTTTCCTTGGAATAATATTTTATTTGAAAAAATTAAAAAGTTATCAACATTTTTAATATACGGTGTTTCACGTGAAACAATTATAAAATCAAGGATAAATTTAAAAATTACTTTTTATATGTTTCACGTGAAACAAAAAAGTTATCAACATTCGTTCCACGTGAAACAAATCGGCGCTTTTTAAGCTGTTTTAAGGCTATTTTGGGTGTCTTTTTCGGTTTTTTTGATATTATTTACATTACAGATTCGTGAATTTTAATTCTTTCTCCGTGTAATTTGGACATGCTTCCGATGTTGATAACTTTTGCGGTTTGTATATATTTTTTTATTTTGGAAATAATACCGTCGTAAGAGAACGGAGGCTTTATGAAATGTGTTTCATGCGGTAACGATATAAAAAAAGAAAATGCTTGTTTCTGCGAATCATGCGGCGCGATTTATTGCAGGAATTGTGCGGATAATCACAGCGGCGCTTGTCCGAAATGCGAAGGAAATTTGCTGTACTACTGCTGATTATTCAAGAAAAAAGCAGTGTTTCACGTAAAACATTATTTATTTTGAAAGACAATTTTATTTTCTTCGGTTGTTATTGCCGTTAACCCAGGGAGTAGTCCCGTAGTTTGCGATTATGGTTGCAATTATTAAAACAAGCACATCTTCACGTTCGCGGATTGACGTGTTGCCATAAAAAATGCGCCCGTTTGCAAACGGACGCATTGTTTTTTATTTTCGGAACAGGTTATTCTTTGACGGAGTTCAGAAATTCTTTAATATCTTTTTTAGCCGCAACGATATCATGGTCGAGATAATTTCCGCATTCTTTGCGTTTGCTTCCCGGCACCTCGTCCATTTCAAGACATTTTTTAAAACATTTTACGATTATTTCTTCGGCTTCTTTCTCTTTTACTTCCGACAATAAAAGATAAAATCCCGTCCTGCAACCCATAGGCCCGAAATAAACCACTTTATCTTTAACCGACTCGTCGTTTCTGATAACCGTTGCGAATAGATGCTCGATACTGTGTGCGGACGCAGTCGATAAAAAATCGTTGCGGTTTGGCTTTTTAAAACGGATATCGTATGTGTATATTCCGTTATCAACGTGGGAAAGATAAATTCCTTCGGGGTGTTCGTCATGGTCGATTTTAAATGACGCAATGGTTTCAAAATGTTGTTTTGAATTTTCTATATTACTTTGTAATATAGAAAATTTTTCATTTTCGCTTTCAGACAATTTATCGACAAGGTCGACTATTATTTTCGCGCAGTCTCTCGTTCCTTCTGCCGCTATTTCCGAAAAGCTTACGGGACTTTTTTCGTCGGCGTTGTCGCTTATTACTTTAATACTCATGGCAGGCACTCCGTTGCGCAGGGCCGTAATTACTATTCCCGCGCCTTCCATATCGCAAATCTGAGCTCCGAAATCCTTTATCAGTCCGTTTTTAATATTCGAATCGCATATAAACTTATCGCCCGAGGCAAGTTTTACGGTCGCTATTTCGGGAAAATCTTTTTTTACGACGGCAAGCAGATTTTTGTCGAAATAAAAATAGGGCTCGTCGTTTTCGTAATAATGCCCGCGTTTTTTCTTTTCGAGTCCCGAAACGTCGTATTCGTAATGTACCGCCGCTTCGCAGGCTACGACTTGCTTGCAAACAAGGTTTTTATCGAGTGCACCGACAAAACCGAAATTTAAAACGGCGCATACGCCGTAGGAGCAAATCAGATACTGCGTCGCCGACGATGACGCGATTTCTCCCGCCCCCGACAACGCGACGTATATTTCGGCGTTCTTTCTTAAAACTTTAAACGTTTCAAATGGTTTTTCACAAATCTTTTCGACTTCGCCGAATGCGTGCAGCACGCCTTCTATTTCCTGCGAAATCGCTATTATCATTCCGAATTTTTTCATAAGCACCTTTTAGAGCGATATTTTATATCAGTATATCACAAGTTTAGCCATATTCAATAAAAGATGTTGTCTTTTAATTTTTTTTATAATATAATTTTCGAAAAGAGGAAATATGAAATTCGATAAAAGAAACGTTATACTTGCATCACTAGTTTTCGGCTGGATATCGATTTTCTGGAACGTTTACGACCAGTTAATCCAATCGATAAATACTTATTCTTTTGCGCTTACCCCTTATGAAAGCGGGTGGATTCTTGCAATCGATAATATTCTCGGATTAATTATTCTTCCTTTATTCGGACACCTTTCTGACAGATGCAAATCCCGTCTCGGCAAGCGCACGCCTTATATTTATTCCTTTACGGCGATATCTTTGGTCGGCCTCGGTTTCGTGGGATATTTTGCGTCGCAGAAGATGCTCTGGCCGTATATCGTTTCGCTGACGGTGACATTATTCGCAATGGCGGCGTACAGAAGCGCGGGGCTTTCTCTCGTGCCGGATTTCGTATACGAACCCGACCGCGGCCGGGCAAATTCGATAGCGAACATCATATCCGTCGTATTTACCGTGGTAGGAATCGTGCTGGCAATGGTATTCATGCCGTTAAAAGCGGCGAAAGCGGCTGAGTTTTTGCCGATATGTCTTGCCGTGATAGGAAGTTCGCTCGCGACCGTGGGCGTATTTACGATGACGTTCAGCGAAAAGGCCGTTACGGCGGATTTTGAAAAGCGGTTATCCGATTACAGTAAAAACAATCCCGAAAAATTCCGTGAAGAAACGGTGAGAGTAGAGGACCTTTCCGACGAACAGATGAAAGGCAATCTCTTTAATAAAATCTGCATTCTCGCAAGCGTATTCTTCTTTTATATCGCTTATAACGCGCTCGTTTCGAATTTTACGGTATACAGCGACGTGATGCTCGGGTTTAAAATGCCGCAACTTCCTCTCGTATTCGTAATAGTGGGCGCTCTTCCCGGATTTTTGCTCGCGACGCCGCTTTCTAAGAAAATCGGCCGTAAGTATACCGTTGCGATAGGGCTTGCGTCTATGCTCGTATTTCTGCTTGCGTCTATGCCGTTTTCGAGAAAAGACTCTACAATCGCAATGAAGATACCTCTTCTCATCTGTTTCTTCGGCGCGGGAGTGGGCTACGGATTTGCGATGGCTCATATGTATCCTTTATATCTCGAACTCAGCAAGACGAAGAATATCGGGCAAAACACCGGTATTTTTGCAGGCACTACCACGGCCGCTATGGTCGTTACGCCCATACTTGCAGGATATATAATCAAAAAAATCGGCGAGGTCAACGGCAAAACTTACGTTATCGAACAGGTTGTCGAAGGCGTCGCAACGGAAGTAGTCAAAACGGGCGATTACAGCGTTCTGTTTCCATATTGCGCCGTTGCGGTGATGCTTGCGTTTGTTGAGGTGATGCTTGTAAAATCCGATTATTATAAGGACGGCTCGAAACAGGAAAAAAAGCGTTGCAAAAACAAAAAAGAGGCCGGCCGTGACTGATTCTTTTAAAAACGCCGTCTCGTCGGCCATAAAACAATTCGGCGTCGAACTGACGGATTTGCAAGCCGAAAAAATGTATGATTTTTACAAAATCGTAGTTGATTATAACAAAAAAATCAATTTAACCGCGATTACGGACGAATACGACTTTGCCGTAAAACACATTGCGGACAGTATTTCCGGCGCCGGTTATATTAAGAAAAACTCATTGGTTTTCGATTTGGGAGCAGGTGCGGGATTTCCTTCCGTTCCTTTGAAAATACTTCGCGACGATATCGAAACGGTAATGATGGACGCTCTTGAAAAACGCGTCGCTTTTCTGAATTATGCGATTAACGAACTGAACCTTGAAAATATCGCGGCAGTGCATATCCGCGCCGAAGATGCCGGAAAAAATCCCGTTTACCGCGAAAAGGCAGACGCCGTCGTGTGTCGCGCGGTAGGGAAAACCAACGTTCTGATTGAACTTGCAGCTCCGCTTATCAAAAAGAACGGCGTTTTTATCAACTATAAAGGAAAAGACGTAACGGACGTCGTCGAAGCCGCATCTTCCGAAAAAAAACTGAATATGAAAATGATATTCAAAAAAGAATTTCTGCTTAACACGTCCGACGGCCCTGCGGAAAGAAACCTTTTCGTTTACGAAAAAACCGCGCCGACGGCTAAAGAATATCCGAGAAATTTCTCGCAGATTAAGAAAAATCCCCTTTGATGTTTCACAAAAAATAATGTTTCACAAAATTGTCCAAACCGTTGCGGTCGGCGGTTTTAATGTGTTATAATCTATTTACAAAACCAACGCAAAAAGTATAAGAGGTGTATTATGTCAAATAAAGGTCTCGGTAAAGGTCTTGCCGCTCTCCTGGGAAATCTTCAGGAAGAAGAAGCGGCCGCGGAGATGACGGAATCCGCCAAAACCCGCGAGGTAATGGACGTCGATATTTCCCTTATCGATACAAACCCCTATCAGCCCAGAAAAGTATTCGATAAATCTGCTCTCGAAGAACTTGCCGCATCGATAAAAACTTTCGGAATAATTCAGCCTCTGATAGTCCTCAGAAGCGGCAACCGGTACGTCATTATTGCGGGCGAGAGACGTTTCCGCGCGGCGCGTATAGCGGGACTTACTTCCGTTCCCTGCGTCGTGAGAGAACTTACTCCGCGGGAAATGCGCGAAATCGCTCTTATCGAAAACCTGCAACGCGAAGACCTCAATCCCGTCGAAGCGGCGGAAGGCATCGCCGAACTTATCAAATCATTCAATCTTACGCAGGACGAAGCGGCGGAAAGAATAGGAATGGGCAGACCGACGGTTACCAATCTTTTAAGACTACTCACACTTAATAAAGAAGTTCTGGAGCTTGTAAGGGAAGGGCGTCTTTCGGGAAGTCATGCAAGATGCCTCGTCGTAGTTACCGACCCCGAAGTCCAGTTGTATTACGCAAATAAAGCGGCAGACAATAAAATGTCGGTAAGAGAACTCGAACAGCAGATTCAACTTTATCTCGGAAGAAAACTCATTCCTTCGGGAGCGAGAAAAGAAAAACAGAGTAAGGAACTTAAAGGATTCGTAAACGATATGAAACGAATCTTCGGAACAAAGGTAAAAATTCTCGGAAACGACGAAAAAGGACGCATTTGTATAGACTACTTTTCGAACGACGACCTGCAACGCATTTACGACTTAATCGATAGTTTAAGACACTGATTTATCACTTAAAGTATGAAAACTACTAAAATTAGTTTACCGGAGATTACCGTCGTAGGAAAATGCGGAAGCGCTGCGGACGGAAAAGATTTCGTCACCGATTTATGGACCGACCTGAATAAAAATTTCAGCGAAATCGCCTATCTCGCAAAATGGAACGACAGCGGTTCTTTAAAGGGACTGTGGGGCGCTATGAGCGACGAAAATCTCTCTTTTGAAAAATGGGACGATATTAAAAAAGGGCTTTATCTCGCAGGAGTCGAAGCCGTAGACGACGCGGTTCCTCCGGAAGGATGGACAAAATGGGTGATTCCTTCTTTCGAATACATAAAAGCGGAAGTGGAATCGGCGCAAACGTTTAAAGACGTCGTTGGATATCTTATTGCAAATAAGATTTCTCTTGTCGGCGCAGTTCAAAATTTCACCGACCCCGAAACCAACGTAAACTATATGATGTTCCCCGTTAAAAGAAACTGAAATAAAAATTCATAATAAAAAACGGATTGATTTCAATCCGTTTTTTTGTTTCGTTTTCGTCAGTTTATTATTCTTACGGGAAGTATCAGATAAAGATAATCGTCCTTGTTTTCGGTAGGCACGATAACTCCCGGTGCCGTTGACGTAGTAAAGCAGAGTTTTACGAAATCGTCGTTGATGGCTCTCAGACTATCCGAAAGATATCTTGCGTTGAAACCGATATTGAGGTCGTGTCCGAGTAAATCTATATTTACTTTTTCGTTTATTCCGCTGATTTCGCTTTCGGCTGAAATCGCCATTATTTTTTCTCTTATTTCAAGTTTTACGACGCTTTTCTTTTCGGTTCGGGTGGCAAGGGACGCACGGTCTATTGCAGTATCGAAGGCTTTTTTATCCACGAATACGGTCGTTGTGAAATCGGTAGGAATAATTTTGTTGTAATTTATATATTCTCCTTCTATAAGTCGCGTTACTATTTTCGTATTCCCGAGGTCTACCATAAAGTAATTTTTTTCGATACAGACTTTCACGTTTTCGTCGCCGTCGTCCAACAGTTTTGAAATCTCGCTCATACTTCTTGCCGGGACAATAATTTTCGTGTCGTTTCCGCCGTATTCGACGTCTTTCTTACAATAGGCGAGCCTGTATCCGTCCGACGCGACGCCGATTATTTTATCGCCCGATATTTCGAGACTGCACCCTTTAAGAGTAGGGCGGTTATCTTCGCTTGCAGTGCAGAAGATAATTTTTTCTATTAAATTTTTAAGTTCCTTTTTTACTATTAAAAAAGAATTTTCGTCGTCGACGTTTTTAAAAGCAGGATATTCGTCCGCTTCCATTGTCTGAATATAACCGTTGTTTTCGCCGTAAGTAAGTTTAAGACGGTTTTCATCGGTAGTATCTATTATTACTTCCTCGCCTTCGATTTTTCTGATATAATCGGTAAAATACTTACCGGCTATCACTGTTTCGCCTTCAATAAGAATATCGGCGTGAATTTTCTTTTCAATGGAAAGTTCGAGGTCTGTGGCCGTAAGCGTAAGAGTATCTCCTTCCGCTTTGAGTTTTATCCCGTTCAGAATAGGCATTACTTTTTTTATAGGTAACGCTTTACCCACTTCGGAAAGAGCATCCGATAAATCGAGGCTGTCACAGGAAAGTTTCATCGTTTTCTCCTTATTTTTTATTCTTTTATTTATTTTGATAATAATAACAATAATAACTTTGTTGAAATGTTCACTCTGAACATAATCTTCAATATATTGTTATTATAAAAATTCAGGTACAGTATGTTGTGGTTTTAAATGTTTATAACTTTGTTTATAAAACAAAAAACCAATAAACATTTCAACAATCAACGTTTATACAGCATATCTTTTATATCGTTTATCTGTATATTAAGTTTTTTGTTGGTTTTCAATTGTTCGGTTATTTTATCCCTTGCGTGTATTACGGTTGCGTGGTCTCTTCCACCGAATATCGAACCGATGGATACGAGAGGAATCGATAAAAGGTCGCAAATGAGATAAATAGCAATCATACGAGGCTCGACGAATTCCTTGTTTTTCTTTTTTCCGGTTACGTCGCTTTCGGCCACGTTGAAATATTTACAGGTTGTCGCAAGCACGTCGTAAGCGTCGAAATGTTCTTTTTTGCAGTCGATAAAATCTTTTAAAGCTTCCTGAGCTACGGCAACGGAAGTAACCTGCTGACCCGATAACTGACTGTAAAACATAACCTTGTTCAACAGTCCTTCCATATCGCGGATATTGGTTTCTATGTTGCTTGCAATAAACGCCGCGACTTCGTCGGAAAGATAAAAATCGTTGGCGTCGGCCTTTTTCTTTAATATTTCTATTCTCGTTTCGAGGTCGGGCGGCTGAATGTCCGCAAGAAGGCCCCATTGAAAACGCGTGCGAAGGCGGTCTTCGAGCGGGGAAATTTCCTTTGGCGGACGGTCGCTTGAAATAATTATGTGTTTGTCGTTCTGATATAAGTCGTTGAAAGTGTGGAAAAGCGCTTCCTGAGTGCCCTGACGCGAAGCGATAAATTGTATATCGTCTATCATCAGAACGTCGACGGAGCGGTATTTCTCGCGGAAATTACTGCTGCTGCTCGACTTCGAATCGCGTATAGCTTCGACGTAATCGTTAACGTACTTTTCGGTAGTGATATACATTATCCTTTTTTGAGGATATTTTTCGTTTATGTAATTTCCTATCGCGTGAAGGAGATGCGTTTTTCCGAGACCTACGCCGCCGTATATGAACAAAGGATTAAAACGTCCGCCGGGGTGTTCGGCAACGGCCTGCGCGGCGGCGAAAGCTATTTCGTTCGATTTTCCTACGACGAAGTTGGAAAAAGTGTATTTTTTATTGAAAGTGAATCCCGTATCCTGCGGCTTGTCCGATTTTTTTACGACGAGTTCGTCGCCCAGCGTATAATCCTGCTGTTTAAGACAGTCCGCCTTTTCCGCTTCGGTTATGATTTTTACGTCCGTAATTATGGGATTTACTTCTTTTACCGCCTCGAGAATGGTGGCGCCGTAATTTTTAACTACGGTGTTTTTACTGCTCTGACTTCCCGATTGCAGCACGAGCGTATGACCTATAAAACAAATAGGCTCTAATTTTTCAATCCAGACCTCGAAACTTATCGCCTGAAGCCTTGCGGATAATTTTGTTTTTGTGTCGTTCCAAAGCGTATTGATATCTATCATAATATATATGATAACATTATACTTGAAAAAATACAAATAATTTGACGGAATAATTGATAAAAAACTATAATATTACTAAATCAGCGGTTTAATACGTTTCCGTTTTTAATTTTATATAATTTTGACAAATTCGACGGTTTAAAGTCAAATTCAGTGCATGTAATCATCGTTTGAGTGCGGTTTGACAATTCAAGCAACTTTTCTTTGCGGCGAATGTCAAGTTCGCTTAAAACGTCGTCGAGCAACAGAACGGGGGCTTCGCCCGTTTCGTGTTCGAACAGGGTGAGTTCGGCGATTTTCACCGAAAGAGAAACGCTTCTCTGCTGACCCTGCGACGCAAATTTTCTTGCGTCGTTATCGTTAAGCGAAATGTTTATATCGTCGCGATGCGGTCCTTTTGTGGTAAACATAAGGGCGCGGTCTTTTTCAACGGAAGAAGAAAAAGACGAAAGAAGAGATGAATATATTTCGTCGTACGTTTCGCCGTCGGTATTGCATTCGTAAGAAAGAGAAAGGTTTTCTTTTCCGTCGCTTAATTCCCAGTGAGAAATTTTTGCGAGAGAGGACAGTTTTTTAATATAGTTTTTTCTTGCAAGAATAAGGTTTGCGCCCACTTCGGCAAGTCCTGCGTCCCAGATAGACAACAGTGAAGAAAGATTTTCGTTCCGGTTTTCCGTCTTCAGCAAAGTGTTTCTTTGTGCGAGAATTTTATTGTATTTTGCAAGTGATTTGAAATAGGTTTTGGATTGTTGAGAAAGAGATACGTCCAGAAACCGACGTCTTTCGTCGGGGCCTGCTTTTACGAAACGCATTTCGTCGGGTGAAAAATACACGACGTTTACGATGCCGATAAGTTCCGAAAGGCGTTTTACGGGAATGCCGTCGATTCTGATTTTTTTCGCGCCCTTGTTTTCGATAAGAATTTCTATCGTGTGAGAGCGGTATTTTTTTGCTATTTCCGCTTTGACGTACGCGCGTTCCGCGCCGAGCGAAATAAGCTCCTTTTCACGGCTTGTACGCGGAGATTTTCCCAGTCCCAATAAATATATCGCTTCGAGCATATTTGTCTTTCCGCTTGCGTTTTCGCCCGTGAGAACGTTTATTCCGGGGCCGAATTCGACGCGTTGCGAAGCGTAATTTCTGAAGTTTTTAAGTTGAAGCGATTTAATATACATATTATCCGACCGACGGTTTTTCTCAATTATTATAACACAGCGTACATAAAAAATCGTCGTTTGTAAACCAAATAATTTAAAATCGCCTTACAAAGAGTATAAAAAGTTTGAAAAAGGTTTGTATTATTATTGATAATATGATATAATTAAATAAATATTATATTGCGTGCGCGCTTATACACACGCGCGAGGTGGGAATGTACGTCAGGGAAAAAGACGTTATAGCGGTTATCGACGTAAGGACGGATAATTCGTCCGCGTCGGAGTTTATAAAAACCCTTGCCGCAAAGGGACGGGTCATAGTTCAGCATTCGGAAGAGACCCGTTCTCTCGTACTGATAGACGCCGCGGGGAAAACCGTTGCGGAACTTTGCTCGAAAACGGGACGCGCGGTATGAAAAGCATAAAAGAAAAAGGTTTTATTTTCATATAAACGGAGGTATTATGGAAAATCAGAATTTAAGTTACGACCAGGGTGCCATACAGGTTCTCGAAGGACTTGACCCCGTTCGCAAAAGACCGGGTATGTATATCGGGTCTACCGACGAAAGAGGTCTGCACCATCTCGTTACCGAGGTTGTCGACAACAGTATCGACGAGGCGCTTGCCGGATATTGCGACAAAATCGTCGTTTCCATCGAGAAGGACGGAAGCTGCAAAGTCGTCGATAACGGCCGCGGCATACCTACGGGCATAATTCCGAAGGAAGGTAAATCGGCCGTCGAAGTCGTTCTGACCAAATTGCACGCCGGCGGTAAATTCGGCGGCAGCGGATACAAAATTTCGGGCGGACTTCACGGAGTCGGCGTATCCTGCGTCAACGCGTTGTCCGAGTGGCTCGAAGTCACCGTTTATCAGAACGGAAAAATTTATAAGCAAGTTTTCAACAGAGGCATCGCGCAAAGGCCTTTGCAGGAAGTCGGCACTACCGACCGCACCGGCACGACCATTCAGTTTTATCCCGATTCGGAGATTTTCGAAACTCTCGATTTCAATTACGACACGATGAAAATAAGACTGCGCGAACTTGCGTATCTCAACCGCGGTCTCACCATTCAGCTTATCGACTACCGCGAGGAACCCGCGCGCGACGAAACCTTCCATTACGAAGGGGGAATCGTGCAATTTGTGGAAAGCCTCAATAAATCCAAAGAGACGGTATTTCCCGAGGTCATTTACTTTGACGAGACGTACGAAAACGGCGAGGTGGAAATCGCAATGCAGTATAACGACAGTTATTCCGAAACGATTTTCGCATTCGCAAACAATATAAATACCGAAGAGGGCGGCACGCATCTCGACGGATTCAAGGCGGCGTTAAGCAAAATCCTCAACGATTACGGCAAAACCAACAATATTCTGAAAGGCGAAGAAAAATTGTCCGGCGAGGACGTCCGCGAAGGCCTCACCGCCGTTATTTCGGTAAAACTTACGAATCCTCAGTTCGAAGGACAGACCAAAACCAAACTCGGCAACAGCGAAATGCGCGCGGTCGTGGCAAAGGCTATGACCGAAGGGCTCGGCACGTACCTCGAAGAACACCCCAAAGAAGCCAAAGATTTGATTTTAAAGGGCGTTCTTGCGCAGAAAGCACGAGAGGCCGCCCGCAACGCCCGCGACCTTGCAAGGCGCAAATCAGCGCTCGAAAGCACCACTCTGCCCGGCAAACTCGCCGACTGTTCGGACAAAGACCCCTCTCTTTGCGAAATATATCTCGTCGAGGGCGATTCGGCAGGCGGCAGCGCGAAAATGGGGCGCGACAGACGTTTTCAGGCAATACTTCCCCTCCGCGGTAAAATCCTGAACGTCGAAAAGGCAAGACTCCATAAAGTGCTTGAAAACGAGGAAATAAAAACTATGATTACCGCTTTCGGCGCGGGTATAAAGGAAGATTTCGACGAAAGCAAACTTCGTTATAACCGCATTATCTGTATGACCGATGCCGACGTCGACGGAAGTCATATCCGAATTCTGATGCTTACGTTTTTCTTCCGCTTTATGCGCCCGCTTATCGAAAACGGCCACGTATATATCGCCCAGCCCCCTCTTTATAAAGTTACGAAGGGCAAAACGGTGAAATACTGCTATTCCGACGACGAACTCAACGCATATCTTGACGAAGTCGGCCGTAAAGGCAACGAAATACAGCGCTACAAAGGTCTCGGCGAAATGGACCCCGAGCAACTCTGGGAAACCACCATGGACCCGAAAAGCCGCACGCTTCTGCGCGTGAGAATGGAGGACGCCATCGCCGCGGACGAAATATTCACCGTGCTTATGGGCGAACAGCCCGAACTCCGTCGTCAGTTCATCGAGGATAACGCAACTCTCGTGAAAGAACTCGACATTTAACGAAGGAGGACGTCAAAATGATTATTAAAAACAACGATTCGCAAAAAGACAAAGATTTCGTAGAGCATCTCGGGATGTCCAAAATCGTTCCCGTCGATTTGGATTCCGAAATGAAAAAATCCTTTATCGCCTATGCAATGGCGGTCAACGTGTCGCGTGCCATTCCCGACGTCCGCGACGGTCTGAAACCCGTTCACCGCCGCATTCTGTACAGCATGAGCGAACTCAATCTTACTTCGGATAAACCGTTCAGAAAATGCGCGCTTATCGTCGGCGACGTGCTGGGCAAATACCATCCTCACGGCGACAGTTCGGTTTACGACGCGCTCGTACGCCTCGCGCAGGACTTTTCTATAAGATGTCCGTTAATCGACGGACACGGCAACTTCGGCTCGGTCGACGGAGACCCTGCCGCCGCTTACCGTTATACCGAGGCGCGACTTTCTAAAATCGCCAACGAAATGATAAGAGACCTCGACAAGAGGGTGGTGGACTTCTGCCCCAACTTCGACGACACGCGCGAGCAGCCCGTCGTATTGCCTTCTCGCTATCCCAACCTGCTCGTAAACGGTTCGGACGGTATCGCGGTAGGTATGGCGACTTCAATTCCTCCTCACAATCTCGGCGAGGTAATCGACGCTACCGTCGCTCTGATGGACAATCCCGATATGGAAATCGAGGACCTTATGAAATACGTTCCTGCGCCCGATTTCCCGTCTGCCGGAATAGTTCTCGGACGCGCGTCCATAAGACAAGCCTACAAAACAGGCCGAGGAGGCTGCATAATCCGCGCCCGTACCGATATCGAGGAGATGCCTAACGGCCGCAGTCGCATAGTCGTTACCGAACTTCCTTATCAGGTCAACAAAGCGCGCCTTATCGAAAACATCGCCGACCAGGTAAAGGACAAACGCATCGAAGGAATTTCCGACATAAAGGACGAGTCCGACCGTCACGGTCTGCGCGTAGTCATCGACATTAAGAAGGACGCGAACGCGCAGGTCGTTCTTAACACGCTGTTCAAACAGACGCAGATGCAGACGAGTTTCAGCATGATAATGCTCGTTCTCGCCGACAGCAAACCGCGCATACTCAACCTTAAAGAAATACTCACTTACTATATTAAACATCAGGAAGACGTTATTACCCGCCGTACCCGTTTCGACCTCGAAAAGGCGGAGGAAAGAGAACATATATTAAAAGGTCTCGCAATCGCGCTTGCAAATATCGACGAGGTTATTAAAGTAATCAAGGAAAGCGCCGACAACGACGCCGCGATGAAAGCCCTTATCGATACTTTCCTGTTAAGCGACAAACAGGCGGCGGCTATCCTCGAAATGCGTCTGAGAAGACTTACCTCTCTCGAAGTGGAAAAAATCAACGAGGAACTTGCCGAGAAAGAAGTCGAAATCGCAAACTACAAGGAAATTCTCGCCGATATCAACAAAGTAAACGATATCGTCAAAAAAGAACTTCTCGAAGTCAAGAACACCTACAATACTCCGCGCCGCAGCGAGGTGTCGTACGACTATTCCGAAATCAACATCGCCGACCTTATCGAAAAAGAGGATATCGTCGTTTCGATGACGCACGGCGGATACGTCAAACGTCAGCCCGTCGCGGAATATAAGAGTCAGCACCGCGGAGGAATAGGCATCACGGCGCACAAGACGAAAGACGAGGACTTTGTCGAAAACATCTTTACGACGTCGACGCACGACGACCTTATGTTCTTTACCAACTTCGGAAAAGTTTACGTCATAAAAGGATACGAAATTCCCGAGGCGTCAAGAAATTCGCGCGGGCGCGCAGTCATCAATATTCTGCAACTCGACCCCGGCGAAAAGGTTACTACTTTGCTTCCCGTGCCCGAAAGAGGAGAGGGCTATCTGATGCTCGCAACCAAACAGGGTTTAATCAAGAAAACAGCATTATCGGAGTTTGACAGTATCAGAAAGACCGGTAAAAAGGCGATTAAGCTGGTTGAAGGCGACGAATTGATATCCGCGATGATTACGAAAGGCACCGAAGAACTGATAATCGCGTCGCACGAAGGCAAGTGCATACGTTTCCGCGAAGAAGACGTCCGCGCAATGGGCAGAGACTGCCAGGGCGTACGCAGTATGAAGCTGAAGCCCGGCGATTACGCCGTGGATATGGCGATGGTCGAAGAGGATAAAGAAGTGCTTACGATTTCCGAAAACGGTTTCGGAAAACGCTCGTCGCCCGAGGATTATCGCGTACAGGGACGCGCCGGTATGGGCGTAAAAGCGGGCGTGTTCACAGAGGAAACGGGCAAGCTGGTTTGCCTTAAAATGATAAACGCCGACAACGACGTGATGATAATCGCCGACAACGGAATAATTATCCGCGTATCCGCCGACGAAATCAGAAAAATCGGCCGCGATACGAAGGGCGTAAAAGTTATGAACCTCAGGGAAGGCAGCAAGATTATGTCAATCGCCGTCGTACCTCACGAGGAGCCCGAAGAGGAAGTCCCTGTCGATGAAAACGGCAATCCCGTCGTCGTTTCGGCAGAAGAAACGGCAAACTCCGTAGAAACAGAGACAGAAACGCCGACAACCGACTCAACCGAAAACACGGCGGAATAACTTATAACCGATAAAACCCTCCTGTCCGGAGGGTTTTTATTTTATGCCATATAAAAAATCTTGGTATATTTTGTTGAAAAACGAATTGCTATATAGTATCATATCGTTATAGAAAAACAAACAGGAGGCGCAATATGAAATACGTTTGCAACGTGTGCGGTTACGAGTACGACGAGGAAGCCGAAGGCGTAAAATTTGCCGATTTGCCCGAAGATTGGGTTTGCCCGCTTTGCGGAGTAGGCAAGGACGAGTTTTCACCCGCCGAATAATATTTTTCAATCACGAAATAAAACGGTCCTTACGGGCCGTTTTATTTTATTTCGGAATTAGCGTCCGATGCGGGAACAGGTATTTCGCCTGCCTTTTTAAAGGCGATTTTGGCCGTAATTACGGCAATGATTTCGTTAATTACCGCCGCCGAGACAACGGTGCCCGATACTATATTCGCAAGCGACGGGTCGAAGCCGTTTAAAGTGGATACGGCAATACCCGTAAAAACGAGCGAAACGCCCGAATGGGGAAGAAGAGTGAATCCGAGATATTTCGTGACGGCAGGTTCCGCATGCGTAATTTTCCCGCCGAGGAAAGCGCCCCCGATTTTTCCCGCCGCACGCGAAAGTATATAAATAGCGGTAAACAGTCCCGCTCCCGCGATGAGACGGTAGTCGAGGGGAAGTCCGAGATTTACAATTACGATAATAAACGATAAATTAAGCAACGGCGAGTAGTATTTCATTATACCTGCAAGTTTCTCGTCGCCCGCGACGTTTGCGACTATCGCGCTGAAAGTCATACCGATGAGAAGATAGTTTATGCTGAACGACTTAAACGCGAATATATCGATTATTATTCCCGTGGCCGCGCTGACGCAAAGTCCCGAAAGAGTGGCGATAAAACACGCGACGGGCTTTTTTAATCTGCGAACTATAAGAGAAACGATTGCTCCGAAAACGCCGCCTATCGCAAAAGGAATCAGTACCATACCTATTGTACTCGTTGACTATTGACAAGGCGGGTGCGGGGGCGGTGGCAAGCGCGATGCCTCCGAACACGAACGCAAGGTAAAACGGAATATCCATAATTAAAAAGGCAATCGCAAAGACCAGTGAAACAACCGCAAACGTTCCGAGAGACTGAATAAAAGTAATACCGACAATCCGCTTTCCCGAACTTGCCAGTTTTTTCACGATTATTTCTTTGCCTATCATCACGCCGGCAAAACATTCGAAAAACTTTATAAAAACGTTATACTATAATGCGTTTACGGTATCCTGCGTAATTACGTTTGCAAGATAAGGCCCGAACAGTATTCCGGCAAGAAGCCATCCGAGAATGGACGGCAGTCTTAACCGCGCGACGGCTTTTCCGATAACGTACGCCGCGCATATTGCGGCAAATACGCACAAAATCTGAATCAACATAGGCAATCGACCAGAAATCCTATGACTTTTTCCGACGCTTGCGCATTGTTCCGCAACTCTTTAAATGCGCCGTCGACGATTATTTTGGCAGACTCTGCCGTTTCGTCGGACAAACCGACGACGGAACAAATTCTGTTCCAGACTTTTATATGGTTGCCTTTGGCATATGAACGGACGGAGTCGTTAAGGGCGTATTTATTGAAAATTTCGTCGTGCGTCATAAGCGAGGATTCAAAGTAAACATTTAACAAAAAAAGCACTTTATCTTTTAAATTTTCTGATGTAAAACACGAAATTCGGCCATTAACGTCGTTATAGAAATAATCGTAAACGGCGATTGCAAGTTCCTGTTTGGACGAGAAATATTTATATACGGTTTTTTTAGAAATCTTCAGTTTTGCCGACAGCGTATCAACCGAAAATTTAAGGCCGTCGGTTTTTAAACTGTTTGCCGATTCTTTAATTATAAGAGACCTTATGTCGTTGTTCATAGGAAACGAAAAACCTTTTTTTTGTTTCCATTATATATTTTTTTATACGAAAGTCAAGCGTCCACACAAAAAACCGGCCTAAAACCCCACAAATAACGGCGCGTCGTTAACGAAATTACCGAGTTTTGTAAAGAATGTAAAACTTGCGAAAAAAAAACTTGCTTTTGCGATTATAGGTTATACATACTTAACTTGTGATATCGGTATATATCGCCCGCGCGCAAGGGATATATTCCGATAACGCGAAAACCGAAAATATAATAAAGGAGAAAATTACAGATGAAGAAGACAGCAGTTATTATGATTGCGGTTATCATGACCGTTCTCACTGCGTTGTCGCTTACGGCTTGCGCAAAGCAGGGCGAAAGCGAGCTTACGGGTATCGAGATTACCAAAATGCCCGATAAGACTGATTACGTAGCCGGCGAAACCTTCGACGATACGGGAATGGTCGTAACGGCAACGTACAAAGACGGCGCGACGAAAGTCGTCACCGATTACACGGTCGACAAAACCACACGGTTGAAAATCGCCGACAAGAAAGCGGTTGTAAGTTACAACGGATTTACGGCCGAGGTTAATATTACCGTGTCGCAGGCGGTAGTCGCGTCGATAGAAGTCGACGAAAGCGCGACGTATTCGCGCACTATGGACGTTTCCGAAGTTATCCGCTATAAGAAAGTATGGTCGGACGGCGTGAAGGATTCGGATTGGACGCAGGCGTCTCCCGACGACCTTGTATCGTACAGCATCGACGGAAACAAAATCACGCTCGTATTGAAAGTGCTTGCGGGAACGTCGCAATTCGACAAAACCGTTACGCTGAATATAAACGACGATAACGCGATTTCGGTTACCGAACTCAAAACCAAACCCGCCGACGACGAAACGACTTATAACGTCGAGGGTATCGTAGTTGCCATCTGCAACACCATACGCGACATCGAATACGTAATCAAAGATACCGCAACCGATAATTATATCGGCGTCGTAGACCTCGAATCCACGGGCAAAATGGCAGAGAATACTTACGTGCCCCTGTTCGACATAGGCGACAAAGTCCGTATTCCCGTTCAGCTTACGAAAATTCTGCCCGCCGAAGGCGCGGAAACCGACAAAGCGCAGGTTAAATCGGACGATAACAAAATTCTTGCGAAATACGTCGGAGGAGCATTGTACGAGACGGGCGTTGTCGAGAAAAACGCAAGCGTGGATTTCGACAAAACCGCCGCAACGGTAATAAGCACTCAGAACGAACTGCGCAATTTCCTCAGCGCCGAAAACCGTGCCGATAACGCGTACAAACTCGTAAAACTCAACGCACCCACCTATCATATCAGATACGTGAACGGTACGTCGATATTCTACAGATTTATGTTTGAAGGCGTTACCGCTTATGCCGACCAGAAAATCGACGGCAAGAACACCTCTCCCGTTTTCGCGGATTATAACCAGCCCTATACCACGGGCGACAGAGTAGGCGAACTGCTTGCCGGCGACGCCGAATGGGCGCCTGCAACGTGGGCAACTCCCGGAGCGTCCGCCAAAACCGTTTACGCTTTGTTCGTAGGCGGCAACGCATATTATCATCAGTTCGTAATTCTCGGCACCGAAGACGGTCTTACTGCGGTCGGCGCAGCCGTAGAGAATGCGAGAACCGAGTACATAGTAGGAGACGAATTCACCCTCGAAGGCGCGAAAGTCGTTGTAAACTACGGCACGGACGCATACGGCAACGACATTACCTTCACGATGACTCTCGACGCAGAAATGCTCGATGCAACCACTCTTCCCGATATGAACGCGCAGGGCAAATACACGGTAAGAGGAAGGGCAGCGGACGTTGAATTCCAGTTTGAAGTCAGCGTTGATAAAGTTCCCGCCGCGATTTCGTTGAACAGCGAACCCGACAACAAAACGTTCGTATGCAGTTTCTGGGAAAGAGACGCAAAAACGGCGTTTACCGGACTTAAAGCAACGGTAACCTATGCGAACGGCAACGAAGAAATCGACGTAACGGAAGATATGATAAGTTTTGAAGATACGGCCGAATGGAACAAGAAAAAAGTCATCGTTACCTTCTGGTCGGTAAAAACCGAAAGCGAAATCACCCTTTCAGTTCCCGATACGCTGACCGGCGTTGAAGCGGCAAAAGCCCTTACGGCGAGCGATACCGTATACAACCTTAACGGAATCGTAATATCTTCGGCGTTTATTTCGGGAACCAACGCGGCTCCCGCTAACGGCGAAATTCTCATTAAAGACAAAACCACGGGCGCAATCATCGGTCTTAAGGATATGGGAATAAGCAAAGACAACAAACTTGCCGGTCTTTCCGTAGGCGATGAAATAGTCGTTCCCGTAACGATGAAAGTTACTACAACAACGACAAATACTTCCGAATGCGGCAAAGTAACCGCATATAAAGTTGCGGACGGAAACTGCGTTGTATTAAGCGAAAACAATTCCGCGGCACTCAACCTCGATTCCGCCGTTACCATTGCAAGTCAGGAAGATTTTGCCGCATTCCTTAATGACGCGGCAACCCGTTGCGACAATATGTATAAAGTCGTAAAACTTTCGGGCGTAAGATTTATTTACAACAGCAAAGGCGCGGGACTTAACATTACGTTCAACGCAGAAGCGACAAAAGAAGGCGACATTCAGGTTGACGCAAAAACCCCGTTGTTGCACGCAATGAACGAAAGCATGACGCTCGGCGACAAAACCTATGCGGAAATACTTGCGGGCGAAGGCGTAAATATTGCCGAAAGAGGATACGACAATCCCGTCGTGATGACTGATGACGTATATCTCGTTTACGTAGGCGGCCAGGGAAAATATTATCATCAGTTCGTACTTCTCGGAGGGGAATACGTACAGACTCCCGCCGAATAATTTATAAAAGGAGAAAGTTATGAAAAAATTCGCAATGACAATATGCGTTATTCTTGCGATAGTTCTGCTTGCAGGCTGTTCGGCGGGGAAAACGCAACATAAATGCGGACACGTATGTCCTACGTGCGGGAAATGCATGTCGGACTGCACGGACGACGCCTGTGCGCAGAAATGCAGGTGCGACAGGAGCGACGTTTTGCCCGAAAAACATCTCATAACCGACAGCGACGGCCATTTCGGCGGTTCGCTCGACGAGGCGCTTTACGGGGCGGGCGCACCCCTTGACGGGCAGTACGACGCACCCGACGCGGGATACTGGCGCATAAACGATTTCTATAATATGTCGTCCACCGACGAACGCACGCTCGTTCCCAACTTTATGCCTTATCAGCAGACAATGAAGGACAGCAGCGGTCTCGCGTGCGCGCTTATGATAATGAATCACGACGGATTTGACGTAAGGAACGAGTATACCGAAAAGACCCTCGTCGAAAAATACGAGGAACTTAACGGCACGACGGTTTACGGCAACGGCACGACGTCCGACGGACTCAAAAATCTGTTTACTCATTACGGGTACGTGGCGCGCAACACCGCATACGTCGAAATGGGCTCGAAGCAAATCGAATGGATTGAGTCGTTCAACGAATGGATTAAGGAAAAACTCGACAACGGATTTTTCGTAATGGTAAGATTCGAAGACGGAATCGACAACGGCTGGAGAATTATCATCGGTATAGATACGATGGGTTCGGAATGGGCGAGAAACCCCGTTCTTATTATGGCTAACCCCAACGACTGCGCAGACCATTATCAGGACGGTTACTCCATACAGGCATCGGGACGTTTCTATCGCTGGTGGTTCGACGCTCATAACAACGGCACAAGCACGAACAAATTCGATTATCTTCTCGTCGCGCCCAAAGTCAACGCAATTCGTTACGACCGCGTAGAGGAAGAAAAAGTCGCCGTTCAGACGCGTCCCGACAATTACCTCATCTGCAATCCCGACGGCAGTTACGGAGGAACGAGCAACGCGGCAAAATACGGCACGGGCACTCCCTTGAACGGCCAGTACGACATTCCCACAAGCAGATATCATTCCTTTGTGGATTACTACAATATGGAAAGTACGGACACAAGACTGATTCTTACGAATTACAGGGGATATCAGCAGACAATGGCGTCGTCCTGCGGAATCTGCTCGACGATGACGGTGCTTGCCTATTACGGAAAAGACATAAGCGTCTGGAACGAAGAATTCCTCGTTCAGAAATACGAGGCGCTCAACAATAAGGTCATTTACAATTCGGGCGTAGGCGGTTCGGGTCTTAAAAAACTCGTCACCGACGGACTGGGATTCCCTTCGTCCGATTACACTTCAAATTCGTCGGCAAAATACGTCGACGACGAAACGTCCGTGCGTTTCTATACGTACGACATGTTCGCGACGTGGGTGAAAGGCAACCTGTCCAAAGGCACGCCTATGCCCGTTTCGTGGAGGCCGCACGGCGGACACTGGGAAGTAATTTTCGGATACGACGACATGGGCACGCCCGATTTCCCGTACGACGACGTTCTGTTCCTTGCCGACTCCGGCGACAGCTGGGACCATTATCAGGACGGCTATAACACAATGGCCGCAACGATGTTCTACTATCAATGGTTCAACGGCAGCTTCACCTACAATCAGCAATTGAACGTATTCGATAACGACCCCACGGTACAAGCGTAAAAACGTTCTTTCCGGCGCCCCTCTTCGGAGGGGCGTTTTTTTATATGAGGACAGAGGAACGCATTGCTTTAATTCCGTTATTTTCATAAAACGTCGTTTATCTTTAACGTCGTCCGCTTTTAAAGGACAATTTACAAACGGCGTTACGACCGTAAAATTGTCCGCGCCCGAAAGCGACCGGCGGTTTTCGTCGTCCGCGAGTTCGCCTCTGAGAAAACGAAACGTCTTTACGCAAGTATCGATAAGGAACGTTTAAATGCGGCCGATACGGGTTGTCGCAGGCTTAATAAACCGTTTTATAATCAGGACAATAAAATTTTATGCGGTATTTTATGCCTGACGAAACAACGACCACGAACGTTCGGAAAGATAAACGTTTTCGGAGCTTCGGGTTTTGACAACACGAAAGCGCGCGTCTTCAAATGTCGTCGAGAGACGGAGATAACGCGTTGTCCGAAATAAATTTCGAATTATGCGCCAACGAGAAAACGCGGTTGCGGACGAAACGTCGGAAAATAATAACGAGCGTCAATAAGAATATATCCGGCCGTAGCGATTCGACGGACGGTAAACCGCACAAAAAAACCTCGGCACGAAGCCGAGGTTTTCGATAGGACGTTATCAGTCGTTGAGGTCTTTATATTTGTCCTCTTTTTTGGTGGTCTTCTTCTTGTCGGAAGTTGCTTTGCGTTTGGGCAGATACTTCTTCAGGAAGTAGACGACAACCGCAATTACGATAATGGCGCCGAATGCAACCGAGGTGAAGATAAGCCAGTTATAATTTTTGGAATCGCCGGAATTGTCTTCTTCGTCGGGTTCGGTATCGGGGGTGGATTCCTCTTCTTTATCGATTGCGTCGTAAGCGACTTTGCTTACGGAAACGTAGGTGTTGTCCGTCATGAAATCCGCAACTTTCTGGTCGAAGTTTTCTGCCGTGGCGTCGAATTTCTCGACGAGTACGTTATCGAACAGCGCATAACCCTGAGCATAGTTTTCCGCGCCTTCTTCGCCGAATCCCAAAACTATTTTAAGAGACAAATCTTTTGCGTTGTCCTTGTAAGTGTCGGCGGTAGAGGAGGGCGCTTTGATAAAGAACACGTACTCGTGCCAGTCGCCGTCTGCGGGAAGAAGTACCTGAGTCTGCTCGCCGGTTACGTATTTGCTTTCGTCGGTATAGCCGGTTGCGGTAATTTTGATATATCCGTTACCTTGAGTCGCCGCGTTTTTGGCAAATACCGAAATCTTATAATATCCGTCTTTGGCAAGGGTTTTTGCCGAGCTCGTATAATACGTTGCGCCGGCGGAATTCAGGTGAGGGATAATGAGGCAGCTTTCGCCCGCAAAAGCCTTGTAGTCTCCGCTTCCGATGATTACGCCGCTCGAAAGGCCTTCGCTGTCGTCGTTGTAGACTTTTGTTCTGGTCCAGCCGGTGGGAGAATATACGTCTTCGTTGCTGACTTCGTGCGAGGCGGAAAGGCCGAAACCGTCGACGTTCATTTCAACGGGTTTCACGACTTCGTAATCGGAACCGGGTTCGTGTTCGCCGGCCGCAACGGCTTTAGCGCTTGCGGAAAGGCTGACGTAATCGTCCTCTTCGATTTCGTTCATGGTGACGTAATCGAACATTACCGCGCCGCCTTTTGCGGTGCCCGAATAATCGTAACGTTTAACTCCTTCGGCGGTGTGTTCGGACTTCGAAGAGTCGAAAAGAACGAACTTATCGTCGATATAAACGTACTTGCCTTCCGCGGCTTCGACGGTGTTTTCGGTGGTAAGCTCAACGCTCTTTTCCTCTCCGCCGAGATACAGGCCGAGAGTGGCGTTAATGGATGAGAATCCCGTTTTTACCAGGAAGGTATAGCGTTTCCAGCCGTTTGTTTCGGTTGCCGTTCCGGTATATTCGGGTTTGATGTTTTCGTACTTAGTGGACGCGTTTGTTTCGGAAAGGTTGTTGTCCGTCATGAGATAGACGCTCGCCTCGCCCGACTTTACTTTAACAAGCACGCTTATGCGATAGTATTTATTGGCGCTTAACGAGAAACTGTCCGAAACGTATCCCACGCGAACCTGTTCGGTTGCAAGACCCGCAATATCCGCGGATTTAACGAGGAGTACCGAACTTCCGCCAGCATAATTACCGTATTTCAGGGGGTCGGAAACGCTGTCGTAAATTCCGACGTCGCTCTTGTTTATACCGAGGTTGGAGAGAAGAGCCGTGCGGTTGATATCTACGATACCCGCGGTTGCGTGCGAAGTTTCGCCTTTGAGTTTCCAGTTCGAGGGAACGCCGAAGTTGATAAACGAATCGCCGTCTTTTCTGCCGCCTTCGTCGAAGTATTTGGTTTCGGTATAGTTATAGGAATCGAACTGTCCGTTTTTGAAGCTGCCGCTTACCGAAGAATACCAGTCGTATTTCTTTTCGTACGTGCCCGAAGAGGACGCCGAGTTGAATTTGGAGTATTCGGTTTTTACGAGCGAGGTGTTGGCTATATATGCCGTACCGGAAAAGAGAGTGTTGCTCGTGAAACGGTTGCCCGAGCCGAAGGACAATTCGAAGGTGACCGCCTGCGCTTCGTCTGAAGTGTGGAAATAGCAAACGAGTTCGCGATACCCGTTAAGGCTCGAAGAACTGTCGGCAAGGTCTTTCGCGGTAATAATCGAGGAATAAGTCGCAACGGCCTTCGCGTCCTTATTAAGGGAAAGGTCGCCGTCGTAAACGGTAAGCGTTACGCCCGATTTTTCGGGGACGTCTTCGGTTTTTATCCACATGCTGAAGCGATAGTAGGAATACGGGTCGAGAGTAAGCGCGTCGCTTCTGATTTTATAAAGGGTGCTTACCGAAGACGAGTATTTTTTGTTTCCGGTAAATATTTCGGATTTATAGGGCAGAGAATCGCCGTCCGAAAAGTTTTCGGCGGTAATCTGAGCTTTGACCTCGCCGATGGTATCGCCGTCGAAACCTTTGTTCCATTCGGCCGTGAACGCGTTGTCGGATGCTTTAAGGCGCTGGTCGTAGAAGACGGGACTGTCGGAAGGAAGTCCGTCGATTTCCTCTTCGGTAGCCTCGGTTACCCTGAGATTGTCGAAAAGCGCATATCCCTTCGCCTTGTTGTCGGAGTCTTTGCCGAGACCGAACTGGAAGTAAAGTTCGGAAGGAAGGTTTTCGTTCGCGCATACGTAGAAAGTATAAGTTGCCCATCCTTCGTCGTTTTTGCCTATCTCGGCGATAACCTTTGCGTCCGCAACGTCTTTAACCGCGCCGAGAGAGATAAAGGCTTTTCCGCTTTCGACGAATTTCGTATTGACGTCGACGGAAATCTTGTACTTGCCGCCGCGGACAAAGTAAAGCGTGTTATTCGTGTAGAAACTGATTTTCGCTTCCTGCGTGTTGTAAAGGACGTAGGCGTTACCGTGCGCCTCGTCGATTGCCGACGCGTCGATTTCGTAAGAACCGAATTTATAGTTGCCCGACTCGTTTTTATCGGCGTTTACGTTAATCACGCCGTAATTGCTGTTGCTGTCGGTAACGTTTTTGCTGTAAAGGAAGGGATAATCGCTTGATGTATAGTAATCGAAGTTCGCGTTGGGAACAGAAAGGTCGACCGTCTGGACGTTTGTTTCGGGAATAACGGTGTTGTCGTTTTCGTCCTCGGCGTTTTCCACTATTTTTTCAAAGCGGATATTATCGAAGAAGGCAAAACCGCTGGAAAGGTATTCCTCGGTTGCGGCGTCGTTGCCCAGCATAAGCTGAAGTTCGAGAGAAGACGAGGAATTGTATCTCGTTACGATAACGAAGGAATAGGTCGTCCATTCGTCGGCGTTAATCGAATCGAAAGAGGCGTATCCCTCGGTAGGAACTATGCCGTAGCCGCTTGAATAATTCTTGCTGATTTTTACCGTTGCGCCGCGTTTTGCGCCGCCGCCGATTTCCGCAGTGCGTACGTCGACCTGCAAAAGATATTTGCTGTTTGCGGATACGGTGAAACTGTCCGACCTGTACATATAGTAAGAAGGCTCGGAATTGTTTATCATGAGAACGGCGTCGTCTTTGTCGTAATCGTCGTCCTCGCCGTTATCGAGACGGTTTGCCGAAAAGGCCGGGAAGGTGCACCACGTACCGAATTTGTCGAAGTCGGTAAGTTTGATAACGCCGCGGGTTATCGTGTCGAGAGAGGGAAGACCCGCGGGGTCCGACGTCGGAGAACCGCTGAAATTTCCGGGAGCATACGGGTAGCCGTTATCGGTAGAAGGAACGGTGTAGGAAGCAAAATTGCCGTTTGAAAAACTGGGCGATGCTTTCGTCTCGTCGTCCGAACTGCCGTTATTGTCGTCGTTCTTATTGCAGGCGGCGAGCATAAGCACCGATGCGATAAGCGTCAGACAAATAAGAAAAGTGAGTAGTTTTTTAAGCTTGAGTTTGTTCATTTCGACTCCTGTATTACGCGCGGGCGTGCCGCGTGAATTAAAAATGTACAGTTAGCATTATAATCCATATTACCTTTTTTGGCAATCGAAATCGACGATAAGTTTATTACTTTCGTTTCCCGTGAATTATTTTTTCTTGTTTTCCGATAATATTCGTATGCGGAAATACGTTGAAATAAAAAAATCGCGCGAGGTTTTGAGGATTGTTCTTCTTATTCTTTCGGGTGCGGTAACGGGAATTCTGTCGGGCTTTTTCGGAGGGGGCGGAGGAATGCTCGTCGTGCCGGCTCTCGGCGCGATTATGAAGATGCAGGAAAAACAGGCGCACGCAAGCGCGATAGCCGTCATATTGCCGGTAACGGCGGTTTGCGCCGTCGTTTACGCGCTGAGGGGAGTGCCTCTCGGAGACGCGTTTCCCGCCACTGCGTCCGGCGTCGCAGCGGGGGGAATTCTGGGCGCTGCGATTCTTAACAAATTGTCGAACAAAGTGCTTTCTTTTATATTCTACGGCATAATGATTTTTGCGGGAATAAAAATGGTATTATAACAAAAACGGCGGTTAAAATATCGAAATGGTCATTTTATATATTATTTTCGGAATAATCGGGGGTTTGCTCGGCGGAATGGGAATGGGCGGCGGAACGCTTCTGATACCGTTGCTTACGATAGGTCTTTCCGTACCGCAGCAGACTGCGCAGTTTATAAATCTCGTTGCTTTTATTCCTATGAGCGCGCTTGCGCTTATCGTGCATATCAGAAACGGGTACGTTGTAAAAAAACGCATTTTTTACGTTATCGTCCCCGCGCTTGTTTTTGCCGTTGCGGGCAGTTTCATAGCGACCGTCGTATCCGCCGCGATTCTGAAAAAAGCCTTCGGAGGATTTCTGATTTTACTTGGCGCCGTATACTTTTTCGGTAGTATTTTTACGCGGAAATCGGCAAAATAATGTTAAAAAATTAACTTTTAACCACATTTCCCAAAAAGTTTTACAACATACAAACGAGGTGTTATCATAGAATTACTAAATAGGAGGAGTTGCTTTTGATATTCACTTTCAAACGCGGGGTTCATCCCGACGGTAAAAAAATTACCGAAGATAAACCGCTTGAAGAATTTCCTAATCCGGTCTCCGTATGTATTCCTTTATCGCAACATATCGGCGCGCCGGCAGAGCCCGTAGTAAACGTGGGAGACTACGTTAAAGAGGGTACTCTGATAGGAAAGGCAAGCGGTTTTGTTTCGGCAAACGTCTATTCATCGGTATCGGGCACGGTTACGGGTTTTATGACCTTGCCTACCGCACCCGGAGGAACGTGCAATCACGTTGTCATAGCCAACGACGAGAAATACGAACGGGAATTACTTCCCGTGCTTGAAAATCCGTCGCCCGAAGAAATAGTTCACAGAATACAGGAAGCGGGAATTGTAGGAATGGGAGGCGCTACTTTTCCGACTCACGTAAAACTAACGCCAAAAAATCACGTCGACACTCTGATAATAAACGCCGCGGAATGCGAGCCGTATATTACCTGCGATTACAGACTTCTTATTGAAAAAACGCAGGATTTCATAGACGGCGTTCTGCTTCTGAAAAAGGCGCTCGGCGCCGAAAACGCGTATATAGGCATCGAAAAAAACAAACCGGAAGCAATCAGAAAACTGATTGCCGAGTGTCCGCCCGAAATAAAGGTTGCGCCCTGTAAGGTGAAATATCCGCAAGGAGCAGAAAAACAGTTGATATACGCCGTTACGAGAAGGGTTGTACCTTGCGGGGGACTTCCCGCCGACGTAGGAGTGGTTGTTTCCAACGTGCACACGGCCTATTCGACGTGCCGCGCCGTAAAATACGGCGAGCCTTGCTATAAAAGGGCGATGACGGTATCCGGCAGCGGAATTGCGAAAAAGGGAAACTTCTGGGTCAGAAACGGCATTTCCTATCAATATATACACGACGTGCTCGACGCCGACGAATCGCTGGTCGAAAAACACGTGAAAATCATATCGGGCGGTCCTATGATGGGATTCGCGCAACCTTCTATGCGGGTCTGTACGTCTAAGGGCAGTTCGAGTCTGTTGTTCCTCACCGAAAAAGATATCGACAGAAAGCCGCAGACGCAGTGCATAAACTGCGCGGGTTGCGCCAAAGTATGCCCCATGCATCTTATGCCTATGAAAATCGAAGCCGCCGTACTTTCGGGCGACTGGGAAGAGGCGAAGAAACGCGGCGTTCTCAATTGTATCGAATGCGGTTGTTGCGCTTATAACTGTCCCGCAAGACGACCTCTGACGCAGGCGATACGCCTTGGCAAAAAAACAATAAAGGAGAAGAAAATCTGATATGAACGACAGCAGTTATAAATATATAGTGTCGACTTCTCCGCACGTTACGTGCAGGCGTACGACTCGCAGTATAATGTTTGACGTGATAATCGCACTCATACCCGCAACGTTCGCGTCATTTCTGTTATTCGGACTTTACAGTCTATTAATGACGCTTTTAACTGTCGCTTCTGCGGTATTCGGCGAATATCTTTATAATCTTATCCGCAAAAAACCGCATACGGTAAACGATTTGTCGGCGGTAGTAACGGGACTTCTTCTTGGTCTTAATCTTCCTCCGACGGTTCCGTTTTACATACCGATAATAGGCGGCATCTTCGCGACGCTCGTCGTCAAGATGCTGTTCGGAGGGTTGGGAAAGAATTTTGCTAATCCCGCGATAACGGCGCGTATTTTCGTAATGCTTTCCTGGACGGTTGCGATGACGACTTTCGTCAAGCCCGTCGATTTAAGTCTCGGCGCGCACGAACTCGTAAAATATTTCGACGGCGACACGGTAACGGCGCTCACGTCCGCTACTCCGCTCGTATCTTTAAAAACGGGAGGGACAAGCGCAAGCGCTCTCGACCTGTTCCTCGGAAGAGTAGGCGGGTCTGCGGGCGAAACGTGCGCGCTTGCGTTGATTATAGGCGGAATTTATCTTGCGATACGTAAAGTAATAGATATTAAGATACCTCTTATTTATATTGCTACGTATTTCGTTATAACCGCGGCGATTTACAAAGACGCCGCCGTTGCGGGCGCGGGCATTCTTTCGGGCGGACTTCTGCTCGGCGCGATATTTATGGCGACCGATTATTCGACATCTCCCGATACGCCCTGGGGCGTGGTGATATACGCCGTAGGTTGCGGATTGCTAACGGCGATTTTCAGAAAATACAGCAGCATGCCCGAAGGAGTTTCTTTTGCGATACTGTTTATGAACGTGCTTACGCCGCTTATCGATAAATTCATGCGGCCGCGGCCTTTCGGATACGTGAGACCGAAAAAACCCGCTAAGGAGAAAAAAGCAAAGGAGGTGCAGGCATAATGGCCGAACAAGAAAAAAAACCTTCGCGTATCGTCACCTGGCTGAGAGAACACCCCATGCCGGCCTGCGTAATTGTCCTTTCGCTGATTGCAACGGTAGCGGGACTTCTGCTTGGCGGAATAAACAGGCTTACTTATCAGTCTCCCGAAGAAAAACTCGCAAAAAACCTGAACAAGGCGTATGCGACGGAAGGAAAGTGGGAGGAAGTTCCGCTTGACGGTATTTCCGTTGAGGCAAAAGACAAAACGGTCTCGGTAACGGGAGTTTACAAAAACACCGACGGCACGGACGTCGTCTACATTTATTCCACGACCGCAAAAGGATATAAATCGGGGCTCGAACTTATGGTCGTCGTTAAAAACGATAAAATAATAAAAATTATGAAAACGTCGTCAAACGAAACGCTCGGCGTCGAAAACAACGAGTCGTTTTTAAGTCAGTTCTACAATATCGACATTACGACGATAGAAGGATTCAGAACGAACAAACAGAAAACCGACGGAACGGAGGTAAACGCAGTGTCGAGCGCGACTAAAACAAGTAACGCAGTCGCGGCAAGCGTCGATCTTGTCGTCGGATATCACAAAGCGATAGCAGGAGGGGCAAAATGAAAAAACGCAATAACCCCAACAGCAAATGGAGTATAGTAACAAGCGGCATTATAAAAAATAACCCGACGTTCAGGCTTGTTCTGGGTACCTGCCCGACGCTCGCGCTGACCACGGCGGCGATGAACGGCATATATATGGGTCTTGCAACCACTTTCGTTCTCGTCTGCAGCAACGTAATGATTTCTCTTCTGAGAAACATAATTCCCGATAAAGTCCGCATACCCGCATACGTTCTTATTATAGCGACGTTCGTCACCGTTCTCGATATGGTGATAGAGTACGCATTGCCCGACGTTTACGAGATACTGGGGCTTTATCTGCCTCTTATAGTCGTCAACTGCATAATTCTTGCGCGCGCCGAGGCGTTTGCTTCCTGCAATACGATAGGCGACAGCGCTCTCGACGGACTGGGAATGGGCATAGGATTTATGCTTTCGCTGACTCTTATGGGAGCAATCCGCGAAGTTATCGGCGCAGGCACGATTTTCGGCGCGGCAATCGGCAATCTTCCCGAATATTCCATGTCGGTGATAGCGATGGCGCCCGGCGGATTTCTCGTTTACGGACTTATGATGGCGGCAGTCAATCAGATTTCAATCAGAAAACGCGATAAGGCTCTTCGCGAGGAACTGAGAATCGAAGAGCTTAAACCCATTATCATAAAGGAGGGTAAATAAATGACGTATTTATACATTATTATAGGTGCGATTTTCGTCAATAACTTTATCCTTGCGCAATTCCTCGGAATATGTCCCTTCCTCGGCGTTTCCAAAAAAACGGACAGCGCTCTCGGAATGGGCATAGCGGTTATATTCGTTATGGGAGTGGCGTCGATTATAACTTACGCCGTAAATCTGTTGCTCGTAAAATGGGGAGTGGAATATATTCAGACCATAGCGTTCATACTCGTTATAGCGGCTCTCGTCCAGCTTGTCGAAATAGTTATTAAACGTTTCAGCCCGGGACTGTACAACGCTCTCGGCGTATATCTGCCGCTTATCACCACAAACTGCGCGGTGCTGGGCGTAGCGATAGTAAACGTTACCCCGTCGTACGGATATAATCTCATCCAGGCGTTTTTAAACGGAATTTTCAGCGGAGTAGGTTTCACGCTTGCGATAGTGCTTATGGCGGGCATACGCGAAAAACTCGTACACAGCGATATTCCCGAAAGTTTCAGGGGATTCCCGATTACTCTCGTCGCGGCGTCCATTATGAGTATGGCGTTTACCGCATTCGGCGGAATGATTTAAGGAGGCGGATATGATTTTTGCATTATCGGTTTCAAAGGCGCTGGCAATAATCCTGCCCGCACTCATACTTCTGGTGCTTGCGATAGTTTTCGCGACGGCGCTTTCCTACCTCGGCAAAAAACTTGCCGTTAACAGAGACGAGCGCATCGATAAAGTGAGAGACTGCCTTTCGGGAGCGAATTGCGGAGCGTGCGGCTATCCCGGTTGCGACGGTTTTGCGACAGCGCTCGTCGAAGGCAAAGCGGACCTTTCGTCGTGCAACGCCACGTCAAAAGAGAAAAAAGACGAAATCGCCGCCATTCTCGGTACCACGAACACGGGCGTTCCCACAAGGGTGGTGGTTTGTTGCCGCGGAGGAAACGAGGCGAAGGATAAATACGACTATATAGGATACGGGGATTGCCGCAGTATGGAACTTCTTTCGGGAGGCCGCAAACAATGCGCGTGGGGATGTCTCGGAATGGGCAGTTGCGTCGACGCTTGCCACGACCACGCCGTCGGAGTCAATTCGAAAGGCTATTCCGAAGTGTCGCAGAAAAAATGCATTAAATGCGGAAGATGTATCGCGGCCTGTCCGAAAAAGATAATAAAAAGAATTCCCGAAAGCGCAAAATATTTCGTCGCATGCAGCAATCATCAGAAGGGAAAAGAAGTTCGCGAAATCTGCAACAAGGGCTGTATTGCCTGCGGACTTTGCGCAAAACAGTGCGAAGCCGGAGCTATTACCATAGTAGACAATCTTGCCGTTATCGACTATTCGAAATGCACGAACTGCGGTCGTTGCGCCGAGAAGTGTCCCCAACATTGCATATTGCCCGCTTCCGAACCACAAAAGTGATAAAACAACGTACAAAACCCCGCGGTTGCGGGGTTTTTTTATTACAAAAAATAATAATAAATACGATTTTAATGAATGCGGATTACGGATTATTAAGGCGCGATTTGAAGAAAGGACAGCGGTTTCCTATGCAGCGATTGTTTTTTGCGGAGCGGGTGCATACGATTTCGGGCAGTTCCGTTTCAATGCCGGTATGTTCTTTTACGAAGCGCGTCGCGGCGATTATCGCAAGATAGGAATTCCTCTTGCAACAACGCGGACCCCCGACGGTTCCGATGCTTTTCAGAGCCTCCGACGTCATAAGATTTGAAAGACTCAACGGTAAGTTCGTAAAAGGGGTGGATTGCGATATAACCGAAATAAACATGCCCGTCGATATGCCCGCGCCGCACGCGCCCCAGAAACCGCACGCGCCGCCGGGAATCTGTTTTCCTCTGTTTACCATCTCGGACAGAGCGGACGGAAGGTCGATTTTCCCTCCCGCGTTTTTATAAGCGGTCAAAAGAGAGACTCCTACAAGAACGTGATGCTCGGGACCGTGCATATGACAAAAGGGAAGATTCATGCATTTCTCAAGTATTTCGACGGGGTTTTTCGATTTTTCGTCAAGGCACAGGGCAATCACGGCGTCCAGACCTTTCATATGACAATCGTTGCAGACGTAATGACCGTTTACACAACGGGTTTTGCTCATCTCCCGCTTATGACATACGGCGCATTCCATCGGTTCGTCTTTTTCGAGATATATAAGAGGGGCTTTGCAAACGACGCACTCCTCGGCCATTTTTACTCTCCTGTCTTTTTCTTTTATTATGTTCTTTTATTGCAATATTGTCAACGCGGAATATAAGAAGTTTTTTCAAATGAGCTTCCGCATTTTCAGGCGAAATCGTATTAAAAGCGCGGGTTTACATAAATTTAACGTTTACCTTACCTTAACGTGCGGGATAAAATTTTTAAAATGCGTTATCATTCGGGCAGAAACGTGAAGGAGGTATATCAAAATGAAAAATAAAAAAATTGCAATATTGATTTCGGTGCTTCTCGTGTGCGCTATGTCGATTGCCGCGTTTACGGCGTGCGACAAAAACGCCGAAAAGAGCATCAACGTGATAGGGCGCGATTCGGCGTCCGGGACGAGGGAGGCTTTCGAAAGTCTGATTAAAAATTCGGACGGGACGAAACTCGAGGGTAAAATGACGCAGAAAGCGGAGGAACTCGAAGCCACTTCGGCGGTAATCGCGAAGGTTCAGTCCAACAAAACGGCAATAGGCTACATATCGCTCGGCTCTCTTGACGACAGCGTCAAGGCGGTTAAGGTGAACGGCGTCGCGCCTACTGTCGAAAACGTACAAAACGGCAGATACGTGCTTTACAGACCGTTTGTAATTATTACAAACAAAACGCTTACGGAAGGGGACAATCTTACGGCGGCGACGAAAGATTTTCTGAATTATCTGAAAAGCGACAAGGCAAGCAAAATAGTTGCAGACAACGGCTTTGTGCCGAATACCGATAATAATCAAACGTTTTCAAGCGATAAAAGTGCCGGAACGGTGATTATAAGGGGTTCGACTTCCGTCGAAAAAGTTATGACGATTCTTATGGACGGTTATAAAAAACTTAATCCCAACGTAACGTTCGATATAAACTGCCAGGGTTCGGGAGCGGGTCGTACCGCCGCCAAAGACGATACGGCGGGAAACGTAATCGGAATGTCGAGCTCGGCAATCAAAGCGGAGGACGCGGGATATTTCGCACAGTTCGACCTTGCGCAGGACGCCGTGGTAGTAATAGTCAATAAGGCAAACGCAATCGATAATCTGACCATACAGAATCTGTACGATATTTATACGGGAGCGGTTACCAGATTTTCCGAAATCGCCTGATGAAAGATACGGTGGCTAAATACAGAACGAAGCGCCTTTCCGACCCCCGTATCAAAGAGGGGGGAATAAAAGCGATATTTGCGCTTGCCGCGACGTTTTCGGCAATCGCCGCGGCGGCGATATTCGTCTTTCTTCTCGCGACGGGAATACCGTCGATTGCCGAGACGGGATTTTTCAGGTTCGTTTTCGGAAAAACCTGGAATCCCGCAATCGGCGAATACGGGATAGCGGCGGCAATAGTCGGGTCGGTATATTCGACCGTAGGCGCGCTGCTCGTAGGAGGAACGCTCGGATTTTTCTGCGCGGTATACATATCGAGATATTGTCCGAAAAAACTCAAACAGGCATTTTTGCAACTTGTCAATCTGCTTGCGGGAATTCCGTCGGTAATTTACGGGTTTTTCGGGATACTGATTATGCAGCCCGTACTCGGAAATTTATCGGACAACGGGTCGGGAGCGGGATTGTTGTGCGTAAGTCTTATTCTGGGCATTATGATAATGCCCACTATCGTATCCATGTCCGTATCGGCGCTCGACGCGGTGCCGCAAAGTATTTACGAAGGGGCCCGGGCGCTCGGGGACACTCGTTCGCAGGCTGTGTTCGGGGCGGTGGTTCCGGCCGCGAAATCGGGAATAACCGCAAGTTTCATTCTGGGAATAGGCCGTGCGGCGGGAGAGACGATGGCCGTTGCTATGATATGCGGCGGCGCGAAAATCATACCCGAGGGGTTGTTTCAGAGTTACTCCACCATGACGTCGCTTATAGTAACGGGCTTAGGCGAACTTGCCCCCGGGGATAAGACTTACGGAGCGATGGTCGGGACGGCCTGTATATTGTTTCTTTTCGTGGCGATAATCAATCTTACCGTACAGGCGTTCACCGGCGAAAAAAAGGACAAGCCCGCAAAAAAGGCAAGAGCAGAAAAAAAGACGCGCGGTACAAAACTTCTTTCGGGAAAAATATCGGCATTACGGCACGCCCGTCCGAAAGAAACGGTGATTATCAAAACCGCGGGGTGTTATATAAGCGCGGCGATAAGTTTGTTCGCACTCGGCGCTATTGTGCTTTTTATCCTGATAAAGGGATTGCCGCATCTGTCCAAAGAAGGACTGTTTTCGACGACGGGAAGTTACAGCGGCGCACAGACGATATTGCCGTCTATAATTTCGACGCTGATGATTTTGTTTCTGAGTCTTCTGATAGCCGTGCCCACGGGACTCGGAGGAGCGATTTTTCTTTCGGAATATGCGAAAAGAGGAAATTTCATCACGAAAATCATAAAGTCCTGCATCGAAATACTTGCGGGAATTCCGTCCATTGTTTACGGACTTTTCGGCAATGCGTTTTTCGTACACGTTTGCGGGCTCGGTACAAGCATATTATCGGGGTCGCTTACAATCGTGCTGATGGTTATTCCCGTTATTCTTCGCTCGTCCGAGGAAGCGATAAAAGCGGTGCCGGACGGGTACATGGAAGGAAGCCTTGCCTTGGGCGCGGGGAAAGCGCGGACCATTTTCAGGACGGTTTTACCGTCGGCTTTGCCGGGTGTTCTTACCGCAATAATCCTTGCAACGGGAAGAATAATAGGCGAGTCCGCGCCGCTGATGCTCACGTCGGGAAACGGAGGAATGGGCGCGCTCCCCGACGGCTATACGTCGAAAGGCACGTCGCTTGCCGTATTGCTTTATTGGTTTAATAAGGAATACGCATACGTGGACGAAGCGTGGGCCACGGCGGCGATACTTTTAATGGTAGTGCTTGCGCTGAATCTGATATCGACGATATCGGTAAAGTTGTTGCAGAAAAAGTTGAGAGGTGCGGTATGACACGCGAAGATAATACGAAAAACGAAAAAACGCAGTCGGATAAAAAAACTAATATTTTAAGCGGATTGATAAAGAAAAAGGAAAATTCCGCCGACGTTTTCAAAGACGGAAGCGTATCCGTTAAAAACGCAAATTTGTGGTACGGCGATTTTCAGGCGTTAAAGGACGTCAGTCTTGAAATTCCCGACCGCAAGGTTACCGCATTTATCGGTCCGTCGGGGTGCGGCAAGTCCACGCTGCTGAAATGTCTTAACCGTATGAACGACCTTATCGAAGGTTGCAGAATCGAAGGACGGTTCGAAGTGGGCGGAACGGACATATACAAATCGGCGGACGTAAACCTGTTGCGGAAAAACGTCGGAATGGTGTTTCAGAAACCCAATCTTTTTCCGATGAGCATTTACGACAATATTTGTTACGGACCCAGAACGCACGGCATCCGCAAAAAAAGCGAACTTGACGAAATCGTGGAGCGCAGTCTCAAAGAGGCGGCGATGTGGGACGAAGCCAAAAACCGGCTTTCCAAATCGGCGCTCGGGATGTCGGGCGGACAGCAACAGAGACTTTGTATAGCGAGGGCCCTTGCCGTAAGACCCAAAGTATTGTTGCTCGACGAACCCACAAGCGCGCTCGACCCCATTTCCACGGGCAAAATCGAAGAACTTACGTCCGAACTGAAAAAGGAACTGACGGTAATAATAGTAACTCATAATATGCAGCAGGCGACGCGGATAGCGGATAAAACGGCATTTTTTCTGCTGGGCGAACTGATTGAGTATTCGGATACCGAGGAGTTGTTCATAAACCCCGAGGACCCGCGCACGGAAAGGTATATTACGGGAAAATTCGGTTGATAAAAAGGAGAAAATTATGTCTACGAGAAACAGATACGAACAGGAACTCAAGGCGATATCGGACGAACTTATCGCCATGCAGAGAGCGGTGGAAAGAGCCATCGACCGCGCAATCGAGGCGTTTGTAACAAAGGATAAAACTCTTGCCGCGGGAACGGCGGAAAACGACGTCGAAATAAACCGTATGGAAAGGGATATCGAACAACACTGTCTGAAGGTGTTGCTTATGGAACACCCCGTCGCGGGCGATTTCAGAGAGATTACCGCGGCTCTTAAAATGATAACCGACCTCGAAAGAATAGGCGACCAGGCAAGAGACATATGTGAAATCGTTCTGCAGTCGGGCGACGGCGAATACGTCAAAAAACCCGAACATATTCCGCGTATGGCAAAAATCGTCTCGGGTATGGTAAAGGACAGCGTTTACTCTTACGTCAACAGAGACCTTGCGGTGGCAACCTCGCTTGACAAACACGACGATATCGTGGATAATATATTCGTCGAAATCAAGGACGAAATAGTAAATATCATAAGAGCAAACAAAGACAATGCCGAACAGGCCGTATATTTTCTGATGATAGCAAAATATCTTGAAAGAATCGCGGACCACGCCGTAAATATCGGAGAATGGGTGGAATATGCGATTACGGGTTCACATCACTAAAAATGAAGAAACTTATTTACGCAGTAGACGACGAAGACGCGATTTGCGATTTGTACGAATGCGCCGTTACAAGCGCGGGTATGGATTGTAAAACCTTTAAAAACGCCGACGAATTGTTCGGCGCGCTGGCACAAGAACGTCCCGACCTGATTATTCTGGACGTAATGCTCGACAAAATGAACGGGTTCGAGATTCTCGAAAAAATCAAAAACAATCCTCTTACGTCCGATATTTCCGTAATAATGGCGTCGGCGAAAAACGACGAGGTGAGCAAGGTAAAAGGACTTAACACGGGTGCCGACGACTATCTGTCGAAACCTTTCGGAGTGATGGAACTCATCGCGAGAATCAATGCGAATTTAAGAAAAAGAGCACGCGTCGCGAAAACGTCGTTCAAGGACCTGACGGTCGACGACGGAAAACACGTCATAAGCGTTAACGGCAAAGAATTAACGCTTACGCTAAAGCAGTATAATCTGTTGAAAGAATTGATAAACAGTGCCGAAACGGTGCTTAATCGCGACGATTTGCTGAATAAAATATGGGGTTATGAATATAACGGAGAATCGCGCACTCTCGATATTCATATTGCCGATTTAAGAAAAACGCTTGACGCGGCGGGGTCTGCCGCCGAAATCGTCACTGTGCGCGGAGTCGGGTACACGTTGAAATGAAAAACAAAATCGCAATTACGATAAGCGCGGTTTGCCTGACGGGAATACTGTTCGTATTCGGTCTCGGAATTCTGGTTACGCGCAACAACAACTACGAGCAGGCCGAAAACAACGCCATAAATTATACCGATACGTTTTCGGAACTGTACGACGGCGACCCCGGTATCGTATCGGCCGCAAGCGGAGACTACAGGGTTACCGTTATCGACGCTACGGGCAAAGTTATCGCCGACAGCGAGTACGGGGACGTAAGCGGAATGGAAAATCACTTAAACCGCGAAGAAATAATCGCGGCGGCGGAAAACAAACCCGTGACGGCGAGACGGAAAAGCGAAACTACCGGTCGCGATACGATATATTACGCGGTGAAAAAAGAAACGGCGAATTCGTACGTATTTATCCGAACCGCGGTAAACGTGGCAAGCGTAAACGCATACGTCATAAAAACGGTGCCTCTTATGCTCGGTATTGCGGGGTTTGCGGTTTTTTGCGGCGCGTGCTGTTCGGTATTCTTTGCGTCGAGACTCGTAAAACCGCTGTCGGAACTCAAAGACGGACTGAAAGGTATAAAAGAAGGATACTATTTCGGAATTACTACCGTCAGCACCGATAAAGAGGTTAACGAAATAGTCGCCGAAATCAACTCTGTCGGCGAAACTCTCGACGAAACACTGAAAGAACTTACGGCCGAACGCGGCAATCTTAACAGCATTATAAACACCATCAGCGACGGAATCGTACTTTTAAAAGAAGGTAACGTGCAACTGATAAACGAGGCGGCCAAAAAGCTGTTCGGCTGTACGGACGGCGTTATCGGAAAAAACGCAGTCGCTTTGACGGATAACGAAAAAATAGCGGACGCGGTATCGGATTTTTCGGAAGAATGCGAATTCGAATGCGAGTTAAACGGACGAATAGTCCGCTGTTCGGTAAAACGTGTGGAAAACGGCGCTTTGCTTGCCGTATTTACGGACGTTACCGCCGAAAGAAACAGCAGGCAGATACGCAGCGAATTTTTCTCGAACGCGGGTCACGAACTCAAAACGCCGCTTACAACGATTATCGGATTCAACGACATTATAAGACAAAACGATAAAAAGGGCGCTTTGACAAAATATACGACTCAGATTTCTTCAAGCGCAAACAGAATGGTAAGTCTCGTCAACGATATGCTGAAATTGTCCGAACTTGAAAATACGGTGCCCGAAAACGTTAAAAGCGTCGACGTTGCCGCCGTGGCCGGGACCGTCCGGGACGACCTTCGCGTTTTGTCCGACGCTAAAAACGTCGACGTCCGCATAGAGGGGGAAACGCACGTAAACGCAACCGAATCGCACGTTTACGAGTTGCTTAAAAACCTTATCGAGAATTCGATTAAATACGGAAACGAAAACGGATTCGTCAACGTCAGACTTAGCGAAGACGCGGACGGCGCGACAATAGAAGTAGAAGACAACGGTATAGGAATAGAAGAAAAATACCAGTCCAGAATTTTCGAGCGGTTTTACAGAGTCGAGGAATCGCGCTCGCGCGCAACCGGCGGCACGGGACTGGGACTTGCGATAGTCAAGCATATAGTTCTTTTATACGGCGGAGATATAAACGTAAAAAGCAAACTCGGCATCGGAACGACGATAACCGTAAAATTTCCGCTATAAAACCCCGTTATTGACCAAAGTCAAAAACACGCGTTTTCGCGTGTTTTTTAATTTGAGTAAACTCACGAAAGCGAAGCGTGCAGTGTGACCGGGGCACAGGGGCACCGAAAGGTGCGAAGTTGCAAAGCAACGATTATAGGCCGAAAGAGCATAAAAAAACACGCAGTGTTTGCGTGTTCTTTTGGTGGACGAAAACGTTTCGCAATCGCTCAAAGATGAATTTAAAGAATAGTCTTATAAAATGGAAAAGCCCACTGTTTAGTGGGCTTTTCTATGTTTAAATCAAAATCTTCTAAAACCAAACAATTGATTTTTTTGCTCAATGGAGTGCACGCATCAATGGCGATTATTCCGTCTCCGTAAAATGAAGAATGGTCCGCATCTTCATCGTATTGTCTGCCTTTACTATTTTTAAGCATTAAGTTGTCGCCAGTTCCATTTAATATGTTTTGCATTTTCTCTTCTTGAATCATTTTACTAATTTCTAAAGATTGGACAGTATAGTTTTCATTATAGTCAACTACTGATGGGCATATTCCAATAAGCTCTTCAGCAGTCATTTCTATAATAATTATTTCAGGTTCTTTTTCTTTGCCAGTTAGTAGGCATTGTCCAAAGCTTTGCCCACGAGTGCATCTTTGACCGTCACGACTATTTGGATTATGACAAAATGCGCTCAATCTGCACTGCCACAATCAAGAACTTGTTTGATTAATCAATATTTTAAATGTCAAAACCGACAAAATAAACCATTCGTTTTGTCAAAACAATCAAAATCAATCTTCATCGGTACAACAAAAAAACGGACTGATTTCAGTCCGTTTTTTGTTGATTGATTTTTGGTTATGCTTGGGCGGGGGCAGGTTCTGTTTCAGTTGAAACTTCTTCTATCACGTTGCCAAACATGATGACTTCTGCTTCGTCCGTGCCGTCGTCTGGTTGTGCTCCCTTTGCAAGTTGGATTGCAATACGTGCGTTCTTTGCGCGGAGGAATTCCGTGTTCTCGATGACCTTTTTCTTGTTCAGGTTGTACACAAAGAAGAATGCCGCGAAGATGAGGATTGAACCAACCAAAGGAAGTACAATGGACAGAGTCAACAGGTTTTGTGAAGTTTGAGGAGTGGTTGCAAGGACGTTTGTTGAGTCATATCCAACCAAGCCTGCAAGGGCTGCCACCAGCGCAGAGCCTATTCCTTGTGCTGCTTTTCTTGCAAGGGAGTAAGTTGCGTACACACTTGCTTCGTCACGCTTGCCAAATTGCTCTTTTGTGAGGTAGGTTGCGTAGAGGTTTTTGCCGTCTTTCTTTGCTGTCTTCACTTCTTGCTCGTCAACACAGTCTGCCACCATTGACCAAGTGCCAAGGTTCAAGGGAGCTGATGCCAACATTGCAACGCCGAGGCAAACTGCGTATGCCCACATACCTGCGCTTGTTCTGGGGAAAGGAATGACCAGCATAATCACAAGCACGGCGATTGCCACCAAGTTGGGCCACATTGCAATCTCTTTCTTTCCGAACTTTTTTGTAAGTTTGCCCATAAAGGGGATGACGAACATCATAGGCAACATCATGACGATGCCGACCGTGCCTGACGCCTTTGCGTCACCGAAGAAGAGTTGGCACACGAGAGGCAAAGTGGTTGCGTAGGACATGACAAACACAAGTTGGCTGAATGATGCAAGACACATACCGAGTGCAGCACGGTTTGTGACAAAGCCTTTGAGTGTTTGAAGATAGTTGTATTTTTCTTTGGGTTTTTCAACTTGTTTTCTTTCTTTCGTAAGGAAGCAAGTGAGCATAAATCCGCCGATTGCAGCAACCCCACAAGCCAGTGCTACCCACACGAAAACCTCAGGAAGGAGAGGTTCGATATTTGTGACTGGATCTGCCTTGCCGTAAATGAGTCTAGGCACGATGATCATCATAGGAAGCATTGCGACGCCTGCGCCAATACTGCGAAGTGATGAAAGTGATGCTCTTTGACCGGGATCGTCGGTGAGGGCTGCGTTGAGCGAGCCGTAAGGCACGTTTGCAGCGGTGTATGCAACAGACCACACACAGTACATAACAAGCACGTATGCAAATCTGCCCCAGTAGGAGATTGCTCTGACGTCAAGGAACAAAAGCACCGTCGTAAGTGCGATTGCAAAGGCGCCACAGAAAATCCAAGGAATATATTTGCCACGTCTACCAGGCTTTCTTGCGTCAACCAACGCGCCGATGATGGGATCGTTGATTGCGTCAAAAATCTTTGAAATGATGACGATGATTGACCAGTGTCCCATTGTAAGTCCAAGACCTTGGGTGACAAACAACATCAAAAAACTGCTGATAAGTTGGAAACTCATGTTGCAACCGAAGTCGCCCATCATGTATCCAATCTTATCTCTCTTGCCAAAAGATCTATCAAGAGGGGTTTTGATTTTCTTCTCTTTCATAATATCTCCCTTCCTTGCTTACTTTTGGGGCTTCTTGATTTTGTTCAGCCTTTCGTTGACTTCAAAGAGCATGTCGGCTGTCACTTTGTCCCCTGCCAAGCCTGCGATACGTTCAATGGTCATACTGCTTGCAAGCTTCATCATGCACTGTATACCAACAAGTATTATTTTGCCCACCTTTTCAAGGAAGAAACCGGCGTTTCACCCCACAGTTATATCCTGAAAAAACGCCTGCTTATGTCCAAGGAATTGATTGAGCAAGGTCTGTCCATAACTGACGTTTACGTTCGCTGTGGATTCTCTGACTACACCCACTTTTTCCGCGCCTTCAAAAAGGAATTTGACCTGACTCCCAAGCAATATTTCCACCTTATGAAAGCCATCTAAAACCTTATAATAATGCCTATTTCAACAAAAAATGCGGACCAGTTTGAGTCCGCTTTTTGTTTTTGTTTTGTTTGATTGTTTTGCAAGATTTGGTAGTTAAAGTTGTCGTTTTGCAGCATAAACTGTTTTTTTATTCTTTTGCTTTGATTATTGTGATAGGTTTGATACGCTTCAACAAGATGATTGGAATGGTGGTTGACACCATTGATATGAGCACAACCGCTGCCGAGTTGATGAGAGCCAACTGCCAATCATACTTGATGAATTGAAGGTCAAGCATTATTTTTGCAGGAGCAATGGCTTTCAGTGATTCCACCAAGATATGGTTTGCCACGTTGGCCAATGCCACGTATCATATAAAATACGTTTTTCAATACAAACTGAAAAAAAGGTGCAAGAAAACTCATATCCAAAAAAGCGTGATTTGTCGTACGTGGCTGCTCGTTCTTTAAACTACAAAACGCATGATAAAAATAAAACATCCGCTCCTGTAAGTGCGACAGGTGCGGATGATTATCGTGTGGTGGGGACAACAGGGCTCGTATTACAGCGAAGCGGGTGAGTAAACTCACGAAAGCGAAGCGTGCAGTGTGACCGGGGCACAGGGGCACCGAAAGGTGCGAAGTTGCAAAGCAACGATTCGAGGCCGAAAGAGCATAAAAAAACACGCAGTGTTTGCGTGTTCTTTTGGTGGGGACAACAGGGCTCGAACCTGTGACCCCGTGCTTGTAAGGCACGTGCTCTCCCAGCTGAGCTATACCCCCAACTTGTGGTGACCCCTACGGGGTTCGAACCCATGTTACCGCCGTGAAAGGGCGATGTCTTAACCACTTGACCAAGGGGCCACGAAATTAGATGTTTTGTTTTTTATAGACGTTTTCTTACGGCGTCTTGCGTTTACGCAAAGATGGCGGAAAGAAAACGGATAAAGGGCAAAGCTTAGGCTTTGACCGGCCGTTTGGAAAGCGCCGGGGGCGATTACCAAGGGGAATAAACAAATACTTACCTTTTACGGCGTTTTGCGTTTACGCAAACCGTAAAACGTATCTTCGTGACGTTAAAGGATAGCTCAGTTTTCAATGTACGTGACGGTATAAGCCGTTTTCTGCGGCGGCGTCCCCGTTAAGGTGTCCGCGCGGAAGAATAGTTTTGGTAGCGGCGGTCGGATTCGAACCAACGACCTGCCGGGTATGAACCGGCCGCTATAACCATCTAAGCTACGCCGCCAAGTTGGTTGCGGGGGTGGGACTTGAACCTCACGACCTTCGGGTTATGAGCCCGATGAGCTACCGACTGCTCTACCCCGCGACGATGCATTTAATCAAATGCTTGATTAGTCTATAACAAAACTTTGTATTTGTCAAACGAAAATATCGAAAATAGCGCAAATTTTTAAAACGCGGGCATAAAACCTTCCGAAATCGCGTAAAAATGCGTGAAAACAACCTGTCGAAAACGTCGATTTGCAAAGAAATTCAAAAGGGTATATAATATTGTTATGAAAAAATTCGTTTCATTTATATTGATTATCGTAACGATGTTAACTCTTTCGCTTGCAATGACGGGCTGTTCGGAAAAATCCTCGTCGAAAGAGGTGACGGGTATCTACGGATTGGAAAGAATGTTCTATAAATACGAGGTGGGAACATCTGAAAACGAAACCTATAATTTTGCGGACAAGTACGATTATTATATTCTCGTGATGTATAAAGACAACACCGGAAAAGTCATCATGAAACCCGAGGACGGAGAGGAATCCTCGTATTCCGTAACATATACGGTCAAATACAAGGAAGACGAACCCGACGTTGTGGAAAGCGTTTGTGTTTCGGGGTTTTCAGTGCCGCAATACGAACTGGTTGACGACTCCCCCGTTCTGACGTTTTCCGAAGCGAAGGAGGCAACGTTCACGTTCGTTCCCGTCCTTGACGAGCTGACTTACAGAAAATACGACGTCAGCGACGTCGTAAACACGGGAACCAGAACCACGAATCTTTTGGAATTCAGCAGGTTTACGATGAAAACGACGGATAAAAGAATCGAAAAGGCCAAAGCAAGGCAGATTGAAAGAAAAGACGTTCGTAGTTCAAATATCAAACACCCCGTATAATATCAAAATTTAAGAATTAAGAATCACGGACGCAGGCAATAAAGATTATGAAAAAAATAACGGCGATAATAACCACGGCAATCATAGCGTGCCTTACGCTTTTATCGTTTTCGGGATGCGCGCTGATATTCAACGACGGGTCCGAGGACGAGGTTGAGGGCATTTACGGATTGCAGCAACTCTATCTTAAAGATTACGACAACGAAACATATAATTTTGGCAATAAATACGATTATTATCTTATCGTACTTTACGGCGACAAAACGGGAAAGGTTATATTAAAGCCCGAAGACGGCGAGGAAACGAGTTATTCGGTGACTTACGAAAACGTATTGGATACCGACGGAAAAACCGTCAAACAGATAAAAATCAACGGTTTTCTCGTGCCCGTCTTTTCGATAGAGGACGGCGTGGCGAAAGTGGAATTTGTAAAAAGCGAAGAAGCTGCGGATTTTGCTTTTGCGCCGAAGCGCGAGGTGCTGACCTATAAGAACGTTTTCATGTTAATCGAAAACGGCATAAAGACGAAAAAGTATTATTTGTCAGTAGATAAAATTTACAACCGTACGACGGACAGGAAAGTCGAGCGTGCAAAGAAACAGCAAATCAATAATCGCGATAAGCGTGCCGGAAACGGCGAAGACGAATAAAACGGCGAAAAGGAGAAAAAATGAAAAAAATAACCGCAATTATTCTTGCAACGATGATTTTAGCGGGCGCGGTATTCGCGTTCTCGGGCTGTAGGAAAATACAAAACGACGGCTCGGAAGACGAGGTAAAGGGCATTTACGGCGTAACGACGATGTTTTATAAGTCGTTCGAGGGCACAAAATACAATATTTCGGGACAGTTCGAATACTTCATGCTTGTTCTGAACGGCGACGAAGGCAAGACGGGCAAGGTCATAATGAAAAGGGTCGACGAAGACGAATTTTCGTATGATATAACGTATTCGTTCAAATACAATTCGGACGGAAAAACCGTCGGCAAAATCGTACTGAACGATTTCTGCCTGCCCGAGTACAACGACGCCGACGGCGCGATACGATATTCGGACCCGTCAAGCAGAGAACTTGTGTTTTATCCTAAACACGAAACGCTCACTTTCAATCTTGTACAGTCGAATATCGACGACGGATTGAAATTCAATAAAAACTATTTTGCGCTGAAAAAGTTTTCAAACACGGTGTCCGACAAAAAAATAAAAGACGTCAAACAACATCAGTTGAATACGCTCGAAGCCCGTTCTAAAGATCCCGAAGCGGACGAAATCGCAGGCACTTACGGCCTTGAAAAAATGTATTTCGTAAAGAGCGGCGGCGAGAACGTCGTCATAGGCGGTAAGTTCGATTATTATATCGTTGCGTTGAACGACGACAAGGCGACCGGTAAGGTTATCTTTAAGCGCGAAGGCGGCGAAGAAGAGGAATATCCTATTACTTATTCCATAGAAACCGGCGAGGACGAAACGGGTAACGATGTTGCGACAAGCGTGAAAATATCGGGAATAAAACTGCCCGTGTTAAACGTCGAAACGGGTGAATTTACTTTCGGCGACGCAAAGGAAATCACGTTTATTTGCGACAGCGACAAGACCGATCGTCTGACGTATTCAGAAAACGGTGAAAACGGCGTCGTCATCGTTATCGAAAGAGGTCAGTTATATACGTCGAATATCAGCATCGAAAGAGTGAAGACGGACCAGAAAAACGAGAAGGAAAACCGCTCGTAATTAACGAAAAAAGATAAACAAAAGACTTGCCGTCCGGCAAGTCTTTTTCATTGCGTTTTTTCCGTATCCGTCAGTCGATTTTGTCGGCGTTGGTATTTCCTTCGTCGGCATTTTCGGTTTTGGTTTCCTCCGGTTTGACGTCTTCGGTTTTGACGTCGTTATTTTCGGCGGCGGACTCTGCCGTGTCGGCAAAGAATTTCTTGTCGTTGAAATCGAACCAGTAGACTTTATCGTAAACGGCAATCGTCACGAAGTCGATGACGGCGATAACCCACCAGCCGCAGAATACGAGAAGAATCGCGCCTATTACCGCGCCCACGGTGTCGTTTCTTTTGAGACTTTTCGCGACGCGATAGAGGTTAGTGGGGATTGCCCACAGGAAATTAAGTGCGAATTTGACCCATTTGTTGAGGCCTTCGTAAGTTTTGATATAGTTTTCTGCAAACTCTTTCATTGTAAAATTCCTCCGATAAAAATATCTTTAGTACGCGCAAATAATAGCACCGGGATATTCAAAAGTCAATTAAAAGAAAGAAAATTTTATTCGTCGTGCCGTACGTTGGTTTTTTCGAAGTCGAAATAGTTCGTTTCGACGTCGGGAACGGTTGAGCGGGCGATTTTCCGCGGTTTAAAATCGTATTCGGATATAAACAGCGCGATTGCCATTAAAACGACGGACAATGCGAGATACCAGGTGAATTTATCCAGACCCATTATCACCGAAAAAACGGCGCCCAGAGTGCTTTCGCCCGACAGTATGAGAGACACGACCGAGGTATCGACGGTTTTTTGCGCGTGGGTCTGCACCACGTAGGCAAATGCCGTGCTAAGGACGCAAAGCGAGAACAGCGGAAACGCGACGCTTTTCGGGAAAGAGGCGGAAAGAGTATCGGTAAGGTCGACGGAAAAAGACCAGACGAGGAAAAAGGCCGCGGCCGTGAGCATCTGCACGAAAGCCAGCGCGCCCGAATCGGTGCCCTTCGAGCCCTTATCGACGACGATATAGTGAAGCGTAAATCCTAAGGCGCAGACAAGAGCGTATAAATCGCCCTTATTGAGATTCGAAAATCCGCCCGCGGCGAGCATGGCAATGCCCGAAAAGCCGATAATACCCGCAACGAAAGCTTTTGCCTTCGGCCGTTTTCTGTTTACTATCCACATGAAAAACGGCACGGCGATGACGTACAGTCCCGTAATAAGCGATACGTTTGCCGACGACGAGTAAACGAGCGCGTACGACTGAAAGGAAAATCCTAGCGTAAGAAAAACGCCCGCAAGTATGCCGTAAAGCCATTGTTTTAAAGAAAGCGCCAGAATTTTTCTGAAGAACAGAACGAAAAGAAGAACGGACGATACGGAAAACCTGAGCAGATTCAGCAAAGAGGGCGGAACGAAGGGCAGAATCTGTTTCGTGAACACGAAGCCGAGACCCCATATCACCGCAACCGCGACGAGAAGAAAATGTGTGATTAAATGCTTGTTTTTTTTCACGGTTTTCCTGCTCCGAAGATTTTTTTTGTCCATCCCGTTACATAAGGATTATATCAAATAGATAAAAAAATTCAACTTTTTTATCGGCTCGGGAAAAAAATCCCGAATATTGTTGAGAAAACTTCTTTATTTTGTTAATATAATAATCAGAATATTCAGCGATAAGAGGTATGGTTATGGAAATTAAAAAAACATGGTACAAAGAAATGACCGTCTACCAGATCTGGCCCCGCAGTTTCAAGGACGGAAACGGCGACGGTATAGGCGATCTTAAAGGCGTGTTGTCCAAGCTCGATTATCTTAAATGGCTGGGCGTCGACGCCATATGGTTTTCGCCAGTCTATAAAAGCCCGCAGTGCGACTACGGCTACGATATTGCCGATTACCGCGATATTGCGCCCGAATACGGCACTCTCGACGACTTTAAAGCGGTGCTTAAAGGTTGTAAGGAACGCGGCATAAAGGTAATTATGGACCTTGTCGTGAATCACACCTCTACCGAACACAAGTGGTTTCAGGAATCGCGTAAGGGCGGCGACGACAACCCGTATAAAGACTATTACATCTGGCGTAAAGGCACGGGAAAGGACGGCAAAGGATATCCGAACAACTGGGTTTCGTCGTTCCCCGGTCCCGCATGGGAATGGGACGAGGTGAGAGGCGAATACTACCTGCATCTGTTTGCCAAGGGCCAGCCCGACCTCAATCACGACAATCCGAAAGTCCGCGAGGAAGTCATCGACATTTACAAATACTGGCTCGATATGGGCGTGGACGGTTTCCGCGAGGACGTTATCACGTATATCAGCAAGGAGGAGGGGCTGCCGAACGGCAATCCGCTTACGCCGATAATGAGAGGTTCGTCGCATTATACCTGCGGTCCGCACCTTCACGAATACCTGCAGCAATTTCGTCGCGAGGGCTGGGGCAAATACGACGCCATGACCGTCGGCGAAGCTCCCGGAATGAATCCCGACCTTGCGCTGACGTTCATAAAAGAGGGCGACAAGCAGGACCTTAATATGATGTTCCACTTCCAGCATATGGGCGCCGACTGCATAGGCAACGCCTGCGTGCATACCGGTTTCAGGCTTAAAAAACTCAAAAAAGTTATGAGCAACTGGCAGGAAAAAATGTACGGCGTCGCCTGGAACGCCAACTATATGGAAAACCATGACCAACCCCGTTCGGTATCCCGTTTCGGAGACGAGAAAAAATATCACGATTTAAGCGCGAAAGTGCTGGCCAACTCCTATTTTTTCCTGTCGGGAACGCCGTTTATATATCAGGGACAGGAAATCGGAATGACAAGCATATATCTTAAAAACCTTAAAGATTACGTCGATGTCGCCGCTTTCTGCACGCACGATATTATGCGAAAACTCGGCTTATCCGAGAAACTCGCCATGAAGATGCTCTCTTACGGAAGTCGCGACAACGCGCGTACGCCCGTACAATGGACTGACGGAAAATGCGCCGGTTTCACCACCGCCGACCGCGCCTGGTTCCATATAAACGAAAACTACAAAGAAATAAACGTTGAAAGTCAGATAAACGACGAAAACAGCGTTTTAAACTACTATCGCGCACTGATAAAGGCCCGAAAAGAGAATCCTATCGTTATTTACGGCGATTATAAACAGCATTACGAAAACAGCAGAAATCTTTGGGTTTACGAAAGAAATTACGAGGGACGTCGTATGCTCGTTATACTCAACTTTTCGGACAAAGCCGTTAAGTTCAGGGCGCCCGAAGGATTCGACCTCGAAAAGGGAAAACTGCTTATCGGAAATTACGCCGACAATCCCGTAAATAATAACGGATTCGTGACGAGACCGTGGGAAGCGCGCACGTATTTGTTTTAACAGAGCGCGTTCCCGTTAACGAAAAAAAACAAAAGGATTCGGGACGACCCGAATCCTTTTTCGGTTAATTATCCGATAGTTGCAATTTTTCGGAAGAAAAACCGTATATAAAAAGGAAAACAAAATGCGACAGAAACGGATATCCTTTTTAATCAGACAACTTAAAGCCGGGAAAAAGGAATTTTTCGACGAATTTTACGAAACGACGAGACCGGCGGTGTTTTATATTATAAGAAAATACACCGCGGATTTCGCGCTTGCCGAGGATATAATGCAGGAGGCGTATATTTCCTATCTCAATAATCTTGATAAGGTTGACGAGACGAGAAACCCCGTATCGTATCTGATGACGCTCGTAAAAAACAAAACTATCGACGCGTTGCGGAAAATTACGCCCGAAACGACGGAAGTCGAAGCAGAAAAAATAAACCTGCAGACCACCGATACCTATTCCTCCGATATGCCGCTTCTGGCATACGCGAAAAAAATGCTGACGGACGAAGAATATTACATTCTGATTATGACGACGGTTTACGGCTACCGACGCGTGGAGGTGGCGAAAAAACTTAACCGACCCGTAACGACGGTCAACAGAAAATACAACGTGATTCTGAAAAAAATCGAAAAGTATTACGCCGAGGTCTATTATGAAAAAGACTGACAGAATTCTGAAAGAACTCAATAAAAACGCGCCCGACGTCAAAGATAAAATCGTAAACGCCGTGGACTGGGACGAAATCGCAATAAAAAACGGAGCCCCTGACAAAGCTCGGGATAACAAATCTTCGGGTCGGAAGTGGAAAGTGGCGGCGGCGGGTATCGCCTTGATTCTTGTCGCGGCGATAAGCGTTATCCTTCCCGTAACTCTTAAAAAAGACAAAAACAGCGTTTTGCAGGACGGATACGTCGTTACCATAGAGGTTAATCCCGGCGTCAGATTCGAGGTAAACGCGTCCGACGTCGTAACGGCTCAGACGGGACTTAACGAAGACGGAGTAGTTTTGTTATATAAGGAAAATCTTGTCGGAAAAAACATTGACGAGGCAACCGCCGCCGTCATCGAAAAAATGGACGCCGCCGGCCTGATTAAGGGTAACGTCAAAATTTCGGTATCCGACAGAAAGGGCAAAAAACTCGAAAACAAGCAAAACGACGTAATAGGCGTAATCAGGCGGGTATTGAACGACGGCAATATTGAAACGCTTATATTGAGCGACAAAGAACTGGACGATATCGAGGACTATTACGAAAAACACGGCGTAAGCGAATACGAAAAGGAAATCATCGAAAAATTCCGCAAAAAACTTCTTTCGGAGATAGAAATTAAAATAAGCGGCGCACGGAATATACTGGCGTTGCTTGAAGAAAATAAGAACAGCGCGGCAAAATTATCGACTCTTGACGAAACGGTATTGAAAGAGGTAAAGGAGTATTGCAACAAATATAAAATTAAATGGAACGAAATAAAAGACGACGAAATCCGCGAGTTTTACGATGACTTAACCGATAAAATCGAGGACCTCGAAGAAGCGCGCGAGGAGATAGGAAAAAACAAGGACGAGGACGATTACGGGGATATGCTCGAGGACCTTTTCGAAATCGTCGAGGAAGAATTATTTGAAGAAAACGATTGAAAAGTTGCAATTTTTCCGCAAACCGTCCGTATATAAAGTAGAAAACACGGGAGGTCATCTCTATGAAAACCAAAAAAGCATTATTGATTACGGGAGTAACGGCGCTTGTCGCGTCCCTTACCGTCGGACTTATGGCCTGCGATATCGGCGGCAAAAATACGGGCTCGAAAATCGAGGTTAATACGAAAGACGTTTACGCAGTATCGGCATTGTCGGGAGTCAATTATTTAAGCGCGACCGAAAAAGGCGGAGCGGCAGAAGGACAAACCCCGGCGACTGCAAGGCCCGAATCCGTAACCGACGAGGACGTGTACGGCATAAAAGATTGTCTTACGATGTTCGATAACGTTATTTCGGGCGGCGGAATTCAACAGACCGTCGAGAAAAATACCGACGCCGAAGGCGAATATGCGGATTACAAATTCGTAATGACGATTACCGTACCGGGCAATGAAACCGTAAAAATGTACTATAACGAGGTCGAAACCAAAACCGAAAGAGAAATCGAGGACGGCGAGGAAGAAGTAGAAGTATCCACCACGCTCAGAGGAATTATGGTCTTTGCCGGCGCGGAGTATGAAGTTTCCGGCGAACACAAGGTTGAAACCGAGGGCAACGAAAAAGAAGAGTCCGTCGAGTTTACCACGAAAAGCAAGGACAATCCTTTGAATTACGTGAAAATCAAGCAGTCCGTCGAGGAAGAAAACGGCGAAAGCGAAATCGAATACGAATACGAGATTTACGAAAACGGAAAAAAAGTGCGTGAATTCGAACTCGAAATCGAAAACGAAAACGGAAAAACCGAAATCTCTCTCGACGTCAAAACCAACGGCGTTCAGGGCAAAACGAAATACAAAATCGTGAAAGGCGAAAAAGACGGCGAATTTACAATCAAATATACCGTAAGCGCCGCGAAAAACAACATCAAAGCCGAACGCACCGAAACGGGATATAAATTCACCTACGGCAACGGATATTCGGAAGAAGTATAAAAGTTCGTTATATCAACACAATTTCCCACACGAAAAAAAGAGTTGCGGCCTGCCGCAACTCTTTGTTATATTTCGGATTTACATTTTGTCGGGCGCTGTTATCCCGAGAAGGGAAAGACCCGTCTTTATTACCTGTCTGGCCGCTTTCGTAAGAATCAGCATGGCGTTGCGTTTTTCTTCGGGAGCGTCGATTATGCGGTGTTCGAAATAGAACTTGTTATAAGCCTGACATACCGCCATAACCGAGCGGGCGACGTAACAGGGCTCGTATTTTCTCACGGCGTCCGAAAGGGCGTCGGGGAAAGCGGCGATTGCCTTTACCACCGCGACGGCGTCGGGATTATCGAGAGCCGAATAATCTACGTTTTCGGTTATCTCGGCGCGGGATAACACGCTTGTGCATCGCGCGTGAGTGTATTGTACGTACGGTCCCGTTTCTCCTTCGAAAGAAAGCACGCGGTCATAACTGAAGACGACGTCTTTGATACGGCTGTTATAAAGGGCCGAAAACACCACCGCGCCTACGCCTATGACCTCTGCGACTTCGTCCTTGTTTTCGAGAGTCTGCGATTTTTCGTCAAGCACGGCGCGCGCTTTTTCCACCGTGCGGTTGAGAACATCCTCAAGGAAAACCACCTTTCCTTCGCGCGTGCTCATTGCGCCGTCCTCCATCGAAACCATACCGAAAGCGACGTGTTCCAAATCTTTATACCAGTCGTATCCCATAAGTTCAACGACCTTAAACCACTGTTTAAAGTGCAGATTCTGCTGATAGGCCACAACGTACAGACATTTATAAAAATCGTAAGTTTTTTTGCGGTAAAAGGCCGCGGCAAGGTCGCGGGTCGCGTACAAAGTAGCCCCGTCGGCTTTTAAGATAAGGCACGGCGGCATGTTGTATGCGGACAAATCCACAACCTTTGCGCCGTCGCTGTCGCACAAAAGACCTTTTTCCTGCAATTCGTCGATAACTGGTTGCATTTTATCGTTGTAAAAACTTTCGCCGGCATAACTGTCGAAGGAAACCTTAAGACGTTTATAGGTTCTGTCGACTTCCTTCATAGTAACCTCTTTGAATTTGTCGAACAATGCGACGGCCTCGGGGTCTCCGTCTTCGATTCGTTTGAACCAGCGGCGGGCTTCGTCGTTTAAAGAATCGTCGGTTTCGGCACATTTATGAAATTTGACGTATATGTCGAGAAGGGCGCGGATACCGCGGTTTTCAAGGTCTTTTTCGTCGCCCCATTTTTTATAGGCAACGATAAGTTTGCCGAATTGCGTACCCCAGTCGCCGAGGTGGTTTATACCCACGGCGTTGTATCCCAGAAATTTATAAAGCCGATAAAGCGCCGCGCCGATAACAGTTGTCATCAGGTGTCCTATATGGAAGGGTTTCGCGATGTTTATCGAGGAATAATCTATACACACCGTGCGGCCGCGACCCTCGTCGGACGCGCCGTAGGCGTCGCCTTCGGAAAGCACTTTTTCGAGAATGCGCCTGTTGAAGTCGCTTTTGTCGAGATAGAAATTGAGATATCCGTTTTTCGGTTCGACATTGCTGAGAAAATCCGCCGTGTCGCTTGCCGTAATGGTTTCGGCAAGTTCCTTTGCGATAACGACGGGGGATTTTTTCAGAAGTCCGGCAAAACGGAAACAGGGCAGGCAAAAATCGCCGTTGTCCGATTCCTTCGGGACGGTAATAAGCTTTTCGATTTCCTCGCGGCTGACGCCGTCGATATCGATAAGTCGGGAAAGTTCGTGTCTGTAATCCATAAATCGCCTTTTATAAGTAAAGTTTAGATTATTCTATCATAGTAAGAATTTTTTGTAAACCAAACTTTTTCATTCTCTTTACTATCGCCGGAAAATGTTGTATCATAATAGGACGAAATTATCAGAGGTGCATTATGAAATTAGGCGTAGTGGGTCTTCCCAACGTTGGGAAAAGCACTTTGTTCAACGCAATCACGAATGCCGGCGCGATGAGCGCGAACTATCCGTTCTGTACGATAGAGCCGAACGTGGGCGTAGTCGCCGTGCCCGACGAAAGACTAAATAAACTCGCAGAATTATATAACAGCAAGAAAATCACTCCCGCAACGGTGGAATTCGTGGATATCGCGGGCCTCGTCAAAGGCGCGAGCAAGGGCGAAGGACTCGGCAACAAATTTTTATCGCATATCCGCGAGGTGGACGCAATCGTTCACGTCGTAAGATGTTTCGACGACGAAAACGTTACGCACGTATCGGGGAGGGTGGACCCCGTATCGGACATAGAAACCATAAATCTCGAACTAATTTTTGCGGATATGGAAACCGTAGAGCGCCGCATCGCGAAAGCGCAGTCGATGGCAAAGGGCGGGGATAAAAAATTTATCGCCGAGGCAAACCTTCTGACCCGTATATATAAATGGCTCGAAAGCGGTAAACCCGTAAGAACCATGGAATTGTCCGACGACGAAAAAGAGGAAGTAAAAGGATTTTTCCTGCTTACCGACAAACCCGTCATATACTGCGCGAACGTCTCGGAAGACCAGACCGACGGCAACGATTATACCAAAAAAGTCGAGGAATACGCAAAAGCGGAAGGCAGCGAAACCGTCGTGATTTCCGCCAAAATCGAGGAGGAACTCGCGGGGCTTTCTCCCGAAGAAAGAAAGGCGTTTCTCGACGACCTCGGAATAAAAGAGGGCGCGTTGCCGAAGCTCATTACCGCCTGTTATAAATTACTGGGTCTCATCAGTTATCTTACCGCCGGCGAAAAGGAAGTAAGAGCCTGGACGATTGAACGCGGAACGAAAGCGCCTCAGGCCGCGGGAAAAATCCATTCCGACTTCGAAAAGGGTTTTATCCGTGCCGAAATAGTAGATTATTATACTCTTTTGGAACTTGGCAGTTTCAACGCCGCAAAGGAAAAGGGCAAAGTAAGAAGCGAGGGAAAGGACTACGTTATGCAACCCGACGACGTGGTTTTATTCCGTTTCAACGTATAAAAGAGAACGAGTTTTTTAAAAAGATACGCGACGTCGCGCATTGCGTCGCTAAAAACAAAAGCCGTCCCGTCGGGACGGCTTTTGTCGTTACTCCTTGGTAAATTCGTTGTTGGTGCATTTGGGACAAGGGGGCATTTTGTCCTTAGAGTCCAGACATACCTTGGTGTGGCAGTTTGTGCAGGAATAGCAGCCCGCACCCGGTTTTTCGCCGGTTTTGATGATACGATTGCTCATTTTCAACCTCCGTAAGTTTGATAATAAGATTTTTTCAGTCTTTTGCGCAAAATATACGCGGATTTTTCAAATGCGGTCAAATCCTTGCCTTATCTTTGAAATAAGTATATAATTTTAACAAAGTTATTTTTATCGGAGGCTTTATGCTTTTAAGCAAACTTGTCGGCGAGCGCGTAAAGGAAGCGCCGTCGGACGTAACGATTTTAAGTCACGTTTTGCTTGCCAGGGCGGGTTATATCAAGCCCGTGGCAAACGGAATATACTCTCTTACAAGTCCCGCGCAACTTATGGCGCTTAATATCGAAAACATCATAAGGGACGAGATGAACAAAATAGACGGACAGGAAGTCAAGTTCCCCGTCGTGATGCCGCGCGAACTGTGGGAATCGTCGGGCCGATATTACAGTATCGGCAGCGAAATGGTGCGTTTCAAGGACAGAGGCGGCAAAGATATGCTGCTCGGAATGACTCACGAGGAAGCGGCGGTTCATATGGCGAAAAACACCGTTTCGAGTTACAACCAGCTGCCCTTTATGATTTATCAGATTCAGACTAAATTCCGCGACGAGCCGCGTTGCCGCGGCGGCCTTATAAGGGTAAGGGAATTTACGATGAAAGACGCTTATTCTTTCCATATGACGCAGGAAGACCTCGAAAAATATTATGCGCGCGCATACGACGCGTATATGAATATTTTCCGTCGTATAGGCCTTAAACGCTTTATCGCCGTCAAATCGGACAGCGGAATGATGGGAGGTAACGTCGCGCACGAATTCATGCTTTTAACGGACGTCGGAGAGGACACCCTCGTGCTTTGCGACGAATGCGGTTATAAATCGAATATGGAAGTCGCGACGGGCGTGAGAGAAGACGTCGATTTCGGCGAAGACAAGCCGATGAAAGAGGTTTTCACGGGCGACGCAAAGGAAATTTCCGCCGTATGCGATTACCTTAAAGCAAAACCCTATCAGACGATAAAAGCCGTCGTTTATGCCGTAAAAGGCGAAAAGACGATAGTCGTGGCGTTTATAAGAGGCGACCTCGAAGTAAACGAAGCGAAACTCAAAAAAACCGTTCAGAAAAACGTCGTGCCTTGGGAGGCGGACGGCGAAAGCGGACTCGTTGCCGGCAATATCGGTCCCGTAGGTCTTGACGTTAAGGACGCCGTCGTCGTGTTCGATAAATCGCTTGAAGGCGCTTATAACATGATAGCGGGCGCAAACAAGGCCGAATATCATATCGAAGGCGTCAACGTTGCGCGCGACGTCGGACCCGAAAAATACGCGGATATCGCAAAGGTGTCGGCGGGCGACAAATGTCCGGTATGCGGCAAACCGCTGCACCTCGAAAACGGCATAGAAATAGGCAATATTTTCCAGCTCGGCACAAAATATACGAAGAGCATGGGAATGACCGTGCTTAACGAGAAGGGCGAGGCGGTAACCCCGATAATGGGTTGTTACGGCATAGGCGTCGGACGGGCCATAGCGTCCATAGCGCAGGAAAGCAACGACAAAGCGGGTCTGATTCTTCCCGTTACGGTCGCGCCGTATAAGGTGCATATCTGTCCGTTGAGAATAGACGACTCCGCCGTGCGCGAAAAAGCGTTTGCGCTTTACGACGCGCTTAAAGCGCAGGGCGTAAGCGTAATAATCGACGACCGCGAAAACGTCAGCAACGGCGTTAAATTTGCCGACGCCGACCTTATGGGAATGCCTTTGCGGGTGGTGGTAAGTCCGAGAGGACTTGCGGCAAACGAAGTGGAAATCACCGACAGAAAAACGCTCGCTACCGAAAAAGTAAGCTACGACGACGCGATAAAATATATCTTCCGCACGCTTGAGAAAAAATACGAGGAACTGAGATAAAAAATGGTACGTATCGGAAACAGCTGGGACGAAATCCTCGCGGACGAATTCCGTGGCGAAAACTATCTTAAAATACGCGAATTTCTGAAAGACGAATATTCGCACCATGTCTGTTATCCGTCGATGTACGATATCTTCAACGCTTTGAAATATACCGATTATTACGATGTTAAAGCCGTAATACTGGGACAAGACCCCTACCACGAGGAAGGACAGGCGCACGGATTGTCGTTTTCGGTAAAAAAAGGCGTCGAAATTCCGCCGTCGTTGCAGAATATATATAAGGAACTGCAAAGCGATTTGGGAATACCTCCCGCAAAACACGGCTGTCTCGAAAACTGGGCGAGACAAGGCGTGCTTCTTCTGAACTCCGTACTGACGGTGCGCGCGCACCTTGCCAACAGCCATAAAAACTGCGGCTGGCAGCAGTTTACCGACGACATAATTAAAAAACTTAACGAGCGGGATACCCCGATAGTGTTTATACTGTGGGGCGCAAACGCCCGTTCTAAAAAACAATATATAACAAATCCGATACATTACGTTATCGAAAGCGCACATCCAAGTCCGCTTTCTGCCTATAACGGATTTTTCGGAAGCAGGCCTTTTTCAAGGACGAACGAATTTCTGAAGTCCGCGGGAATCGAGCCTGTCGACTGGAGAACGGAATAACCGATGCGTGAAAAACTTGCGCTTTTCAATTCGAAAGCGGGCAAAAAACTTAAAAACTTTTTTACGCCGACGAGATATATTCTTTTTGGTTTTCTCGCGGTAATAATCACAGGAACGATACTTCTCGTTCTGCCGTTTTCGTCCGCAGACGGCAAATCGATGGGCTTTGTCAACGCGCTGTTTATGTCGACGAGTTCGGTCTGTGTTACCGGTCTTACCACCGTCGACGTAGGGTCGCAGGTCAGTCTGTTCGGACAAATCGTCATACTGTTTCTGATTCAGATAGGCGGGCTGGGATTTATGACGACGACAACGCTTATGTTTATGCTTATCGGCAAAAAGATAAGCCTGAGGGAGCGCGTTACCATACAGGAAAGCCTGTCGCAGGACAGTATGAAAGGCGTTGTGCGCACCACTAGAAACATAATATGCTTTACGTTTATAATCGAAGGTCTCGGCGCGCTTATGCTTATGACGCGCTTTATTCCTTATATGGGAGCGAAGGGCATTTACGTGGCGTTGTTCACGGCCGTATCTTCGTTCTGTAACGCGGGCATAGACGTTATGGGCGGAGTAACAGGCCCCGGCACCAGCCTTTCGGGATTTGCAAACGACCCCGTCGTAATCGTTACGGTGGGCGTGCTGATAATCTGCGGCGGACTGGGATTTCTCGTTTTCAACGACATTTTCAGAAAAAGACGAAATAAACCGCTCAGTCTTCACACGCGCGTTTCGCTGTGGATGACGCTGATACTCACACTTGCGGGGGCGACCGTTTTCCTTGCTCTCGAGTTCAACAATCCCGCAACGCTCGGGCCGCTCTCGACGGGAAACAAGATACTCAACGCGCTGTTCCAGTCCACAACGACGCGCACCGCGGGTTATTTTTCCATATATCAGGGCGATATGTACGACGGCTCTAAAGTCGCAACGATGATACTAATGCTTATAGGCGCCTGTCCCGCGTCTACGGGCGGCGGCGTCAAAACCACAACTGTTTTCGTGATGATTCTGCTCATCGTTTCGGTATTCCGCGATAAGGACGATATAGTGTACAGAAAGGAAACAATCGGCAATAAAACCATTCGCCGGGCGGCGGCAGTAATGATTTTTTCGTTCTGCGCGGCGCTTGCACAGGCGATAATTATGTGGGGCGTCGAAAAGCCGTATAATCCCGGTTTCGGGCTTGTCGACTGCGTATTCGAATCGATAAGCGCCTTCGGCACCGTGGGATTGTCTACGGGCATTACGGAATCTTTGCACATAGCAAGTAAACTTACGCTGTGTCTTACGATGCTTATCGGACGACTCGGCCCCATAACGATAGGTATGGCGATAATGAGGTCGTCCAGAAATACTCCGAAAATAAAATATCCCGACGCCAAAATTCTTATAGGATAGGCAAGGAGGTTATATGAAAACACCCAAAATAAAAAATAAACAGTTTGCCATTATCGGCCTCGGCCGTTTCGGGTCGACGGTTGCGAAAACCCTTTTCGAAAAAGGCGAGGAGGTTCTCGCGATAGATATCAAAGAGGACGCCGTTACCGCGGCGCAGGATTACTGTACGCACGCCGTCGTCGCGGACGTCACGGACGAGCGCGCTTTCCGTGCGCTGGGAATTGAAAATTTCGACGTAGTAATCATTGCGATTGCAAGCGACCTCGAAGCCAGCGTATTATGCACGCTGACGTGCAAGGAAATCGGCGTCAAAAAAGTTATCGCAAAGGCCGAAAATCTTAAACATAAAATGGTTCTCGAACGCGTCGGCGCCGACGAGGTGGTGATTCCCGAAATGGAAATGGGAGAAAAAATGGGCGCTCGTCTTGCAAATCCTCTCCTGCACGACATTATGACGATAAGCAACAAATACAGCATTATAGAAATCGAATTGCCCGAAAGCTGGGAGGGCAGTTCGCTTGTCGCCCTCGATATCCGCAAAAAATACGACGTCAACGTACTGGCCGTCGAAAGAGGAGCTGACGTGCTCGTAAACTTCGCCGCCGACGAGCCTTTGCTTAAAGGAGATACGTTGCTTGTTGGCGGAAGCAAGGAAATGCTGGATCTGCTTCAAAACCAATACAATTAAGCAAAACGGCGATAATTCGCGCCTTTTTGAGTTTTTGGCAAAACCTTGCTCGGTTACGTACGCCTGAGTACGCGCCCTCGTAAGAACTTGCCAAGAAACGTCAAAAATCCATCAAATTCTCGCCGTTTTGGGGAGAAAGTTTTTATATTTAAAAAACCCACCTCGCACAGGTGGGATTTGTTTATATCAAACCAAAGGGTTTACATCAGTAGGTGGCATTTAATCATTTCTTGTTGCCAAACTCGTCTTCCAATTCAAGCAAGTAATCCGCGCTGACACCAAAGAATTTTGAAATCGAAACAAGAGCCGACGACGTGGGTTCTGTTTTTCCGAGTTCCCATTTCGCAACGGCGGACTGACTCACTTGCAGCGCCTTTGCGAGTTCGTATTGGCTCATATCTTGTGATTCCCTCAAATCTTTTATGATATCTTTGAACATACTCAAAGAATAATACAAATAAGTATTTTTGTACTTGACAAGTATTAAAAGACTTAATATAATTGAAATAAAGTACAAAAGTACTTAATAATTGCGGGGAGTAAATAATGAAACGTAAAACTACAATAGTATGTATTTTTTTGGTATTGATTTTGTCGATGTTTGTCACATGTTCATTTGTCGCTTGTGATAAAGAAGACGATAATCGCATTGCTTTGACCGTTGACAATGTACAACAATATGTAACTTTGTCCTGCAAGGGATATGGCGATCCTAGCTCTTATAAGAACGGCTATTATTCAAGGTTGTTTGCAAGTGCGTCAACAGAGGGCATAGCCGGATATGAATATGAAAACGTATTTATTACTGTAAAAATCAACTTTGATGATGGTACTAATTATGCTGATCCGGAAATTGATTTGTCTTTGAATGTTGGAGGGAACGCATACGAATCAACAACTTTTTTGATTTGTTTAAAGAACGATTATTATCTTATTCCTTCTACTGTATCCGGAAGCACTATTAGCGCTAACACATATTATGAAATTATTTCAGTTTCCGGTTATGTAAAAAAAGCATAAATGAGAGGTTTTGGGGAAGATATTATTTAATCAAATTATCGCCGTTTTGAGAATTCGATAAAATATCGCATTTTTATTTATACTATTTAGGAGAGTTTTTATGTCAGCACCAGCCAGATGTCCAATGTGTGGAGAAACTTTAATGTGGAAACAAGTTGATACACAGAAAAAAGGATTTAGCGTAGGAAAAGCAGCTTTGGGGGGAATTTTACTCGGTCCCGTAGGTTTGATAGGAGGCGCACTAGGGAAAAAGAAAGTATGGTATGCGTGTGGAAAATGTGGTTTTCAACATGAATATAATGCCTAACCTTTCAAAAGTGTAGCAAACTATACTTAACCCTGTTAAGTCGTGTGTTTTGCAAAGCAAAAAGAAAGACTAACGAAAAACTTTCGTTAGTCTTTTATAATGTCTTAAAAAATCCCTATGGGTAGAGCACCAAACGGTGCGTTTTTGATTGGTTTAATAATTAGTCTGCTTTGTAGGGAAGCAATGCCATAACGCGCGCGCGTTTGATAGCCTCGGAAAGGAAACGCTGATGTTTGGCGCACACGCCGGTCATACGACGGGGCATCATTTTGCCTTTTTCGGTGATGTACTTTCTGAGTTTTGCGGTATCTTTGTAGTCGATTTCGGTGGCCTTATCGACGCAGAACTGGCAAACTTTCTTTTTGGGAATTCTTTTACCGCCCTGAACGGGACGTTTTACTTCTTCACTCATTTTAATATACCTCTAAATTATTAAGCCCTTGCGGGCGAAAATCAGAAGGGCAGATTTTCATCTACGGCTTTAAGGTCGTCGAAAACGCCGTCGTTAGATTCGGCTGAATCTTCGGCCTTCGTGCTGAGGAACTGAACTTCGTCGGCAACGATTTCCGTAATATATCTGCGGCTTCCGTCGGGAGCGTCGTAACTGCGGGTCTGAATTGAACCGCATACGGCCGCTTTACTGCCTTTTTTCAAGTATTTGTTGCAATGTTCGGCCTGCGCGCGCCATACGATGACGGGAAGGAAGTCGGTTTCTCTGACTCCGTCGCCGTTTGAAAATCTTCTCGATACGGCAAGCGTGAATTTGCAGACGGGGATACCCGAACCTGTATTATTGAGTTCGGGATTTTTTGTTAAATTACCGATTAAAAATACTTTGTTCATGAGTCTGACCCCTTTAATTATTTGCGGATAATCATCTGACGGACGATTGCGTCGGTGATTTTCATCTGACGGTCGATTTCGGCGGGAGCCGCGGCACCGGCGGTGAAATTCATCAATACGTAATAACCTTCGTTCTTATCGTTGATGGGATAAGCGTATTTGCGCGTGCCCCATTTGTCGATTCCGTCAACTGTACCGCCGAGCTTTACGACGAGGTCGGAAAACCTGTCGACAAGAGCGGCCTTTTCGTTATCGTCAACGTCGTTGTCGATGATGTAAAGGATTTCGTACTTGTTCATCTTTAATACCTCCTTATGGACTTTGTGGCCTGTTTCGAAGCAGGCAAGGATAACATTGAAACAACTTCAATGTTCATTTATTATAAATAAATAAAAAATTTATGTAAAGCGAAAATTAAAAAAAACTCAATAATTTATATAATTTTTCAGCGTTTTTTTGATTTTTTGCAACGTATTGTCAACCTTTTTTACGGGAAGACCCGACGATTTTGCTATTTCCGAATACGAAAGACCGTCGAGATACAGCGCGAAAATCTCTTTTTCTTCGTCCGACAGAGCCTTTTCTATACCCTCTTTAAGGGCACTTTCCCGCTCTTCTTCGATATACGCTTCTTCGGGGTCGCACAGGCTTGCCGCGACTTCTTCAAAAGGAACGCTGTCGTTCAATGCGCGGTGTTTGTCGCGGCGCTCTCTTCTTATAAGGTCGTAGATTTTCCGTTTTACGCAAAGATATGCAAAAGTTCTGAAGCCGGCGTTTTTTCCGCTGTCGTACGACATTATCGCATTGTACAGGGCGATGGTTCCTTCCTGCAGCAGGTCGTCGTGGTCGCCGCCCGACAAAAAGCAATGACGCACCGCCTTGGTAACCGTGGATTTATGGCGGTACAACAATTCGTTGACCGCAAGATTGTCCTCTTTTCGCGCAAGAGAGGCAAGTTCTTCGTCGGTAAGTTCGCGGTAATTCATTTCAGGTCCTGCCGTACTTTTTCGTAAACGACCACCGCCGCGGCGACGGATGCGTTCAGGCTGTTGATTTTACCCTGCATCGGAATACTGATAACTCCGTCGGCAAGTTCTTTCGTGAGACGTTTTACACCGCTGCCTTCTCCGCCGATAACGAGCGCAATGGCGCCCTTTAAATTGGCATTATACATAGGTTCACCGTCCATATCCGCACAATAAACATATATATTTTGTTCTTTAAGATATTTTATAGCGTCGTTTACGTTGGTAACTTTCGCTATTCTGACGTGCGAGGCGGCGCCCGCGCTGCATCTTAAAACGGTATCGTTTACGCTTGCGGAGCGGTGCTTTCCGATAATAATTCCGTGTACGCCCGCACACTCCGCGGTGCGGATTATTCCGCCGAGATTGTGAGGGTCTTCGATTTCGTCCGCGATAACTATAAACGGCGGCCGTCCCGTGGAGTTTGCGTATTCCACGATTTCTTCGGGGGTCGAATAAACGTATTCCGTCTGTATGAGAGCCACTCCCTGATGGCGACCGTTCTGCGTTATTCTGTCCAGCGCGGTTTTATCGACGAAGGAAATTATTATTCTTTTTTCGCGCGCAAGAGCGACGATGTTTTTTATCACGCCGGTGTTTTCGCCTTTCTGAACGTATAATTTTTCGGCCGTCGCGTCCGATTTCAAAGCTTCGCTTACCGCGTTTCTTCCCGTTATTAACATAATTCTCCTTATTTTAAAATCATCGACAGAAGTTCGTTCAGTCTGTCGTGAGCCCCCGTCAGATACAGCCAGCCGAGAAGAGCCTCGAACCCGCTTGCTTTTTTATAATCGCCGATTGTGGCGTTTTTTGCGGAGGTTGTGTAATGAGCGTTCCGCGCTCGTCTGAACACGGCCGTTTCCTCTTCCGTCAGGAAGGGCATAAGGCGTTCCGCCGCGTCTGCCTGAGCGGGCGCTTTGATTTCGAGAGTAGCGAGTTTATGAAGTTCCCCCGCCTTTTTCTGCGAATTGAGGGCGAGACGCGTCCTGACGTACAGTTGCTGTACGCTGTCGCCCACAAACGCGAGAACCAACGGATTCAGAGCGTCGGCCTCGGCTTTGGAAATTACCGTATTCAGAAAAGGAATAGTGTCCTGCATACGCAGAATTATATCATATATGGAAGTTATTAACAAACGATTTTGTATTGACCTTTTGTCGTTTAAGGTATAAAATTTAATTATAAAAAGCGAATTTTTAAGTTTTTCTTACGTTTTAAAAGTAAAATAAGAATTATGAAAAAGTATTTTAAACCACTGCTAACCGCAATTTTGCTTTTGACGCTTCTCGTATGCTGTACGGCGTGCGGATTGCTGTCGTCGTTTTTTAAAGACGATTTCGCGCTCGAAACGGACAGCGTAAATCTTAAAATAGGCGAAAGTTTCGAGGTAAAAGCGTCGGGGGGATACGGCGATTTTACTCTTGCGTCCTCCGACGAATCCAAAGTTTCGGTATCCGGAAAAACCATAACGGCGCGGTGGAAAACCGATAAGCCGGTAATCGTTACGGCGGAAAATTCCTCGGGCGAGACGGCGGATATTGCCGTAACCGTGGATTATGCCGACGTTTCGTCCGTAAAAATCACGGCAGACGAGCCTTTCGTTCAACTGCTTAAAGACGGCGATTCCCCGAAAGAAGTAACTTTTTCCGCAGTTTTAAACGGCGGAGTCGACCCCGATACCGAAATTAAATGGACGGTTTTTTGCGAAGATACGGCCGTCGGGACGGGAAAAGGAAAAACCTTCTCCTTTACTCCCTCCGAGCAGTACGTCGGATACGTCGTTCAGGCCGAAGCGGGCGGCGTCGCAGCCTCGCAGAAATTCGGCGCTTACGACGAAGTTTACGCCTCGTTCGGAAAGACGTCGTATAAGGCGGGCACGAATGCCGACCTTCAGATTCTGTTTTATATTCCCGAAGGAGTGTACGGTTCGGTCGCTATCGAAGTAACATCGGCAGGCGGAGAGTTTTCTTTTTCGGGATACCGTTCGTTTAAGGTATTGTCGGACGGCGTTACGGGCGAACTCGATTTACTTATGGAAACGTCCGACTTTACGGTCGGAACTTATGAAATAACCGTAAAGGTCGACGGCAAAGAAGGAAACAAAATATATCTTACGCTTGCCGATTACGTAGCGGCAAATCACGTAAGCGTATCGGCGGAGGGCAGTCTCGAACAGCACGGCAGCGCGGAAACCGTTACGTTTACCGCCTCGACGTCCCCTAAAAATACAAATCCCGACGAGATAAAATGGTACGTCAACGACGTTTGCCGCGCAATCGGCGCAACGTACGATTTCAGACCCGATTCGTACGGCGAGTACGTCGTAACCGCCTCAATCGACGGCGTAACCGCAAAAGCCGTTACCGTCGTACGTTTCGAGACGGGCAGCCGGAAATGGAACTATACGAAAACCCTTCATTCCTACGGCGGATATGCTCAGAATTCTTATATTGCGTCCGAGGAGGAACTTCGCAACGTAATTCTGTATGCAATCGAAAATCAGATTGAAACCGTCGATATTTACGTTGAAAGCGGAACGTTTTCAAGCGTAAGCGAAGCCGTCAAAAAGGCGAGGGACAGCTCCGAAGAATCGGGAATACTTCCCGGGTATTCCGTAACGGAAAAAAGGACGAACGAATACGAAATATCCATAAGTTATTATGCGGACGACTTTGAATTATACCGCATCGTGAATTCGCCCGATACGGACGCGCCCGATATCGAAACGAATACGGTACAAAGCGCTTCTCCTTCCGCGCATTATTCGGGAAACGGGGCGACGCACGAATTTTATATCGATACCGTAAGCGATACCATGGCGGTGTCCACAAGCAATATGCTATATAAAGCCGTGGCATGGGGATATAAGCCCGTATTTACGGGAATGAACGCCGCAAATCTTCAGAGCATTTACGAAAACGCGAAAGACGCGCTCGGAAAAATCGTAAACGACGGGATGACGGACCTCGAAAAGGTTCACGCCATTTACGACTGGATTGTCTGTAGCGTACGCTACGACCACGACTGCGCCAACGCCGTAACGACTTCCTCCGACTCCGCGCTGGACCTTAACAATAAGATGCGCTATTACGGTTTTTATCTCGAAGGCATTTTCCTTGACGAATTTTACGGAAAGGATATGCACGCCGTCTGCGACGGAAAATCGAAGGCGTTCGTGCTTATGTGCGGAATAGAGGGAATAAACGCCGTTCGCGTAAGCGGCGTTGCAGGTACGACCGGCGAAAAAGGCGGACACGCCTGGAACAAGGTTCTTCTGGACGCCGACGACGACGGAGCGAACGACTGGTTCGTGGTAGATACGACGTGGGGCGATACCGCCGTCGGCACGACCGAATATCTTTCGCACGCATATTTTCTCGTCAACGATTCCTTCGTAAAATCCACTCACGCAGAAAAATCCACTCACGGTTATCCCGCCGCGAACGGCGTTTTCGATTATTATAAAAACACGACTTTCACGTACTTATCGACGACTTACGATTTGTATGCCGAAAGCACGAGCGAAATAAGCGCAATAGTCAGATACGCCGATTCGAAAGGAATGAGCGCGGTTGAATTTAAAGTCAAAAAAGGCCTTTCGTTGCCCGTCGGTATAGGAATGTACTATTCGCAACAAATGAAAGTCACGACCGATTCTTCAGGCGCGACAGTATATCTGCTATTAAGGTAATAATTCGCGAAATAAGCGCTTTAATAAAAGAAAAACCGATTATAAAGCCTGCGACGTGATAAAAACGTATGTCTCCGCCGCAGGCTTTTTCAAGCACGAAAAACAGCGATAACGCGGTAAACGCAATAAAAAAAGCATCGCCGGCGACCTTTGCGGGTATCCCTCGGTTTTTAATCCGAAAATCGATAACGCCGAAAACCGCGCCGCATACTCCTCCCGTTAACAGAAGGGAAAGAAACATATAGCTTTCGGTTATCGTCGAATACGTCATCTGAAAATTTTGCCCAAAAAATTCTTTTTGTCGAACGATGCCGAAAACCTGATTTCCTTCACCCGTCCCGTCGCCGAAAGTCTGCCCGATTCCACGTTAAGTTCCGAAATACTCAGTCCGTCGCCGGTAATGGATACGTTTTCGCCGCCCTGTACGAGGTTTATGGATTTTTCGTTGTTGGATATAATTTTGCTTACAGCCGTCATCGTAAGTTTGTCGTTTTCAAGCGTCAGACCGCCCCGTTTTGCATTTTCCATAAAAACAATATATGCGATACGGGGCTTAAAATTGACAAATACGAAAGGCTTGTTTATAATATACGTATTCTTTAAGCGAGGAATAAAATGTACGGAGTCATAGATATCGGAAGTACGTCGGTAAGACTGATGGTTACCGACGGAAAACGCGTTCAGAAAAAAATCAACACGACGAGACTTGCGGAAAATATGGGCGCGGCGAATATTCTGCAGCCCGTCAATTCCGAGCGCACCGCGCAGGCCGTGGCGGAATTCTATTTTCAGGCCGTGCAGGCGGGAGCTCGGGAGGTTTTCGTATATGCGACGGAAGCCGTCCGTTCGGCGAAGAACAGGCACGCTTTCGTAGAAAGAGTAAAAGAGTTATGCGGCGCGGACGTCGACGTGCTCGACAAATGTACCGAGGCGGAAATCGGATATCTCGGCGCGGCGGCAAACGGAGATTGCTGCGTTATCGATATGGGCGGGGCAAGTACCGAAATCACGGTAGGAAACGGCAATCGCATCGGGAACGAAAAAAGTCTGCCTTACGGTATCGTCAGGTTAGCCGACCTCGAAAAGTCCGGGACGGAGATGGTTTCGTTTATCGGGAAGTGTCTCACCGGTTACGGCAATCTGCCCCGGTTCGACAAAGTCATCGCAATAGGCGGCACTATTTCCACGATGGCGGCGATGAAACATTCGCTCGAGCCGTACGACCCGTCCGTCGTAAACGGCAGCGACCTTACTTTTGCCGACATTATGGAAATGTACGAGAAAATACGGCCGATGTCTTTCGAAGAAAGGCGAAAGATAAAAGGTCTTCCCGAAAAACGCGCGGATATTATCGCGCCGGGAATACTGATGTACGCGATGATTTTAAAATATATCGGCGCGGATAAACTTACCGTCAGCGAGGGCGACGGCGCCGAAGGTTATCTCATCAGAAAAGGAATTTTGCCGCGCGGTTTCAAAGCCGAATACGCGGAGATATTATAAAGGAACGATATGAAAAAAATCAACAGCAAAGAACTGCGCGCTTTATGGTGCGATTTTTACAAAGAAAGAGGACACAAAATTATTCCGTCGGCGTCGCTTATTCCCGAAAACGACCCCACTGTGCTTTTTACTACGGCAGGGATGCATCCCCTCGTGCCATATCTTCTCGGTGAAAAACACCCGATGGGAAACAGACTTGCCGACGTGCAGGTCTGCGTAAGAACAGGCGATATCGACGAAGTGGGAGACGCTTCGCATTGCACTTTCTTCGAAATGCTCGGAAACTGGTCACTCGGCGACTATTTCAGGGAAGAAATGATTCCCTGGTCTTTCGAGTTTCTCACGAAGGTGCTTGAAATTCCCGTCGAAAAACTTGCGGTAAGCGTTTTTGCCGGCGACGAAGATTGCAAAAGAGACGACGAAAGCGCGGAGTTATGGAAAAAAATGGGAATCACCGAAGACCGTATTTTCTTTTTGCCGAAGGAAAACAACTGGTGGGGTCCCGCCGGCGTGACCGGCCCGTGCGGTCCCGATACCGAAATGTTTATCGACACCGGAAAACCCAAATGTTCGGAAAATTGTTCTCCCGCTTGCGATTGCGGCAAGTATCTCGAAATCTGGAACGACGTGTTTATGCAGTACAATAAGCGCGCGGACGGAACGTTCGAAATCATGGAACATAAAAACGTCGATACGGGAATGGGACTCGAACGCACGCTGTGCATACTTAACGGGTACGGCTCGGTATATGAAACCGATTTGTTCAGACCCGCCGTGTCGCTTATCGAAAAACTTTCGGGACACAAATACGGCGAAAGCGATGAAGTTACGAAAGCCATTCGCATTATCGCCGACCACGTAAGGACTTCCGCGTTTCTTATAGGCGACCCGAAAGGAATAGTGCCCGGCAACGTCGACCAGGGTTATATATTAAGAAGACTTATTCGCAGAGCGGTGCGTTTCGGCCGTATTATCGACCTTCCCGAGCGCTCGTTGTCTAAGATAGCCGAACAGTATATTTCGCAATACGGCGATGTTTACGGATATCTTTTGACAAATAAAGACAGGATTTTGTCAGAACTCGATAAAGAAGAGGTAAGATTTTCAAACACTTTGCAACAGGGACTGAAGGAGTTTGAAAAGGTTATTACGCATATTCCTACGAAAACAATAAGCGGTAAGACGGCTTTCCGTCTTTACGACACTTACGGGTTTCCTATAGAGATGACGGTGGAACTTGCCAGAGAACAGGGTTTCGACGTAGACGAAGCGGGATACGCCGAAGCGTTTAAAGAACATCAGAAAAAATCGCAGGCCGGCGCCGAACAGAAATTCCACGGCGGGCTTGCGGACAATTCAGAAGAAACGGCAAAGCTTCATACGGCAACGCATCTTTTGCACGCGGCTCTTATGAAAGTTCTTAAAGGAGAGGCGCGCCAGCGCGGCAGCAATATTACCGCCGAGCGTCTGCGCTTCGATTTCGGATTCGACAGAGCGATGACGAAAGAGGAAATTCAGGAGGTCGAGGACCTTGTAAACGAGCAGATTGAAAAGAAAATTCCCGTAGTGTGCGAAGAAATGACGGTCGACGAAGCCAAAGCGCAGGGTGCAATCGGCATTTTCGACAGCAAATACGGCGAGAAAGTAAAGGTTTATACAATAGGGGATTTCAGTAAAGAAATCTGCGGCGGTCCTCACGCGGCGAACACGGGCGACCTGAAGTCGTTCAAAATCGTAAAAGAACAATCCAGTTCGGCGGGCGTGAGGAGAATCAAAGCCGTAATAGGTCAATAATCAGGGGTTTTCGGGAAGTCGCGCGGCAATTCGTCTGCCGGCAATAAAAACCTTATCGAGATAATCGTTTTTATCGGCGTCGCGGTATATATCCGCGGCGTCTTTCGTTTCCAGAGCGATTGCGCCTTTATAGGAGGATTTTTTCAATCTCGGAAGGAGCGTTTCCCAGTTGATATTGCCGTCACCGGGTATGAGATGGGAGTCTTTTTCTGCAAAATTATCGTGCAGATGCATTGCGAAAAGACGATTTGAATAAAGCGACAGCCAGTCGGCGACGCGCCACAGGTTGTCGTGACCCGAATCGTAACACAAACCGAGATACGGGCTGTCGAAATTATCGAGAACGTAACGCGGATGTTCGCCCGTCATAACGTTTTCGACGGCAAGCCTGACTTTTGCTTCTTCGGCGAATTTAAGAAGATTTTCGAATCTCGAAAGACCCTTTGCGGAAATATCCGGAACGACGGCTCCGTGCGTCAGGTGAAGGACGGCCGTTTTAACGCCGTATTCCGAAGCGACGGCAATTTCGCTTTTCATTTTGTCTATAGTTTCGTCGCCCGTCGGGTCGTCGAGCCAGATTTCGTTTAAATTATCGGCCGTAAGGTGAAAATTTTCGATATACAGACCTTGCCGCACGGCGTATTTCGCGCGCTCCTCGGGAGTATCGTCCCCGTCGCGTCCGCCCAGCCATATCATAACGGCTTCGAATCCGTGCGCCCTGAAAAGTTCAAAGCGCTTTTCCATCGGTAAATCCATTAAATTATTTGAAGTTATGCCTATCATATTATGCCTCGTCCGAATTGCATTATAGCACCTGCATTAAAATATGTAAAGCGATGAAAAAAGAATGACAAATACCGTTTGGTTTTATATAATCGTCGTATGAGAATATCGATAGTAAACGGAAGCGCGGGTTACGACGGCGATACCGTGTTGTCCGAAATAAATTTCGAAGTATGCGACAACGAGAAAGTCGCGGTTGTCGGGCGAAACGGCTCGGGAAAAACCACATTATTGAAATGTCTGACGGGAGAAGTCGTCCCGACGGAGGGCGACGGCGACGAAAAATACTCGTTTACCGTATCGGGAGCGCCGAGGATAGGATATCTCGCCCAGATTACCTTCGACGAAAACGCAACCTTTCTCGACGAAATTTTAAAATCGTTTTCGGACGTTATCGCGCTTGAAAAGAAGGTGGAGTCCGCTCTTGCGGAAATGGACGGCAATCCTTCGGAAGAAAAGGCCTTAAAATATTCCGAAGCGCTTGACAGATTCGAAAATGCCGGCGGCTATACTTATAAAAAGGAATATATGACGGCGGTGCGTAAATTCGGATTTTCGGACGAGGACCTCGATAAAAAACTTGCCGCTTTTTCGGGCGGACAACGCACGAAAATCGCGCTTATAAAGCTGTTGCTGTCCAAACCCGACCTGCTTCTTCTTGACGAACCGACGAATCATCTTGACCTTCCGGCCGTGGAATGGCTTGAAAACTTTCTGAAAAACTATAAAAAATCCCTTGTGGTCGTTTCTCACGACCGTATGTTTCTCGACCGCGTCGTAAACGTGGTTTACGAAACGGAATACGGCGTAACGACGAGGTATAAGGGAAACTATACGGCTTACGTCTCGCAGAAACAGCAGGCGTACGACAAGGCGTTGAAGGATTCGAAATGGAAGGAAAAAGAAATCGCGAGACTTACGTCTCTTGTCGAAAGATTCAGATATAAAGCGACGAAAGCGGCAATGGTGCAGTCCAAGCTGAAAGAAATAGAAAGAATAGGCCGTCCCGACGCCCCGCGAAGATTCGATACCGCAACTTTCAGGGCGGATTTTCAGCCGGAAACCGAAAGCGGAAGAGACGTTGTCGTGATGAATAAACTTGTATTCGGCTATGACAAACCCCTCGGCGAGCTGACATATACCGTTACGAAAGGCAGAAAAATAGGAGTAATCGGCCTGAACGGTACGGGTAAATCCACTCTTCTCAAGACCATAGCGGGAAGTATTAATCCGTTATCGGGCAGCGTCGTATTCGGCGCGAACGTAAAGGCGGGTTATTTCGACCAGGTTATGGCGGCGTCGTATTCCGAACGAACGGTAATAGAGGATTTCAGAGAGGAATTTCCGTCGCTGACGGATACCGAAATCCGAACGGCGCTCGGCGGATTTCTGTTTACCGGGGACGACGTATTCAAAAGAGTAGTGGACTTATCGGGAGGAGAAAAGGTCAGACTTCAATTGTGCAAAATCTTTAAAAAGCGACCCAACGTTCTGATTTTCGACGAGCCGACGAATCATATGGATATTATCGGCAAGGAAACCCTCGAGAAACTTCTTGTCGATTATACCGGTACGGTAATAGTCGTTTCTCACGACAGATACCTTATTAACCGCGTGTCGGACGGATTGTTCGTCTTTTGCGACGGCGGAGTGAAATATTTCGACGGCACTTACGAGGAATACGAGGAAACGCGCCGTAACGAGGAAGATATACGCGTTGCGGACGCAAAGGAAAAAAAGAAATCGGTCGGAGAAAGATTTATTGCGGGAAAAGAAGAAGCGCGCAGAAAACACAGAATAGCCTTTCTCGAACAAAAAATCACGGCGCTCGAAAACGAGGAGAACGAAATAAGAAAGAAACTCGACGACCCGCAAATCAACAGCGATTATATCAGAGTAACGGAAATCGAAAGTCTGCTGAAAGAGTATGACGAGAAACTCGAACCGCTGCTTACAGAATGGGAATCGCTCAACTGAATCACGCGGCGCGCCGCGCCGCGTTTTTGCAATTATTCTATCGACGTTACGACATAACCTTCCGTTTCCACGGCGGATTTGAGAACGTCGTCGCTCACGGCCGAAGACAACGTAACCGTCGCGCGGTTTTCTTCAACCGAAACGTCGACTTCTTTTACTCCGTCGATTCGGGACAGAGCGTTTTTAACGCGCGCCGCACAGTGGGCGCACATCATTCCTTCGATATTGATTTTTTTACTCATATTAATTTCTCCTTTATAATTGCCTTTAATGTTTTTCGCGAATATTTCATCGGCGGGCGGCAATGCGGTTTTCTTTTTAGACGCGCGTATTTTATCGGGGTTGACGAGATTCAGTCTCAGGGCGTTAAGAACGACGGAAAGACTTGACAAACTCATTGCGGCGGCGCCTATCATCGGGTTGAGAGTTATACCGAGAGGGCTGAACGCGCCTGCGGCAACGGGTATGCAGACGCAGTTGTAGATAAACGCCCAGAACAGGTTTTCGCGTATATTCGTCATCGTGCGTCGCGAAAGAACCGTTGCCCGCGGGACGTCGTTAACGGACGAGCGCATCAGAACCACGTCGGCGCTGTCAATCGCGATATCCGTTCCCGCGCCGATTGCAATTCCCGTGTCGGCTCCCGTAAGCGCGGGGGCGTCGTTTATTCCGTCCCCGACCATTATTACGCGGCCGTATTTTTTAAGGCTGTTGACGACGGCGTCTTTTTCCTCGGGCAGAACTTCGCTGAATACGGTATCAATGCCGCATTTTTTTGCGACCGCTTCGGCGCTGTAAGCGTTGTCGCCCGTAAGCATCGCGACGGCAAGTCCCTGCCGTTTGAGTTTTTCGACGGCTTTTGCGGCGTCTTCCTTTATCTCGTCCGTGACCGCTATCACGCCTGCGATTTTTTTATCGACGGCAAGATATACGGGCGTTTTGCCTTCGAGAGCGAATTTTTTACCGATATCTTCCGCGTCGGAAGTATCCGCTCCTTCGTCGCGCATAAGCGACAGATTTCCTACGACGGCGTATCTGTCGTCGACTGTGCCTTTTACTCCGTGACCCGAAAGACCGATGAAATTTTCCGCCGGGAGATAAGTCAGTCCGCTTTCTTCGGCTTTGCGTAAAACGGCTGCGGCAAGGGGATGCTCGCTTCCTTTTTCGAGGGCGGCGGCTGTTTTTAAAACGTCGTTTCCGGTAAATCCGTTAAAAGGAACGACGTCGGTAACGACAGGCGAGCCTTTCGTCAGCGTTCCCGTTTTATCGAACACGACTATGTCGGATTTTCCCGTTTCTTCCAGAGCGGCGGCGGTCTTGAACAGAATGCCCGATTTTGCGGACTTTCCGTTGCCGACCATTATCGCGACGGGCGTGGCGAGACCAAGCGCGCACGGACAGCTTATTACAAGAACGCTTATGGCGTGCGTAAGCGAAGCCGCCGTATTTTTGCTGACGGCAATCCAGACGACGAAAGTAATCAACGCGACGATAAGTACGGCAGGCACGAATATACCCGATACTTTATCCGCCGTTTTTGCGATAGGAGCTTTGGACGCGGACGCTTCCTGCACGAGTTTTACAATACTGCCGAGAGCGCTGTCTTCGCCTACCTTCGTTGCCTTGGCGGTAACGAAGCCGTTAAGGTTTACCGTTCCCGAAATTACTTCGCTTCCCGCGGTTTTTTCTACGGGCATGCTCTCTCCGGTTATGGCCGCTTCGTTTACGGAGCAATCGCCCGATACGATAACGCCGTCCGCCGCAAAGTTTTCTCCCGGTCGGGTGATGAACAAATCTCCCGTCTTAAGCTCGTCGAGAGGCACCGTTTCCTCCTTGCCGTCTTTCAGGACGCAGACGACGGAAGGAGCAAGCGCCATAAGTCCTTTTATTGCGGAAGTCGTCTTTCCTTTGCTGTACGATTCAAGGGCTTTGCCGAGAGTGATAAGAGCGGGTATCATTGCGGCCGATTCGAAATATAACCCGTGCAGAAGATGAGCGTCCGTTCCTTTTACCCCTGCCGCAATCATCAGAGCAACGCTGTAAAAAAACGAAACGGAACTGCCCATCGCCACGAGCGTATCCATATTAGGCGCGCGATGAAACAGACTTTTTGCGCCGTTAACGAAAAATTTTCCGTTTACAATCATCACGAAAAGAGAAAGTGCAAGTTCGCAACCTGCTACGGCAAGAGCGTTTTCCGCAAATTTTTCGGGAAGGGGCCAGCCCCACATCGCGTGTCCCATCGAGACGTACATCAGAGGAATAAGCGCGGCAAGAGAAATCAGAAACCTGATAAAAAGGACGACCGTAGCGTTCGGTTGCTTTTTATTATGCGAAGGGTCCGAAATTTCGGCTTTATAACCGGCGTCTCTTACCGCACGCATAATATCGTCCGCCGTAAGAGGGGACGAAAAAACAACAGTCATCTGATTGGTCATAAGACTGACGGACGCTTCTTTTACTCCGGAAAGAGCCGATACCGCTTTTTCAACGCGCGCGCTGCAGGCCGAACACGTCATTCCGAAAACGTCGAATCGCAATTTTTCCATACGTATATTATTTCAGTTTTCTGACGAGTTCAATCGCTTCGTCGAGAATTGCGGTGTTTCCCGTCGCGACGTTTTCCGCTACGCAGGTTCTGAAATGTTCGGACAAAATCATGTATCCGAGGCTCTGTAACGCGCGTTCGGCGGCGCCGAGTTGCATAATAACGTCGCCGCAATATCTGTTTTCGTTCAACATTCTCTGAATTCCGTTTAATTGACCGATTATGCGGTTTAACCTGTCGTTAAGAATTTTTAAGTCCTTTTCCGAGCGTGGAGTTTGTTTTTCGCGACAGGCGGCGCACTTGATTCCGGTAGTTTTGCTTTGTGCCAAATTCTTTTCCTCCGGCGGTGTTTTTATATACCCTATGGGGGTATAGTAGGATTATACGTCGCGCCGTTTGAAAAGTCAACGATTTTCATCGCGGGAAGTTTTTGTTTGACAAATCCGACAAATATTTGTATAATATAAACAATTTATATAAATATAAATTTGTCAAATAATATTTATCGGCGAATTGTTTATTTAATATAAGTCATGATTTTGATGACTAGGGAAAGAAGAATGAAAAAACAGAAACACGAACGAACGGCGCAGGTAATCGACGGCGCTCCTTTAGAGGTTAACGGACTTTATAAAAAATACGATAAAAAATCCGATTATGCCGTAAAGAATATTTCTTTTACCTGCAAGCGTGGAGAAATACTCGGTATTCTGGGCGCAAACGGCGCCGGAAAATCCACGACGCTCAAATGTATAACGGGAATGATTCCTTTAAGCGAAGGAAAAATCACGATAGCGGGATACGATATCGAAAAAAATCCCGTGGAGGCAAAACGCCGCTTTTCTTTCGTGACGGACAACCACACCGTTTTTCAGAAAATGACGGGAACGCAGTATCTGTCTTTTATGGCCGACGTGTACGGCGTACCCACGGAAGAAAGACAAGCTAAATACGAATCTCTCGAAAAAGTGTTCAGGCTGGGCGACAGCGTGAAAAAACTTATTTCCGGTTATTCGCACGGAATGAAACAGAAAATCTGTATGATGGGTTCTCTGATGCACGACCCCGAATTATGGATTCTGGACGAACCTATGCTCGGCCTCGACCCCCGTACGCAAAACGCGGTGATTTCGTTTATGCGCGATTACGTAAAAAACGGAAAGACCATACTGTTTTCTTCGCATAATCTCGATATAGTGCGCAGAATCTGCGACCGGACGATAATAATCGCGAGCGGCGAAATAGTAACCGAAATCGACCTTAAAAACGAAAGTCGTGATAACGACGAAATTATCGACGCTTATTACGATTGCGAAAAAGCGGAGAACGAATAAAAATGCTCGGAGTGCTTCTTAAAAAACAGTTGTGCGAGAAACTTTCTTATTTCCGCCGCGATAAGAAGAATATCGATTACGTCGGCGCTATTCTGACGCTCGCGCTACTTGCGCTTATGCTTTTCGTAATCGTTGAGGTTTTCGGCGCGTTCGTCGAAAAATACACGGCTATACGTATGTACGGCGTCGCCGACGTCAGGGCAAGACAATTCGAGATAATGACGCTCGTTTACGAGTCGGTTTTTCTGATAGGCATTATCAGCGGCGTAAGCATGATAAACCGCGCGCTGTTCGAAAGCGACGACAGGCAGATTCTTATAACTTTGCCCGTAAAAGCGAGCACGGTGTTTTTGTCGAAGGTTATCAGCGTTTATTTTAAACAGACGCTGACTTCGCTCATCGCGACGCTTCCGTTCATATCGGTTTTCGCCGCGGTAACGGGGCAGGGCGCGGGTTATATTGCGCTTTCGGTTTTTGCGGCGTTGCTGATTCCGTTCGCGTCGCTTGCGGCGTCGTCGGTACTTTGCATGCCGTATTATTATATAAAAAGATTTTTCCAGTCCAAATACTTAAGTCTTTTTATCGTGATAACCGCCATAATGTTTTTGTTGTTCTGGGGTTACGCGAACGTCCTCGACTTTATGCGCACCCTGATGTCTACGGGCGAGATAAAGTTTTTCTTTTCGGAAAAAACGATGACGGCAATCATAAACGTAACGGACAAACTCGTTCCCGCAAACTTTATCGCGCGGTTTACTCTCGGCATCGAAGCGGGAAAGAACTTCGGAATTCTTCTGGCGATTACCGTCGCGTCCGCCGTAACGGGACTTTTCGTAACGTCCGCTCTTTTTAATAAGGCGATGAAAATACAAAACACGCGCGGCGGAAAAATAATATTTTCGGACGGGAAACTCCGTCGTCGCATGTCCGCAAGAACAAGCCTTTTCGTAAAGGAATTCGAAACGGTTTTATTAACGCCCGATTACGCGGTGGAATACTTTTCGGTTGCGGCGATAATGCCCCTTATGGTCTATTTTTGCATGACGATAGGAAAAAGTCTTCTCAAGACGCTCGTATTCGTCGAGAACGATTTCGAACTCGCAATATTTCTTACCGTGCTTTTCGGCGCGTTGACGAATACTTTTCCCGCGACCAACGTCAGCAGGGACGGCAGGGCGTTTTACATGCTGAAGACGCTTCCTCTTAAAATAACCGACGTGCTGGCGCCTAAAATCGCTATGAACGTTACGGTTTCGGCGTTGTCGGCAGGCATTACGGCGGCCGTACTCGCCGGGAAAAAATTCGTTTCCGTACCCGAAGGCCTGTTCGTATTTGTCGTGGTAATGATATTAAGCGTCGCCGAGATTCTTATTGCCACGAGAAAGGACCTGAACAAGCCGAGGTTTTCCTTCGACGACGACAACGTGGTGAGGGAAACGAACAATAACGTATCGTTAATAATAGTAATAGGAATATTACTTGCGCTCGTTCTCGGCGGGATACCTCTCGCCGTAAACGTGATGCAGGGACTAAAAGGCAAGAATTACGGGCTGTTTACTTATCTTTTTGCGGGTGCGGGCGCGGTAACGGCGCTTGCCTGCGCGGCGGCGTATGCTTTTTCGGGCATAAGAAAACGTTTCGACGCGCTTACGGAGGGCGACTGATATGAAAAAAAGAGTAATGGCTCTGATGCTGATTATACCCGTTATTTTTATGATAGCGCTGTTTTCGGTAGGAAAGGCGGCGGGCATATATACGGATATTCCCGTAAGCGGCATACGCATTACCACGCAGAACGACGAAGGGTTTATAAACGTCGATTTCAACGGCGCGACCACGATGCGGCTGACGGCTCAGGTCGAACCCGTAAACGCCAGAAACCAAAAATACGTTTTTTCGGCGTCCGGCGTGAACGGAGAAGACGCGGAAGGTATAGAAGTCAGCGCGGACGGATTGCTTACGATAACCGACGTCGGAAAAGCGCGTATTACGGCGACGTCCGTCGAGAAAGGATTCAAAGACAGCGTTATCGTAAACGTTTTTACCGATAAAGCGATAAATATAACGCCTTGCGTAAATGACGAAATCGTCTTAACCGACGAGGAAGGCAATCTTTTCGTCGGACTTACGGGAGGAGTAAACCGCTTTTCGGCAACGGTTTATCCCTCGTCCGCATCGGGCGCGAGAATAATATGGAGCAGCTCTGACGAGGATATTCTGAAGATAAACCCCGTAACGGGAGACGCGAAAGCACTATTGAGCGGTACGGCCGAAATCAGGGCGGAGTGTCCCGACGGAATAGGCGGAGGCATCGTAAGAACCGTCAACGCGTCCGTAAACGTGAAGAAGGGAGACGAGGGTATTGCGGTAAACGGCATGTCGGACAACGCCGTTCTCTCGCTGAAAAACGGCGCGGATACGGCGGTCATTTACGTCGAATCGCAGATTCCCCTGGAACAATCGGACGCGGACGTGTCGGAAATCGGCGCAATCAGTGATTTTCATATTATAGGGGAAGAAAACGACCTTTACCGTTACAAAATTACCATAGACGTAAACGAGTTTGAAGACACGGACAAAACGGCGGTGATTTACGGGAAGGACGGCAAACCTTTTTATATCGAAGTTAAATTCAGGGATTATTCCTTTGACGTTCACACGTCCTATCACCGTACTTCCGACGGAACGATTTATCAGAAAAACAAAACCGAGGTATCGTACGTCGCCTATTCCGATTTCGACGACGCAGGACTTACGTTCGTTTGGACGGTTTCCGAAGGAGAGGACGTAATCGAAATCGTATCCGACGGAATAAACGCCGATATAACCGCGAAGAAACGCGGCAAGGCAACGATTGAAGTAGTTGCGAAAAAGGGCGATAAAGAAATTTACAAGGTAATAAAAACCGTCGAGGTCGTTGCAAACGTACTTTCGGTCGAATTCGTCGACGGCGCGAAAGAATACGGCATCGAGAACGTTCTCGCCGTGGGAAGCAGGGCGGCGGACGGGTTGTCCCGTTATCGCAAAATGCCTTTGGTCGTCAGAACGGAAGGAGACGAATCCGAAGACGCGGAAACTCTTCTCGATTTTTGCGGCGCGGTCTATTCCGACCCCGGAAATCTTCTGAACGTTTCGGGCAACGAAATATCCGCGAATACCGACGGAGTAACGACTCTTTGCGCAGAACTCGAAAAATATAACGCTTATTTCGGCACCGATTTCAAGGCCGAAATCAAAATTCGAAGCGTGAAGGAAGGCGTTTTTGCCGGCAATTACCGCGACCTTAAGCGCGCGACCGTACAGAAACAGCGGGTCGTGCTTACCGATAACGTAATGCTCGGCACCGACGACAACGGCAACGTATTAAACGTCGAAGAATTGCAGAAGGACGTAAAAACCATGCTTACGACATACGACTGGCAGTTTTACGAGAACAAAGGAGCGGGTCGTCCTTCGGTGCTGTACGTTATGGAATTTGCCGCCGACGTTTACGGCAACGGTTTTGAAATCAACGCCGATTACTTTACAAAATGCGAAGACGGCACGGGTAATCCCGTTATTTTCAAAGGACCGCTCGATTTTGTGTCCATAACCTCCGCCGCGGTCAAAGCTCAGGATAACGTCGCTTTCCTGGTGAGAGAGGACGGGGTAATTATCGACAACGTCGTTTTAAAAGGTTGCAAAGACGAAAGTCTTTACGACGGCGACGGAAAATTCAATCTTTCGGAACTGAACAATACCGGAACGACGCTCGAAATAGCGTCCGACGGAGTAAGGCTTCTGAACAGCCGCGTTTCCAACGGACGCACTACGGTGAGAATCTTCGGCGGCGGTGACGGCGGAAACCCGATAATGGACGAAATCGGAAGTTTTAAGGCGGAAAACGAACGTATAAACGTGAGTATCGAAAGTTGCGTGCTTTCAAACGCAAGAGAATTCATTCTGAAAACGGGAAGCAACCGCGCCGTCAGGTCGGGGCTGAACGAAAACGGCGAATTCGAACAGTATCGCCTGAAAACCGCGGACGGGGCGGCATATTACGAATACGACGCTAACAATGCGAGCGACGATTATTTCAACGAGCGTTATTTAATCACGGACGTAACTTTGAAAAATTCCGTTCTGGAGACGTCGGGACTTTTCTCGATAGGAATGGAAACGCACTTCTCGGGTACAATGCTCAACGGCGGCATCAAAGGCTGGGAAAATTGCGCAGCGACGTCCCTTGCTTCGGCTTTGAGAATAGTAGGCGACGTGAAGATTCTCGACTGGAAAAAACTGTCCAACGTCGACAGCAGCACGCTTATCGAAACTACTTCGGACGCAAGCGATAAACTTAGACTTAACGTATCCGCAATGCTTACCGAGGTGAAAAATCAGAACGCGGGAAGTAAATTCGATTATATTACGGCGCAGATAGGCGACGAGGAATACGTGCACGGAGGCATTGCCTTCTACGGAGGAGGCTATAACTATTCGTATCTGGACATGTCGGAGGCCGAAACCGAAAGTCTGACCGGATACGCCGTAAATATTGCGGTGCTGAAAGACAGTTCGAACAAAATTTTGCAGGCGCAGGGGCAGGCGTTGCCGATGGCCGCAGGTACGGGCGATTTTATGTTTTATTTGTACAATTCGCAATCCGCGAGCAATTATTTTTGGCAGGAAGAAATAAAAGAAACGGGAGTTATTATTACTCCCGCAACATTATAAGAAGGAAAGAAAAATGAAAAAAAGAAGACGTATTAGGATTTGTCTTACGCTGATTGTTTTGATTATGCTGACAGCGAGTTTTTGCGCGTGCGTTCACGAGCAGGTTTCGGACGACGTAGGAACCTCATATGTTACTCTTATGGACGGTGACGAAGTATTCCGCGAAAGTTACGACGCATCGAAAGTGCTGAGGTTTACGCCCACTACCAAAACGGGATACGACTTCGTGGGGTGGTTTATCGATAAAGAACTGACCATACCGCTTGAAAAAACGCCCGAAGACGGCAGCATTGTTTACGGAAAATGGGAAATTAGGACGTTTACGGTGACTTTTTACGACGGGGAAAACATGATTGAAACACAGCCCGTCGAATACGGAGGAGCGGCGGTCGCCCCTGTCGTCGATAAGGAAGGATACGATTTTGAGGGCTGGAACAGACCGTTTGATAACGTTACTGCAGATATAAAAGTTTACGCAACGTTCACTCCAAAGAAGTACACGCTTACGTTTTACGATTTCACGGGCGCGGCTATAGAAGTATACGACGCCGTGGAAACGGGAGAGAGTATTTCGGATATGTTTTTATCCGCACAGAATAAACTTGTCGTACCCGAAGGTTTTCTTTTCGACGGCTGGTACGACAGAGAAGACGAAACAAAGACTCCCGTCGACGCGACTTCGGCGGTTATGAAGGGTGAAAATACCGGATTCGGTGCAAAAATCCGAATCGACGACAGTCCCGTCGGCGCGGAGATTTGCCTTAACTTTACAAATATACCGTACGACGCTGATAAGGGGATAGTTGCGAATTTAAGCGCCGCGGCGTTCGAAGTACAAGGAATAACGTATAAATACGAGTGGTTTGTAAGAAACGTCAATACCCAGGAAGAATACGGAAGTCTTGGCGTGTTCGAGAGAAAATACGAACAAAACGACGACGGCGATTACGTTTACGTCTGGTATAAGAATGGGGAAAAAGATAAGATTATCCCCGTTGAAAACGACGGGAATTATTATCTGCCCCGCGTCGGAATAGATTGTCCCGACGTCGGAAACTATAAGTTCAAAGTCAGGGTCGTTCTTTCGGCGGAAGAATACGGGCTTGAAACTTATAAGGAAATCGAAAGCGGAAAAAACATCGACATTTCGATAACTCCGCTTACGATAACCGACGTCAGCGTTTACGATACCGAGTACGTATATGCCGACGGTAAAGCGCACCTTCCCGGCGTAAACTGCCTTGAAGGCGACGTAATTCTGTACGGCACCGGCGCAATGGGTGATTTTTCGACAACCGCTCCGGCGTTCGAAAACGCAGGCGAATACAGCGTATTCGTCAAAATATCCAGAAAAAATCACAAGGATAAGGTTGTCGGCGAAGCGAAAGTAACCGTAAAAAAGGCCGTTGCCGAAATCAGAGTTTCCCTTCCCGATATATCTGTTTTTTACGGCGAACGACTTCCGACTCTCAACTGGATACCCGTTAATTTTACGGGAGACGTAAGCGAAATAAGCGGCGAAATAAATTATATGAACTACGTCCTGACGCAGGGCGAAATCACGATAAGACAAAATGCAACACGCACGGGCGAGTTCGCGGTAAAGAATGTTTCGGGGCTTACTTCGGATAATTATGAATTCAGGTATATTACCGAAACCGACGAAGGAAATCAACTGACGCTTACGGTAAACAAAGCGCCTCTCACCGTCACGTTGCCCTCCCGCGGTATCGTTTACGGCGACGATTTTCCGTCGGACGTCGCGGCAATAATCGAGGGTCTGAGGTTTTCGGACAAGGCAACCGCGGAAATTTCAACAGATTACAGAAAGGGCGACGCGGTCGATAATTATGCGATTACCGCAAGCGTAACGGCGTCCGAAAATTATTCGGTTACCGTAAAAGACGGCACTCTTACCGTATCGCCGCGAGAAATAACAGTAACTATAAACGACGTTGCCGACTTGACTTACGGCGACCCGTGTCCCGAATTCGCGATAACCGCCGAAGGATTGTACGGTAGCGATACCTTAAACGTTTCCTATGTAACAAATTATAATCGTTATGACAAAGTGGGCGGTTTATACAGCGTATCTGCAACTTTAAACGGTTTAAGCGACAATTATATTTTATCGGGCGAAATCGAAAGCAAAACCTTCAAGGTGGCGCACAAACGCGCTCTTAATATAAGTCTTACCGCCCGTGCCGCATTGAGGGACGGTTTCAGCGCAACTGCGGACAGACTTGAAATAAAAGGATTGCAGGGAAGCGACGAGGTCAACGGCGTCGTATCGCTGAACGTCAATACAGAAGGCACGCACGATAATATAGGTGACTTCGACCTGAGCGGTCTTTCCGTTACCAACGCGGATTGCTACGATATAAATTATTCGTTCAGCGTTACTCTGGTCAACGTCAATTTCGACATAACCTTTAAGGACGAGACGGTTATATACGACGGTAAATATCATTCGGTTTTTGTAACCGCCGCGGATGGCACTCATTATACGATAACCTATAAAACAGAAGGCGGCGAATATTCCGATACCGTTCCTGAATTCAACAATGCGGGTTCTTACGTCGTATATTTCAAAGTTCACGATAACGACGGTCTGCTTTCTGACGAGGAAGGACAAATCAATCTGACGATAAACAGGGCGCCTCTTACCGTTACCGCAAACGACGTTACGATAACCTTCGGCGAAGTGTTCGTGAATACTTATAGTACGCAGGGATTGGTAGCGGGCGACGAAGGAGCGGACCTCGGTACGGCGCAATATCAGATTGACGGCTACGGCGCCGGAACGCACGAAATAAAAATTTCGGGGCTTTCGCACCGAAATTACGATATTACTTTCGTTCCGGGTGTTCTGACCGTAAACAAAAAACAGGCGACTCTTACGTGGGGCGGGCTGACGGGACACGTTTACGACGGTACTTCGCAAACCGTCACGGCAGTGTTCACTGACGTTAACGGCAACGAAGCGTCTGCAACCGTAGTTTTCAGAAAAGACGGCGTTGCGTGTGAATTTATAAACGCAGGTCAATACGTCGCATATGCCGCCGACGCAAACGGAAACTATGAGTTTACGAACGATACATCTTCCGTCGAAATGGCAAAGGCCGACTACGCGGACGTTTCTTACGGCAAATTGATTGCAATAACGTACGATCCCGCGCAAAGGCTTTCGGACGTTGCGCTCGACGCGGGATACAGATGGAAAAATCTTTCCGAAATTCCCGTGTGCAAAAAAGGCGCGTACGAGGCGATATATAATGCCGATCCCGAAAACCACAACGATTTTACGCTTAATATATCCGTTGATGTGAAAAAAGCGGAAACGAGCATTTTCTCAAATATTTTCGAATTTGTTTACGACGGAAACGCGCACGAAATACGGCCCGTCGTGATTTATAAAGGAAACGAACTTTCAGCCGAATATTATACTTTGACTTTCGACGTATCTTCGTTTACGGCGGCGGGCACTTATAAGAGCGTCGTTACGATGACTTCCGACAACTATCGCTTGGCGGACGGCGTATGTTACGTTAAAGTCAAGGGCGTAAAAATCGGCGAAAGTTATTATACGATAGAGGACGCCCTGTTCAACGCGAAAAGCGGAAACGTCGTTATCGTAACGACCGATACGGCGTTTGCCGAAAAATCTATTGCGGACGTATTATACAACGATAATGCGTACCGCACCGTTAAAACGGGCGTAACCCTTCTCGTGCCGTTCAGCGAAACCGACGTAAAAGGACACGTTGGCGGAGGTGAGGACGGCTCGGAAAACTACGGCGCTCATCCCGCGTCCAACGGAACGCCGATGCTTTATCGTACTCTGACCGTACCCGAGGGAACGAATATTACCGTATACGGTTCGTTTATCGTCGGCGCATTGACGGGAAGTCGACAGGCAGGAACGGGACAGAACAGAATATCCGGCGGTTACAGCGAGGTTATTCTTAACGGTAATATCGTACTGAATAACGCGGCTCTTGAAGTATACGGATATATTAAAGGGTCGGGAGAAATAACGGCAAACAACTCGACGGTAGTAGAAAATCTGCATCTTTCGGGCTGGATGGGTGGCACGGTGTCGTCGGCAAGATACGTCGGCAACGATAAAATTCTCGGAACGACAGTGGCTTTCGGCGGAAGCTTTTCGGTGGACAATCCGACGCAGTTCCCGTTCAGCCAATACGAACTTCGCAGCATTCGGGTTACGCTTACGATAAACAAAGGCAGCACGCTTAAAGGCTATGCGAAAATAGCGACGAGCGCACAGGAAAAAATGGGCATTACGGTTCCCGCTCAGATTAACGAGGCGTACATTGTGTTCGTTTCGTCAGACGGAAGCGACGCGTCGAGCGGACTGTTAAGGCTTGTGGGGACTGACAGCAAAATCGTAAAGACTTTCTCTGAAAACCGCGTGGGACTTAAACTTTACGGAAGCGTAAAGGACGGCTATACAAGTATAAAAGTTGCCGTGTTCAAGTGCGAAATAACGATGTCGTCCGAAAAAGTGTTTTTCCCCGTCGACGGCAGGACCGATATAACGCTCGAGGACGGCACGACGTTTACGCAGGACTATTCGTTCAAATTTATGCCGGGCGCGACGCTTACCGTAAAGCCGGGCGCGACGTATAATCTTAACGGAAAAGCGATAACGTACGACCATACCTTTACCGACATAAGCACCTGTCCTTATCCCGGCGCGGCAAGAGGAGACTCGGTAATAACCGTAAACGGAACGATGAATATCAACGGCGCATTCGGCGGAAATATTCTGTCGACGGGCGGCGGAGCGGTCAATACGGGAGCCTCGGCGACTCTTACGGGCATTACGTCGAAAGAAGGAAAGGGAAGCAACTCCACGTCGGGCATCTACGTCGTGGTTACCTACGAAGAAGTATGCAGCGTAACGAAAGCCGCAACGCTTTCGGGTGTGCAGGCGGAAAAGGGCAAGACCTACCGATACGACGCGACGACGTCGGCCTGGACGGCGCAATAGTTCAAAGGATAACGCAATAAAACGCACCCTCTCGGGTGCGTTTTTTAGTCTGTTTATCGGTTTGATTTTAAAAATCGGGATTGTTGACGTTTGCGAGAAAGGCTTTGGTTTTTTCGCTTTGGGGATTTGTAAATATCTCGTCGGGCGACCCTTCTTCTTCGATTACTCCGTCGGCCATAAAAATTACGCGGTCGGCGACTTTTCTTGCAAAGTCCATTTCGTGGGTTACTATTATCATTGTGCGGTCGCCGGTTTTCAGCGAGCGGATAACTTTAAGCACCTCGCCCGTCAGTTCGGGGTCGAGAGCGGACGTGGGCTCGTCAAAACAAAGAATATCTGGCGAAAGTTCCAGCGCCCGCGCGATTGCTACCCGTTGCTGTTGTCCGCCCGAAAGCTCGCACGGATAGGCATTAATGCTGTCGGAAAGACCAACGCGGTCGATAAGAATTTTCGCGCGGTAGTCTAATCCGCGATATTCCTTTTCCTTAAAAGACGAAAGCGATTTCCGAAGTTCGTTTCCTTTGACTCCTTCCGATTTCAAACGGATTTTTTCCTTTTTCAAGGCGTCTTTCAGCAGAAGTTCGGCGGGCATTTTCACGTTTTTCAGTACGTTCATATGCGGAAAAAGATTGAATTGCTGAAATACGAGCCCGAAGTGCAGGCGTTTTTCCCTGAGGTCGTTGTATCTGTCTTTCGAGTCGACCGTGCCGTCGTAAAGTATGTCGCCGTTTACGGCAATGCTTCCGCTGTCGGCGGTTTCCAGAAAGTTCAGACATCTTAAAAGAGTGGTTTTGCCGCTTCCCGACGAACCTATGATTACAAGAACTTCTCCCTTTTCCATATCGAAATCGATGCCCTTGAGAACGGCTCTGTCGCCGAAATTCTTTTTGAGATTCTTTACTTCGAGTATTTTCATTTCACACCTTATAGTAGTCGAGTTTCTTTTCGATATAGCGGAAAAGAACGCTGAGCAATCCGTTGAATACGAGATAGAATACCCCGGCATAGAACAGCGGCCAGAGAATTACGTAGTTGTTTACTATCTGCTCGCTGAATTTTATGAGTTCTACCACGCCGATGACGCGGGCAAGAGAAGTATCCTTGACCAGAGTGATTATTTCGTTGGACATAGGCGGCATAATGCGCTTAACAACCTGCGGAAGAGTAACGTAACGGAATGTCTGGGATTTTTTCATTCCCAGCACTTCCGCCGCTTCCTGTTGTCCTTTCGGGACGGACTGAATGCCGCCTCTGTATATTTCGGAAAAGTAGCACGCGTAGTTTATCACGAAAGCCACGAGAACGGCCGCAAAACGCGAACTCATGGGATAATCGAAAAGAAAACCGGGCACGTAAAATACGACGATTATCTGAAGCATAAGGGGCGTGCCTCGTATAATCCATACGATTATCCGGGCAAGCCACGAAAGAGGCTTGAAACGCGACGTCGAGGCAAAGCACACAACCAGACCGAGAGGTATCGAGAACACGAGCGTTAATATAAACAATAAGCACGTTGTCCCGAAACCGGTCAGAAGTTGTCTTGTAACTTCGGTAAAAGTGATGGTTATTGCTGAAAGTATCATGTCGGAATAAATTGCCCCCGAAAAACGGGGGCGGGACGGGTTTTTATCAGGCTGCTATGCCGAGTATGCTTTTTGCCGCTTCTTCGCCGGCGGAGCCGTCTTCTGCGACGATGCGCGCATTTTTAAGACTTTCGAGCGTAGTATATTTGTCTTTATCGGACTTTCTGATGACGGCGCATTGTCTGTTGGCAAGATAATTTATCGATACCGACCACATTTCGCAGCGGGCAGGGGTTACCGTCATACCGTTCCATACGCAGTCGATGGCTTTGCTTTCCATTTCGGCTTCTTTTTTACTCCAGTCGATGAGTTTGAATTCGACGGCTATGGTTTTTCCCGTAGTTTCGCTGATTTTCGCAAAGACGGCGTTCGCAAGGTCGGTGTCGAAACCTCCCGTCGTTTTGTCGCCTTCTCCGAGGGCCATCGGGGCGTTGAGGGTGAATCCTATCACGATTTTACCCTTCGAGACGACGTAGTCCAGTTCGGTATTGTCGGCTTCGCCCGAAGGAGCGGAGTATGTAATGTCCAGCGTACTTCCCGAAATGCCGTATTTCTCGGCAATCGTTTTGTATTCGGAGTCTTTAAGTTCGACAAGAGTTTTGTTTACGAGATCGGTGAGAGCGTTGTATTTGCCGTCGGCGGCCTTTCTGAACGCGATACCGTAATATTCCTCCTCGAACGCGATATCGGCAATCATAAGATTGTTTGCCATAGCGCTTTCGGTGCTTAAAAGATAGTTGGCCATAGTGTAGTCCATTATGCCGACGTCGGCGGTTTTTGCGTTGAGTTCCTTGAAAATGTCCGCTTGCGCGCCGAGAGCGGTATAGCCGGACTTTTTGTTGCATGCGGTAAAGGCGAATGCGCATGCCGCTATTAACGAAATGACGGTTATTGTTACGATTTTTCTTTTCATATGAATTTTACCTCGTTGCATTATCGATTTAGTGCGATAAAGTGTTATGGTGAGATAATATCATACCAAAAAAATTTTGTAAAGCTTTTTTACGATAATTTAAAAAATTTTTTAAAAATTCAAACCGATAAATTTTTCACCGTAAAAAACGCGCTCTGTCGGCAAAACATTTATCGCGCGACGGCAAAATAATATTGTTAAGTATAGCAACGATAAAAACAATAATTAAGTATAAACGTGTGCGCACGCGCATAAAAAAGCCCCGGGTTACCGGGGCCGGAATAAGAAAACTTATTTGTTGTAATTCAGCATTGCAAAGTTCTTCTTGTTGGATTTGTAAAGGTTTTTAAATACCTCGAAACCTTTGTCGTAAACTTCGCTTTTTAACTTAAAATTGGGTTTAAACGTCTTTTTCGCGGGGATAAAGTCCTTAACGTTATCAAAAGAAGGAATAAGATTAAGCCCTATCGCAACGCAAACCGCCGCGCCTACCGCGCCTACGTTCTGAGGACTTTCTACGGTTTCAATCGTATGTCCGGTAACGTCCGCAAGCAGCTGGCAAGTAAAATCGTTAAGGGCGCCGCCACCGACGAAGCGAATGGTATCCGAGACTTTTACCTTTTTCTCGGACGCTTCGAGCATCCAGCGTTTATGATAGCACACGCCCTCCAGTACGGAACGGATAAGTTCGGTCTTTCCCGTTTCGAGACTGATATTGAAAAACATTCCGCGCGCTTTCGGGTCCTCGAAAGGACAGCGGTTTCCGTGAAGCCACGGTGTAAATATTACGCCGCCAGAACCCGCGGGAATGTCGTCCACCACCGATGTCATATATTGATAAAGATTGAGATATTTCGACTCGAAATCTTCGGCAATGTGTTTCTTCTGAATATAAATTCCCACCTCGTCCAAAGCGATATGGTCTTTTACCCATTCAAGGCATTTGCCCGACGTTTCGAGCTCGGCAAAGTAATTGAATTTCCCGGGTTGAGCCGCCACGACGGCCGCAATCATTGTGCTGACGTCCACGGCGGATTTATCGGTAACCGTAGATACCCAGCCCGACGTTCCGCTGTAAATATGGGTGTCTCCGAGGGACGTGCTTCCCGCGCCCACTCCGATGAGTGACGCGTCCATTCCTCCTCCGAAAACTTTGATGCCCGGCACGAGTCCCAGTTCTTTCGCGGCCTGTTCGTTCGTCGTGCCCGCGCAATCCGAAGAAGCTATCAGTCGGGGGAGGTGATTGAAGTCCACCCCGAACAACGAACACATCTTTTTGCTGAAACGTTTGTTTTTTAGGTCGTACAGCAGAGTGCCGAAAGCGCTGTCGTACGTCATTACGAATTCGCCGGTGAGGCGGCAGATGAGATATTCTTTGACGTCAAGCCATTTATAAACTTTTTTGAAATTTTCGGGTTCGTTGTTTTTTACCCAGTTGTATTTCCAAACGGGGTCTTTCACGCTGACTGGCGCCGCGCCCGTAATCATAAGAGCGGGAATCAGTTTGAAGATATTTGCACCCGCAATCTGCAATCCGTGCGCGATACCTTCCTTTATCTCGCGTCTTGCGCGCTGGTCCATATACGAAAAGGCGCGTCGTATGGCCTTGCCGTCTTTGTCGACGAGAACGAGCCCCTGTGCCTGGGAGCAGAACGAAATACCTGCAACGTCTTTCGGGTCGATATCGGCTTTCGCAAATACGGTGCGGGTAGTGGAGCACATTGCCGCCCACCATTCTTCGGGATCCTGTTCGGCGCCGCCGTCGTCATAGACGTAAAGTTTATAGCTTTCGGAAGCGGACGCCAGAATTTTTATGTCCTTGTCGATTTCGCAGATACAGGTTTTGATGCCGGTAGTGCCTACGTCGTAGGCCAGAATGTAATTCTTCATAACTCACCCTCTGAAATTTGTAAAATTATACCCGAGTACAATTTAGGAAAATTATAACACAACAGGTTTTTAAAAGTAAACGATTTTTATATAGAAATATTGCTTTGTATAGAAAAGGATGCGTCGGCAGAAGCAAAAAACGCCGTCTGTCGACGGCGTAATTTTCAGAGAAGCTCTTTGCGATAGCAATCGTTCTCGATTGAACAGCCTCCGCATTTGGTGCAACCTTCCTGACGTTTGAAGTCGAGTTTGTATTTTACGAGAAGTTTCGACAGATGAGTTGCGATTTCTATCAGGTCGGACGGATTGCATCTGACGTTGAGACCGACGCCCGTGTTATCGAGGGGGCGTATGGGCATAACCGTCGGGAAAACCCCTGTCGCAGCCATCTTTTCGCACTCGCGCATGATATCCTCTTTGGGCTGAATTCCCGCAATCAGAACGGACGAAACCTGTCCCCACCCGAAAAGCGATACGGCGCGGCGAAAGGCGTCGTAATAATGTTCGTATGAGATGCGCGATTTGCCGGGACATATGGTTTTTCTCAGATTGTCGTCGGCCACTTCAAGGTTCATAATAACGACGTCGAGACCCGCGTTTTTCAGTTCGTCCAGTTTGCCGAGGTCGGAGGGCGGCGCAAGTTCTATTGCGATTTTCGCGTCCGAAAAAGCGCGTATTTTTTTAACGAGCGTTATCCAGTAATCGGCCATAACGTCTGGATTTTTATAGGTGCCGCCCGAAAAATTCAACATATTCCCTTCGGACTTTTCAAACAGTTTTTTTATGCCGTCGGCAAGCACGTCCGGATTGAGGGGTTCTTCGTGAAGTTTGACTATACTGCAGAAACGGCATTTTTCGTTGTCTCTGTCATAACAGCAGTTGTTGCTGGGCCAGATTGTAACGCAACCCGTGGAATGAAGTCTTGCGTAATCGTCGACGACGGTCCCGGTATGAGGCAGAACGCCGAAAAAAGTCACGGAAAACGAGTCTTTCCCGTCCGATATGAAAAACGCGCCGTTTTTTTCGTCCAGAAGATAAGGCGAAGAATGCGCGAAATCGTCCGCAACGCTTACGTTGCAGTTCGTTTCGGAAAATCTGATATTGATGCTGTGCATTATTCCCTTGGTAAAAAAGTCGGGATAATCTTTAAGAAGTTTTTCTTTTGCGTTTTCCGTGACGCGCATTCCTTTGCAGAGAAGCTCCGCTTTATAAAAAATCTGTTTGTCGATATTCATAATTACCTCTTTCGTTATAATACTATAAAATCACGGTAAATTCAACTTAAAAACCCCGAAATCGAAAAAAACGCTCGTGTGAACGCGATAAAATCCGAGAAAAGGTTTCCGAAATGATAGAGTATTTATCAAAAATATGATAGTATGAAAAAGAGGTGAAGTATGGGTGCAAAAGACAGAAACAGGCAATACGTGCTTGATAAAGCAAAACAACTGTTTACGGAAAGAGGAGTAACCGGGGTTTCGATGACGGACGTCGCGTTGTTCGCCGATTTCGGCGTCGCGTCGGTTTATCGGTATTTCGGAGGAAAAAACGCGCTCGTGATGGAGTGCGCCGTTGCGCTGTGGGAAGATAAATTAGACAGAATGCGCGTTCTTTACGACGAAAACTTCGACAAAACGGGATACGAACAGCTTGCTTTTCTTACGAGAAATTTTACCTATACGGTGGTTTCCGATAAAAATTTCACGCATTTTCTGTTTACGCTCGACGCTTTTCTGATAAGCGAGAAAATCACTTCCGAAGACAGGGACAAATACGACGATATCATGCTTGAAATATACTCGATGTTCGAAACAGCATACAAAAAAGGACTTTCGGACGGGTCGGTCAGGAACGTCGGCAGTTTCGAGGATTTTTATTTTGCGGCGACTCAATCGCTTATAAGTCTTACGCAGAAACTCACGATGAGAGGGAACATCGTTTCGAAAGACAAGTCCGTCGACAGTAAAATAGAGCTTCTTATCAATATGTTTACCGATTACGTGAAAAACAAATAAGGCGGTTTATCAGTAAAAAACGGTTAATAAACAATAAATCCGCGCAATTTGCGCGGATTTAATACTTATATTTAAGTTTTTATATTCCCGAAAAAACGTTTGAATTTCTTAAGGACGCATCCTTAACGTGCTCCTGCACTGACAAGGCGTGCGTGTCGAGATTGTTGCAGGTTGCGTCGGAGATATTCTGTTTTTTGTATTCGGCTATCAGTCGCGAAGCAACGTCTTCGATAATTTCGCATTTCAACGCCGCCTCTTCTTTTCCGTTTCCCGTTTCGGTGAGGAAGGAGAGAGGGGTCTCGAGGTCTGAAAGAGTTTTCAGGTCGCGCATGCCGCGGTAGGCCCACTTATAAAACGGTTCGTATTCGTTGTTGACGAGATAAACCGCCGAAATCACGTGCCGCACGAATTCGTATACGGCAAGCTGGGCTCCGCCCGTTTCGCCCCGCGAGATAAGACGAGGATAATTGTATTGACCCGCCTGACCCGCAACTGCCGAATTTGCGGCTATTTTTTTCAGACGCACGTCTTCGGGATAGCCGTTTGCGAGTTTTTTTCTTACCTCGTAAAAGTTTTTTTCGTTGTTCACGAAAATTTCCCCCGATACGGCGGTTTTAAGGTATTGAGAGGGAATGGCAAGCCATTCTTCATAAGTTTTCGGGCCGCTTGGAGAGTCCAGATATTTTTCGAAAAATTCGCTCGTTTTAAAGACGCCGTGTCTTGCGCCGCCGGCAGGATTCAGAGTCTGGCGTTTAAGACCGTCGAATTCGGAGGGAAGTTTCATATACGCGCGGGAGAGGCGAAAACCGTATTCGTTGTAGTCGTCGTCGGAAAGCCATATACAGAACCCGGGCTCGAAATCGTGGTCGCGCGAGATTTCGTCGTCGTAACCCATGCACTCGCTTCCTTCGCCTGCAAGACCCGCGGACAGACGCGGCACGAGGTCGGGGAAATCTTTTTCAAGCAAGGGAAGACCGAATTCGTAAAAATATTTTTTGCTTATTTCAATCCCTTTCATAAATTTTCCTCGCTCTTTCTTTAAGGTCGGCTGCGTCCGTAAATCTGCCGCATTCGCCGAACGCCGCCGCACACTTGTCGCAAACGAAAGCGTAATAACCGTCTTTTACGACGTCAGGGTCGTCGAGACGTTTCAACGCGTCGTCGAGAGCGTTGTCCGATTCTTCGTCGTTCAGCGGGTTTTCAAGGAGTTTCGTGACGGCAATATTGCAATAAGTTACGGCGCAATCGGGAAGGTTTTTGTTTTTTCTGACTATGGACAGGGCTTTGTCGAAATAATCGTACGCTTTTTCGAAATCGCCCGTATCCGCAAGCGCCAGCGCGAAATTATTGTATAAGCCGCCGAAGAGAGGGTCGTCGGGTTTTAACGACGAAGCGTAGATATCCGCGGCCTCGAGATATAATTCGATTGCGCCCTGCGGGTCGCCGAAGGCTTTTTTGTTGGTTGCGACGTTCAACAGTATCGTTGCGCCGGAGACGGTGTTTTTTAAATCGAGAATATTCAGAAGGTCGAAAATACGGCCGTTGATTTTTTCGCTTTTTTCTTTGTTTCCCGTCTTGCGGTAAAGACCCGTAAATTCGTTAAGTACCGAAAGTTCGCCCCGGTAATCGGATAAGTCGACAGCCTCTTTCAGCCAGTAATCGAGAAGAGCTTCCGCAGACGTCAGGTCGTTATGCGAAAAATATTCGTCCAGGCGGGAGATTATCCTGTCTACGGGAATGCTTTCGGGTTGTCTGACTTCGCGCGGGTAATAAAAATCTTTGCCGTCGCTCAGGGGACAGCACGGTTCTTTGTAGTCGAATTCGTCTATATTCATAATTCACCTCGTATTCAATAATAACACCGTTTTGCGAAAGTCGTACGGATATTCGGAAAAAAAGATGACCGAAAGCGTGTTGACAACGGATATTTCGCCGAATTATAATAAACGGGTCGGGTAAAAGCCCGCAAAAGCCGACAGGAGATTGTTATGTTAAGACCGATAACGGCGGACGACCGCGAAACTTATATTGCATTTGCAAAAGCATTTTATGCGTCGGAGGCAGTGTGCCACGCGATTTCCGAAAAAAATATTTGCGACGCGTTCGAATCGTTCGTCGACGGAAACCCCTTTGCCGAATGTTATATCGTCACCGATAACGGCGAAAGCGCGGGTTACGTACTGTGTGCGAAAACGTACTCGCAGGAGGCGGGCGGAATGACGATGTGGATTGACGAAATATACGTTTCGCCGGAGCACAGAGGGAAGGGTCTCGGAAGCGCCGCGCTGATATATATCGAAGGAAAATGCGCAAAAGAGGGATATAGGAGAATGCGTCTCGAATATACGAAGGAAAACGAAGGCGCGCATAAATTGTATAAATCGCTGGGATACGGGGATTTGCCGTATTTGCAGATGGTTAAAGACAGAAGGGACGTTAAATAAACGTTAAGGAGGAAATTATGAGCAGAATAATCGTTATCGGATGCGGACAGGGCGGACTCGTCGCCGCGAAACATCTTGCGGATTCGGGCCACGAAGTAATCGTGTACGAGGCCGAACGGAGAGAAAACGCCGCGCATCCGTGGCGCGACGATATCAGGCGCGCGGTTTTCGAAGAAGCGGGACTTGCCCCTTTGCCCATTGAGGATTGCGTTCAGAAGAGCAAGTGGAAATTCGTATCGCCCGACGGGAAAAGCACGCTGAGAGTTCCTATGACGCCGCCGCTCGAAGAAATTTCGATTGACAGAAAATACCTGCTCGACCGACTTTTAAGCGAATGTAAAAACGTAGAAATAAACTTTGAAAGTCCCGTCGAAAGACTTATCGTCAAAGACGAAAAAGTTGCGGGCGTAGTGGTCGGAGGGACGGAAATTCCTGCGGATATGGTGATTGACGCGTCGGGATATAATTCGAAATTCCGCCGTCAGGTGCCCGGGAAATTCGGCATACCCGAACCGCACAATGACGATAAGTTATGTGCGTTTCGCGGGTATTACGAAACGGATTTGACAAAAGAACTGCCTGTTCCGCCGTGTACGCTGTACGTGAAACATCTCGGAGGCAACGGCATCGACTGGTGCAATCTGAATCCCGACGATAAGGCCGATATACTTATCGGTCGTATAGGAGAACTGCCCGACGACGAAATAACGAAAGCGAAAGAGTCCCTGCTTAAGGAGCACGCTTTCAATACGGGCAAACCTTTTTTCGAAAGACGGGTGGATATTTCGCTGAGATATCCCGCGGGAATCATGGTTGCGGACGGATACGCAGTCGTGGGAGACAGCGCGTTTATGACGATGCCGATGATGGGAAGCGGTATCGAAAGCAGTATGAAAGCGGGCAGAATGCTTGCGGAAACGATAGGCAGGGAATGCGATTTTACGGCAAAATCGCTTTATCCGTATCAGCTGAAATTTTTCAAACAATTCGGTTTTGCTTACGTTTTCGTGGACGTTCTGAAACGCTGGGCGCTCAATCTTCCCGCAGAAGTCGTCGACAAGGCTTTTTCAAGCGGCATAGTAACCGACGAGGATATGGCACTTCTCAGCACGGACGAAAACGCGAAAGGACCCGGCGCAAAGTTCATATTTAAAAAGATAGGTATCGCGCTTAAAAATTTCGGATTCGTGGCGAAGGCGCTTAAATGCGCCGTAAAGGGAATAAGAGCAATGAGTTACGCCAAAAAAATACCGAAAAAATACGACGCCGCGAAATTGCGGAAATGGGCGGATAAGCTCGATTTGAAAGTCAGAAAATGATTTTAAGGCACGCGAAAGCGTGCCTTTTTCAAATTAAAAAAAAATTCGGCGCGGGAACTGCCCGAAACGATTGACAATAATTCGATTTAAGAATATATTTTGCGCTATGAACGAAAGCGAAAGCAAAAACGAAGAAATAAAGGACGGGCTCGTAAGCGACGAAAGCGAAAGCGTGGCGGAAAAATCCGGCGGCGATACCGCCGTTGCGTCCGCCGTCGCCGAAAAAAACATGACCGAAGGCGTAATATGGAAGCAGATTCTGTTTTTCGCGCTTCCCATATTGCTCAGCAACGTTATACAGCGTCTTTATAACGCCGTTGATTCGATGGTGGTCGGCAGATACGTCGGACACGAAGCTCTGGCGGCGGTTGGAAGCAACAACAGTATTATCAACGTTATTGTGTCGCTGTTTCTCGGTTTGTCGGTCGGGTCGAGCGTCGTGGTGGCACAGTATTACGGCGCAAAAGACGGCGAAAAGGTAAATAGGTCGGTGCAGATGTGCGCCTTTCTTGCCGTGGTATCGGCCGCATTGCTTACGGTTGGCGGATATTTTCTCGCCGCGCCCATACTAAGGGCCGTCAATACGCCCGGAAACGTCATGGAACTCAGCCTGAAATATCTGCAGATATATTTTCTGGGCATTACGGGAACGGTAATATACAATATGGGAGCCGGTGTTCTGATGGCTGTCGGCGACAGCAAAAGCCCCTTTATATTTCTGCTGAGCGCATGTGTTTTGAATATCGGCCTTGACGTAGCGTTCGTAAAAAGTCTCGGGATGGGCGTGGCCGGAGCGGCGTGGGCGACGCTTATTTCCCAGTATTTTTCGGCGGTTCTCGTGTTAATAAGGCTGATATTTTCGAAAAAGGATTACAGACTTACGCTGAGACGGTTCAGAATAGACGGCGGGATTTTATCGCGCATATTCAAAGTGGGATTGCCCGCGGGATTGCAGACGAGTATGTACAGCGTCGGGAATCTTCTTATTCAATCAAGTCTGAACACATTCGGCTCGGTGGTAATGGCAGGGTGGGTGGCCGCTTCGAAAGTCGACGATTTCACCTATGCGCCGATTGCGTCTTACGGAATGGCAATGAACAGTTTTGTCGGACAGAACTTGGGCGCAAACCGTCCCGACCGCATAAAGAAGGGATTTAAAACGGCGATGCTTATGAGCGTGATAACCGCCGTTATCATTATAATCCCCGTGATTGTTCTTCGCGGCGACATCGTGCGCATATTTAATAATGAACAAGAAGTCGTTCAGGTCGGCTCCGAAATAATACTTCACATCTGTCCGTTTTACGTCATATTCTGCATGTGCGAGGTTTTTTCGGGCACGCTGAAAGGACTGGGAAAATCGCTGACGGCGTTTATAATTACGTTTATAGGCATATTGCTTATAAGGATAATATGGCTTTATTCCGCCGTACTGCTTACGCATAATCTGACCGTTTTATTTATGATTTACCCTGTAAGCTGGGTGATAACGGCGGCAATATATTATATCTATCTTGCAGTAAAAAAATGGGACGGAATGCTGGACGTAACTTCGGAAAGCCGCGTTATCGAGAAAATAAGGGGCAGAACGGGAAAAAATAAACAACCGCAGAAATAATATGCAAAACCGCTTGACAAACGAGGAGGGCGGTTTTATAATCGATTACAGTTGAACAGTTGTTCAAGCAAGAGGTGTATATGAAAGAACACGAAAACGAATTCTGCGAGATTAACGCCCCGCACGAAGAGTCCGTAAAAAAAGCAAAGGCGGCTCTTCTCGATACGGAAACGTTATACGACGTTGCGGAACTGTTTAAAATTTTCGGCGACAGCACGAGGACGAGTATTCTCGCCACTCTTTCCGCGGGCGAAATGTGCGTTTGCGATATTGCCGAAGTTCTGAACTTGTCCGTGAGCGCCGTTTCACATCAGTTAAGGATATTGCGACACAATAAATTAGTTAAGGCAAGAAGATGCGGCAAAGAGGTTTTTTATTCGTTATCGGACGACCACGTGGTAAAAATTCTCGAAACCGCAACCGAACACGTAAAGGAGTGAAATATATGAAAAAAACCCTAACCGTAAAAGACGTCGACTGCGCGGCCTGCGCCGCGAAAATAGAAAGAAACGTCAAAAAAATTGCCGGCGTAACCGACGCGAATTTCAATTTCTTTGCAGAAAAACTGACGTTCGAATGCAATGAGAGCGATTTTGAAAGAGTAGCGGAAGAAGTAGCTCGTTGCTGCAAAAAAGTTGAGCCAGATTGCAAAATAATTGGTTTATAATATGAAAAAGTTAAATAAAAATCAAATTCGGCTGATTCGCATAATAGTGTGCGCGTTGGCTTTTCTCGTGATTTTCGTCGTCGGAAAGACGACGGATATTATCTGGTATGCCGAACTTGCGGTGTATATGGCAATATATCTCGCAATTGGATACGACGTATTGTGGAGAGCGGTCAGAAACATTGCCCACGGGCAGATATTCGACGAGAATTTTCTGATGTGCATAGCGACCATAGGCGCGTTCGCTACGGGCGAGTATCCCGAAGCCGTTGCCGTCATGTTGCTGTATCAGGTCGGGGAACTGTTTCAGAATTACGCCGTCGGTAAAAGCCGCAAATCCATTTCTTCGCTCATGAACATCCGCCCGGAAAACGCTGTGGTGTTAAGAGAGGGTCAGGAAGTCGAAGTTCTTCCCGAAGAAGTAAAGGTCGGCGACGTTCTCGTAGTCAGAGCGGGCGAAAAGGTACCCGTCGACGGCGTGGTGATTAAAGGCGAAGGAAGCGTGGATACGTCCGCGCTTACGGGTGAAAGTATGCCTCGCGCCGTTTACGAGGGAAGCGAGATATTGAGCGGTACGATAAATCTTTCGGGAGTCCTATATATCGGGGCGAAAAAGGAATATTGCGACAGCACCGTCGCAAAGATACTCGATATGGTGGAAAACGCGTCGGAAAAAAAGGCGAAAGCCGAAAATTTCATTACGCGTTTTGCAAGATATTATACGCCTTTCGTCGTGATATCGGCGATTCTTCTTGCCGTTATTCCCCCTCTCGTAACGAATATTCACGACGGCGCGGTATGGACAGACTGGCTGAAAAGAGCGCTTACTTTTCTTGTAATCAGTTGTCCGTGCGCGCTCGTGATAAGCATACCGATGTCGTTTTTCGGGGGTATAGGAAGCGCGTCCAGAAAGGGTATTTTGTTTAAGGGGACCTGCTATCTCGAAATGCTCGGGAAGGCCAACGTCTACGTATTCGACAAGACGGGCACCCTTACGAAAGGCAAATTCGAGGTTGTGAGCGTCGTTCCCGAAAACAACAAAGAGGAAATTCTGCGCGTGGCGAGTATAGCCGAAAGCGGCAGTCTTCATCCGATTGCGAAGAGCATTACGTCCGCATACGGCAACGCGGCCGTTTCCGCCGACTACGAGGTAAAAGAGCTTGCAGGTCGCGGAATGGTTGCAAAAGGCGCAAAAGGAAGTATTCTGTGCGGCAACGCAAGACTTATGGTTGAAAACAAAATCGCGTTTATTCCCGTCGAAGAGGAGGGAAGCGTGGTTTACGTTGCGAAAAACGGCAAATATCTCGGCGCAATCGTAATTGCCGACACGGTGCGTCCCGAGGCGAAAGAAGTTATCGAAGAGCTGAAAAAAGAGGGAGCGAAAACCGTTATGCTTACGGGTGATAACGAGAAATACGCCCGTAAAATCGCAAACGAGGTGGGAATAGACGACTATAAATACGGTTTGCTTCCCGCCGATAAAGTAGTGCAGATGGAAGCGCTTATGGAAAGCAAGCGCAAAAAGGACACCGTCGTGTACGTGGGCGACGGAGTAAACGACGCCCCCGTTCTCACCCGCTCGGACATAGGCGTTTCTATGGGCGGCACGGGAAGCGACAGTGCGGTCGAGGCTTCGGATATGGTGCTTATGCACGACAATCTGAAAGGCATTACCGAGGCGAAAAAAATAAGCAAAAAGACCTTGCGTCTTGCTTACGAAAATATCGTATTCATATTGCTTGTAAAGGCGGTGGTGCTTATTCTGGGCGCCTTGGGGATAGCCAACATGTGGCTTGCGGTGTTTGCCGACGTCGGCGTTGCGGTGCTTGCCACGCTGAATTCGATGAGAGCGCTTAAAACAAACAAAAACAACTAATCGGGATTATTAAGGAGTTTCGTGCAAACAATTACCCGCCTTTACGGCGGGTTTTCGATATATAAAATTTAATATATTTTATTTATTTTGTTTACTTTAAGTATATAGTTTGCTATAATCTAAACAATATTTTTTATCGAGGTATTTCCTATGAATATGCTGGAAATCGAGGCAAAATGGAATAAGAAATGGGAGGAGGACGAAACGTATAAGTTCGATACCTCGCGTATCGACAAAAAGTATTACGTGCTCGAAATGTTTTCGTATCCGTCGGGTGCGAAACTTCACGTCGGCCACTGGTTCAATTACGGTCCGTCCGACAGTTTCGCGCGTTTTAAAAGGATGCAGGGATACGAAGTGTTTCAGCCGATGGGCTTCGACGCATTCGGACTTCCCGCCGAGAACTATGCTATTAAAACGGGCATTCATCCCAAAGACAGCACGCTGAAGAATATCGCGACGATGGAAAAACAGCTCAAAAACATCGGCGCGACTTACGACTGGGATTACGAGGTGGTTACCTGCGACCCCAAATATTATAAATGGACGCAATGGCTGTTTTTGCAGATGTACAAACACAACCTCGCATACCGCAAGGAAGCGCCCGTAAACTGGTGTCCGTCCTGCAAGACGGTGCTTGCCAACGAGCAGGTCGTCGACGGATGCTGCGAAAGATGCGGCGCTACCGTAGTCCGTAAAAATCTCACGCAATGGTTCTTTAAAATTACCGATTACGCCGAGGAACTTTTAAACGACATCGACAAACTCGACTGGCCCGAGAAAACCAAACTTATGCAAAAGCACTGGATAGGAAAATCGACGGGCGGCGAAATCGAATTTCAGGTTAAGGACAAAAATATTAAGTTCCGCGTGTTTACAACCCGCGCCGATACGATTTTCGGTATAACGTACGTCGTTCTCGCTCCCGAAAGCCCGCTGGTCGACGAGTTGACGACCGAGGAAAACAGACAGGCCGTCGAGGATTATAAGGTACAGTGCAGCAAAATTAACGAAATCGAACGTCTTTCTTCCAACCGTGAAAAGACGGGCGTATTTACGGGCAGTTACGCTATAAATCCCATAAACGGCCGTGAAGTTCCCATTCTCGTTGCCGATTACGTGCTTGCCAGTTACGGCACCGGCGCCGTTATGGGCGTTGCGGCGCACGACGAGCGCGACTACGTTTTTGCGGTAAAGCACGGTTTGCCCGTGGAAAGAGTAATAAAAAGCAAAGACGGCAGTCCCGACGATTTGCCGTTTACCGATTACGGCGTTATGGTCAACAGCGGAGAGTTTGACGGGATGACTACCGAAGAGGGAAGAGTCGCAGTAATTAAAAAACTCGAAAAAGAGGGCAAAGGCGCGCTTAAAACGAATTACCGTCTGCGCGACTGGCTTATTTCGCGTCAGCGTTACTGGGGCGCGCCCATACCCGTTATCCATTGCGAACATTGCGGCGCGGTACCCGTACCCGAAGAAGATTTGCCCGTAGAACTGCCGTACAACGTCAATTTCACTCCCGACGGAGAAAGCCCGCTAAAAAAATGCGAGGAATTTATGAACGTTAAATGCCCCGTCTGCGGTCGTCCCGCCCGTCGCGATCCCGATACGCTCGATACGTTCGTGTGCAGCAGCTGGTACTACTTAAGATACGTCGATCCCAAAAACGACAAAGAAGCGTTCAGTCGCGACAAAGTCGATAAAATGTTGCCTGTCGACAAATACATCGGCGGGGCGGAACATGCCTGTATGCACCTGCTTTATGCGCGCTTCTTCACGAAAGCGTTGCGCGATATGGGATATCTCGATTTCGACGAGCCCTTTAAATCGCTTGTGCATCAAGGCACAATTCTCGGTCCCGACGGACAGAAAATGAGTAAGTCGCGCGGAAACGTCGTAAGTCCCGACGCGCTTATCGAGAAATACGGCAGCGACGCTTTCCGTCTGTATCTGATGTTCGGTTTTTCATACGTAGAGGGCGGCCCGTGGAACGACAAAGGGCTTGAAAGCATTCAGCGCTTTATGGACAGAGTCGAGCGTCTCGTCTGCCACAGCCGCACGTTCTCTTATAACGAAAAAGAATATTCGGCCGTCGAGAAGAATCTCGATTTCGTGCGAAACTCCACGATTAAAAGCGTTACGGCAGACACCGAAAACTTCAGTTTCAATACGGCGATAGCCCGTATAATGGAATTTACCAACGCTCTTACCGATTACGAAAACAAGGTTTCGGATAAAAACAGGCTGTTTAAAGATTGCGTTACGGACCTCGTCAAAGTTCTTGCGCCGTTCGCGCCGCATTTTGCCGAGGAACTGTGGGAGATTCTCGGCAATAAGTCGAGCGTGTTCAACGAAGACTTCCCCAAGGTCAACGAAAAAGCGCTTGTCAAAGACGAGCTCGAACTGGCCGTGCAGATTAACAGCAGAGTAAAAACGAAAATCGTCGTTCCCGCAGGCGCAGACAATAAGGAAATCGAAAAAATCGCGCTTGCCGATCCGACGGTGCGGAAACTGCTTGAAGGACAGACTCCGAAAAAAGTTATCGTAATTCCTCACCGTCTTATCAACTTCGTAATTTAGGAGGCTATATGATAGATATCAATTTAATAAGAACCGAACCCGAAAAAGTCAAGGCCGCGCTTCTTAAAAAGGGCTACGAAGCCGACTTCTCCGCTCCTCTCGAATGGGATATTGAGCGCAGAAAACTCATATCTGAGGTGGAAACTCTCAAAGCGCGCAAAAATAAAGTTTCGGCGGAAATTCCTACTTATAAAAAAGAAGGGAAACCCGTGGGCGTTATCTTTGAAGAAATGAGAGAAATCGGTAACGAAATCGCGAAAATCGACGAAAGGGTCGCCGACCTCGAGGATAAAATTTTCGAATTCGTCGCCTGTCTTCCCAACCTGCCCGACGAAGACCTTGTCGCGGGAGGAAAGGAGAATAACGCGGTCGAAAGAGTAATCGGGAAAAAACCCGAATTCGACTTCACGCCGAAAAATCACGTGGACCTTTGCACCTCTCTCGGACTTATCGATTACGAAAGAGGCGTCAAACTTTCGGGCGGCGGTTTCTGGATGTACAGAGGAATGGGCGCACGTCTCGAATGGGCGCTTTTAAACTTTTTCGTTTCCGAACATCTTGCCGACGGCTACGAATTTATCCTGCCTCCGCATCAGCTCGGTTACAACTGCGGCTTCGGCGCGGGACAATTTCCCAAATTCGCCGACGAAGTTTACTGGCTTGACGTCGACGCCGACCGCAAAAAGAACCGCTTTATGCTTCCCACGGCCGAAACCGCTCTCGTGAACGTCTATTCGGGCGAAATTATCGACGAAAGCAAGCTTCCGATAAAAATGTTCGCTTATACGCCGTGTTTCAGAAAAGAAGCGGGAAGTTACAGAAGCGAAGAAAGAGGTATGATTCGCGGACATCAGTTCAATAAAGTCGAAATGGTGCAATACGCTCATCCCGATCACAGCGACGAGGCTTTCGAAGAACTTGTGAATAAAGCAAGCCGCCTTGTCGAAAAACTCGGGCTCTATCATCGCGTATCCAAACTCGCCGCGGGAGATTGCTCGGCATCGATGGCGCGCACGACCGATATCGAAGTATGGATTCCTTCGATGGGAATATTCAAGGAAGTGTCCAGCGTTTCCAACGCAAGAGATTATCAGGCACGCAGAAACAATACCCGTTTCCGCGACGCCGTAACGGGTAAAACACGCTACGTTCATACTCTTAACGGAAGCGGTCTTGCAACCAGCAGAATTATGCCCGCGCTTGTCGAACAGTATCAGAATGCGGACGGCTCGGTAACCGTTCCCGAGGTACTGCGTCCGTTTATGGGCGGTATCGAAGTGATAAAATAACCGAAAATATATGATTAAACCGCCCGGAAGGGCGGTTTTTGTTTTGTTCGAAGGGCGCTGCTTAATATATTAAAATCAGGATTATAAGTCGAGCTTTGAAAAGTTTTTCGCACTCCGAACGACGGCAATCGCAGTAAGTACGATATAGACGGCTATCCCCGCAAAGAAAACCGAAAGTTTTGCGGCGATACGGGAATTGCCCGTATCACAGAACACTTCCGAACAGACGGGAACGTGAGAAAGCACGATATCGACAATCACCACGATGAATATTGCAAGGCTTGCCAGCACGAAACTTTTTCCTACTTTTAACGGATTTTTGTAATAACAGGTGAAAAATACCGCGTTGAAAACCCCGTATAAAAGAAAAGCAAGTCCGAAAAACGCAAGTCCCGGCATAGAGCCGGCCTGGTTTGAAGGAATACCTTTTATTATAAAATCGCGGATTATCGCAAACGGCACGGAAACAACAAGCGTCGCGAGTTCGAGAATTACTGCAAACGCAATTCTGCCTTTTACCACGTCTTTTCTGCCGACGGGAAGGGAAACGCTGTATTCCGTATCGTTGTTTTCGCGTCCCGTTATGCACGTAAAAAACAATCCGAGGCCGGTATAGAAAAAAGCGACGAGATAGGGAAAATTAGGGATAAGCAGCATCAGCGCAAACGAAATAAAAATTATGTTCGTCGGATGTAAGGCAAGGCGGAATTCTTTGTTCAGCAGATTTTTCATAATCCCTCCTTTTCAACGTGAACCATAATATCCTCGAGAGTGGGCGTTTTTATGTTTTCGGACATAAAAGGCACTTCATTCGCATAAAAGAGTATGCTGAAGCCGTTTTTAGTGCGTCTTATGCCGATGGCTTTCTCCGATACGCCGTCGGGCAGGGACTGCCACGTCGTTTCGATAAGGGCGAATTTTTTTTCGAAATCGCGCATATCGTCCTCGGCGAAAATCCCGCCGTCCTTTATATAAATAATATTGCTTGCGCATTTTTCGAGGTCGGAAGTTACGTGCGTCGAAAACAGAACGGTTTTTCCTTCGTCCGAAAGTCTCAGGAAGGTTTCCAGCAAATCTTCTCTCGATACCGGGTCAAGTCCGCTCGTAGGCTCGTCGAGTATCAGAAGGTCGGCGTTATGAGAGAGGGCAAGCGCAAGCGAATACTTTACCCTCATTCCCTGCGACAGTTGTCTCGGCGTTTTGTTTTCGTCAAGGTCGAAAGACGAAGTATAACGGCGATAATCTTCGTCGCTCCAGGCGTCGTAAAACCTTTTCGTAACGTCGGTAATAGTTTTCAGTTTTTTACCGGGATAGTAATCGACGCCTCCCGTTATGAATCCCGTACGGTTTTTTATTTCGCGCTCGTTACCATCAAAAGGTTTTCCGAAAAAAAACACCTCTCCGCCGTCTTTGCGGACGGTATTCATTATACATTTGAGCGTCGTGGATTTTCCCGCGCCGTTTCTGCCGATGAATCCCGTTATGCTGCCTTCTGCGATTTCGAAACTTACGTCGCGCAGTTTAAACGACGGATAGGATTTCGACAGTCCCGATACTCTTAAAACGTCTTTCATTTTATTTCTCCGAGGTGAAAACCGTTGCGATATATCCGGTTATTGCGTCCGACGGGGGAATTGCAATGCCCCTTTCGGGGTCTCCGAAAAGAATAAGCGTATCGCCGGGTTTTATTCCGAAAATATCTCTTGCTTCTTTCGGAATTACAATCTGGCCTTTTTCGCCCACTTTTGCAGTCCAGGCATATCTGCCGTCTTTAACGTTTCTCATATGTCCTCCGGTATAAAAAGTATGATTTGTATAACAAATTATACGGCAACGAAAGCAAATTGTCAAGAAAAAACCCGCCTTGCGGCGGGTGAGTATATTCCGATGTTTTTATCCGAAATTTACCACGTTTATAGGTTCGCCGTCCATATAGGACATCAGATTCATGGCCGCGGTGTCCATAAGGCGTTTGCGGCTTTCTTTCGAGGCCCACGCAATGTGAGGAGTGATTATGCAGTTATCGAGTCCGAGAAGAGGATTATCGGGTCGGATGGGTTCCTCGGAAACGACGTCTATTGCGGCAAACGCAACCTTGCCCGAAACGAGGGCGTCTTTGAGGTCGTTTTCGTCGACGAGACCGCCGCGGGACGTGTTTATGAGAATTACGCCGTCGCGCATCTTGCAAAAAGCGTCCGCGTTTATCATTTTTTCGTTGTTGCGGTTCATCGGACAGTGCAGAGAAATCACGTCGGAACGCGCATAAAGGTCGTTCAGGTCGGTGTATTCGGCAATTACGTCGTCAAGCGACATCTTGTTGTCATAGGCGAGCACGTTCATTCCGAAAGCCTTTGCAATCGTCGCGACAGAGCGACCTATACGACCGTAGCCGACGAGCCCCATGGTTTTTCCGCTGAGTTCGATAAGAGGATAATCCCAGAAGCAGAAGTCTTTGTTTGCGCTCCAGCGACCTTTATGTACTTCGGCGCTGTGATGGCCGACGTGCAGGCAGGCTTCGAGAAGAAGTGCAAAAGTAAACTGTCCTACGGCAGCGGTAGCGTAGGTAGGCACGTTGCATACGGGGATTCCGCGTTCCGCGGCCGCTTCGGTATCGACGATATTATAGCCCGTCGCAAGAACGCCTATATATTCGATAGAAGGGCAGGCGTCCAGAATTTCCCGGGTGATATTGACTTTGTTTACGATTACCGCCTGATTGTTGCCTATGCGTTTTACAATCGTGTCGAAGTCGTTTTCGGTACGGTCGTAAACGGTGAGTTCACCGAGAGAGCGGAATTTCTCCCAACTGAGGTCGCCGGGGTTTTCCGTATATCCGTCCAACACTACGATTTTCATAACGTCCTCCTGTAAATGGTTTTCCTGCGATTTTATTTTACACCAAAAAAACGACGGTGTAAACAGTTTTCCGGACCGGAAAAATTATCTTACCGGTCTGCCGCGGTTCACGACGTGCAGAAGCTTTCCTTTTTCGTCCAGTACGTTAAAAGACGCGGTGCTGCCGCAAGACAGCGCATCGTAAGGAAGAGAAAGATATTTTCGCGGCGTTTCGGTGGCGGCGTAAACGGCATGAGCGAGAGGCACGCCGTAGGAAACGACGTTTTCTACCGTTTTTGCAACGTTCGTAATGCTTCCGGCAAGCGCGGATTTATCTTCGAGATACGCCGCCGTGCCGTCCGTAATTACGGGAGTGTCGTCGCCCAGAAGGTATTTTCCGCACGGCGCGCCGGCGGGCGCGAGACTGTCGGATACGAGAATAATTTTTCGATATCCTTTGTTTTTATAAATAAAGTCGAAAAGATTTTCGCTTATATGAACGCCGTCGGCAATGACTTCGGTATATATCTCGTCGAAAAGCAACGCGCATTCGTTCAGACCGAGGTGTTTTTCGATGCTTCCTTTCAGACGTCTGAAACCGCTTGACGCGCAATAGATATGAGTCGCTCCGTCAAGACCGTTTTTCATACATTCGATTATATCGGTATCGACGCTGTCGTCGTGTCCCGCTTCGGCTTTTATGCCGTTTCCGACAAGCGTTTTCACGAGAAGAGGCGCGTTTTTCGTGGCGGGACACAGGGTTACTATTTTAAGAATGTCTTTGTTTTTTTCAAAGAATACGGCGTCTTTCGGGTCGTATACGGTCAAGATGTTAGCGGCGGGTTGCGCGCCTTTTTTCGCAAGACTGATATACGGCCCTTCGATATGCGCCCCGAGAATCTCGGCGCCGGACGGCGAAAGATTTCTGAGTTTTAAAAACATTTCGTCGAGCTTTCCGAGAGGAGTTGCTACGAAAGTAGGAAGATACGCCCCTATGCCGTTATACAGAAGATAATCGCCTATTGCGTCAAGGGCTTCTTTGGTCAGTTCCGATACGTCGTGTCCCGCTCCGCCGTGCGTATGCACGTCTATATAGGGAAGCGTAACGTAGTTGCAATTTTCTTTTTTACAAGCGGGAGTAATTGCCGAAATTACGTCGCCGCTAATCTCGACGTCATAAGCATCGTTACCGATTAATCCCCCGAAAATAAATTTTACGTTTTCAAATTTCATATTAAACACCTTGTTTTGTCGGTTGCGGTTTATAAACAAATCGTGTCCGGCAGTTTTTCAAAACGGAGGAACAGACCTGCTTTCTTATTGTATTCAAACCGGCAGTACCCTTTTGCGGAAATAAAGTAACGTCTGCCGCCGCCCGTCATCGGTTCGTTTTCGCGACGAAATCCGCCTTTTTCGGAAAGTCGTCCCGAAACGCTTCGGAAATTCCGAGCATACGATAATTTTAATCCTTTTCTTCGCGCTAGTCAATAATTAACCGAAAAGGAAGCAAATACCGCCCGTCGCGCGCATATAATCGATATTTATGAGAAAGGAAACGGAAAGATGTTTCGCAACGGTAAATCTCGACAGGCTTGCGTACAATTACGACGCGGTAAAAAGACGCACGTCAAAGGAGGTTATCGCAGTCGTAAAGGCGGACGCTTACGGCCACGGGGCAAAGGAGGTTGCAGGAAAACTTGCTTCGTGCGGGTGCGGAGGGTTTGCCGTTTCGACGTCGGACGAGGCCGAAGAACTTCGCAACGCGGGAATAGGCGGCGAAATTTTCGTGCTCGGGTTCGTCCGTGATTTCGGGCATGCGAAGGATATCGGAATAACGCCCGTAGTGTATGACGAGCGCAGCGCTTTTCTTGCGAAAAAATACGACTTGCCCGTCGCGCTGAAACTGAATACCGGAATGAACAGACTGGGGTTTTCCGATTACGAAAAAGCGTTGAAAACGGCAAAACTTCTTAAAACGGTATGCGTGTTTACTCATTTTGCCGCAGCCGACGGAAAAAGCGACGAAGAAAAAGAATTTACGAGGATTCAGACGGAAAAATTCAGACGGTTCGAAACGCAATTCAGAAACGAAAGCAACGAAAACGTCAGATTTATCGCCGCAAACAGCGCGGCCGCGCTCGCATACGGCGGAATTTTCGACGGAACGAGGGCGGGAATAGCCCTTTACGGAATCAATCCCGTTGAAAATACCGAAACGGAATTATTGCCCGTAATGTCGTTATACGCAAGAATAATCGCCGTCAATCGGCTGAAATGCGGCGAATACGTCGGATACGGGTTGCAATACCGTGCGGCCCGCGACGTGACGTCGGCCGTCGTCTCGGCGGGATATGCCGACGGGGTGCCGCGTGCGGCGGCTGAAAAAGGCAGCGTTTTTTTCAAAGGCGGGAAACGGCGATTTACCGGCAGGATTTCCATGGACTGTTTTTCTTTCGACGCTACCGATACGAACGCGTCGACGGGAGATATCGTCGAAATATTCGGAAACCGTCTTTCCGTAATCGAAACGGCCGAAGCTTCGGATACCGTACCGTACGAGATTTTTACCGGCATCTCGAAAAGAGTGCCGAGGATATACCTGGGAACAAACGGCAGCGTCACGCCGCAAAAAGAATAGCCGATTATCGGCGGAAAATCCCGAAAACGTTTTGATAAAACGCAAATTTGGTTTAAAATAGTTTTAACGAATTGTTTCGGAGTATCCGATGATGAAAGGAACGATATTGGTAAACGCGTACGCCGATATGCCGTCGCTGACGGAGCAGGCGTCGAGACTGAAAGAAGAATTTACGAAAGCGGGCGCAAAAGTATCCGTGGTAAAAAACGACGACTATTCCGCACTGTGCGCAAAACGAGGTCTTCTGACGAAGGATTACGGCGATTTCGTCGTGTATCTCGATAAGGACAAGTATCTCGCGCGCATTCTCGAAAAAACGGGAATACGTCTATTTAACCGAGCCGCCGCCATTGAGACCTGCGACGACAAAATGATTACGCACGTTGCGTTATCGGGGGTCGTGCCGATGCCCGAAACCCTTCCCGCGCCGCTTTGTTATACGAACAATGCCGTCATAAAACCCGAAGAAGCGGATAAGGTTATATCCGTTCTCGGCTTGCCCGTGGTCGTGAAAGAAAGTTTCGGCAGCCGCGGGAAGGGGGTATATCTCGCGCGGACGAAAGAGGAATTGCTTTCCCTTATGAACGTTTTGAAAGGAAAGCCCGTTTTATATCAGAAATTTGTCGAAGAGAGCGCGGGAAGAGATATGCGAATTATCGTGATAGGCGGAAAATGTTTCGCCGCCATGGAAAGACGTTCCGACGCCGATTTCAGAAGCAATATCGACCTCGGAGGGAAAGGATACGCCGTTACTCCTCCCGATGAATACGTCGCTCTTGCCGAAAAAGCGGCGACTGCGCTCGGTCTCGATTATTGTGGCGTCGATTTACTGTACGGCAAGGACGGGCCGTTGCTTGCGGAAGTTAACAGCAACGCTTTCTTCAGAGAGGCCGAAAGAGTGACGGGACGGAACGTCGCCCGAGCATACGTCGCCCGTGTTCTCGACGTAATATCCTCAAAAAACGTCCGGGAAGGGCTTTAATTGAGTTTTTAACAATTGACTTTAATAAGAATTATTTATATAATAAAAAAAACTGTATTTCGAAGAGGAATTTATGCTTACCGTCGAGTATTCGGACGACCCGTCGTTACTTGAAAAACTTTATGAAAAAACCGGTATAAACGCCGAAGTCGGCGGAATCAACGCCGTACTGTACGAAAACGAAAACGCCGTGGGGGTATGCAGAATGACTCTGACGGACGGAATTGTCGACGTCGGAGACTTCGCGGTTGCCGACGGAACGGCGGAGAAAGCGTTTGCGGAAGACTTTTTTTTCAGAACGATTCTGTTCAAACTTTCCTTCACCCCCGTTCTCGTAAGAATAGACGGCGAGGACGACAGGCTTAAGAAATTCGGATTTGCAAAAGAGAACGGAAAAAGCGTTCTGAAAGCTTCCGAAGCGGTATTTCCCTCTCTCTGTGAAGGCAATAAACGCAAAAACGGAATTTAATAGTTTGAAATCGGCGCATAAAGCGCTGATTTATCTTTAAGGAGCATATATGGAAGAGATAGCAAAACCTACGAATTTTATCGAAGACATTATCGACGCCGATTTAAAAAGCGGTAAACATACCGCGATTGCAACCCGTTTCCCGCCCGAACCGAACGGATATCTGCATATCGGTCACGCCAAAGCGGTGTGCATAAATTTCGGCATCAAGGAAAAATATCACGGCACCTGCAATCTGCGTTTCGACGACACGAACCCCTCGAAAGAGGACGTCGAATACGTGAACAGCATTCAGGAAGACATAAAATGGCTTGGATTCGAATGGGACGCTCTCTACTATGCGTCGGACTATTTCGAAAAAATGTACGAACTTGCCGAGAAACTCATAAAAGACGGTCTTGCCTACGTATGCGACCTTTCGGCGGAGGAAATCAGCAAAACGCGCGGCACTCTTACCGAACCCGGCGTCGACAGCCCGTACAGAAACCGCCCGGTAGATGAAAATCTCAGGCTTTTCAGAGAGATGAGGGCGGGCAAATACGACGACGGCGAAAAGGTTTTGCGCGCAAAAATCGATATGGCGGCAAACAACATAAATATGCGCGACCCCGTAATTTACCGCATAGTAAAAGCGCCGCATCACAGACAGGGTACGAAATGGGTGATTTATCCGATGTACGATTTCGCGCACCCTCTCGAGGACGCGATAGAAGGAATAACGCACAGCTGTTGCAGTCTCGAATTCGAGGACCATCGCCCGCTTTACGACTGGGTTGTCGAAAAATGCGGATTCAATCCCCGTCCGAGGCAGATTGAGTTCGCAAGACTTAATCTCACTCACACGGTTATGAGCAAAAGATATCTCCGTCAGCTTGTAGAGGACGGCGTCGTCGAGGGCTGGAACGACCCCCGTATGCCGACTTTAAGCGGAATGAGAGAAAGAGGATATCCCCCCGAGGCAATAAGGGATTTCTGCTCGCGCATCGGCGTATCGAAGGCGAACAGCGAAGTCGATATCGCGTTGCTCGAACATTGCGTCAGGGAAAATCTTAACGAAAACGCGACGAGGGCAATGGCGGTGCTGAAACCCCTTAAACTTATCGTCGAAAACTATCCCGCCGATAAAACCGAAGAAATCGAAATCGAAAATAATCCCGGCAAGGAGGGCGCAGGCGTTCATAAAGCGACTTTCGGCCGTGAGTTGTATATCGAAGAAAGCGATTTTTCGCTTGACCCGCCTCCCAAATATTTCAGGCTCAAACCCGGCGGAACGGTAAGGCTCAAAGGAGCGTATATCGTGGAATACACGGGCTCCGACGTCGACGAAAACGGCAACGTTACCGAAGTGCGTTGCAGATATATCGAGGACAGCAGGTCGGGCGGAGCGAACGCGGGTATTAAAGTTAAAGGCGTTATTCATTGGGTTAACGCCGCGGACTGCGTCGATATTACCGTAAACCGATACGATTATCTTATCAACGACGTCGAAGGCAGTCTTGAAGACAGAGTAAACCCCGACAGCAAAACCGTTCTGCACGGAAAGGCCGAAAAATTCGTCGCCGACGGTACGAAACCTTTCGACAGATTTCAGTTTATGAGACAGGGATACTATATGGCACGCAGCGACTACGACCCTGCCGCGCCCGTATTCAACGAAATAGTCGGGCTTAAAGACAATTACAACAAATGACAAAATCTTTTGACAATCATATCAACTTTTTCCGCAAATCCGTTGATATGTAGGTCAAATTAGTTTATAATAGATAAGAACATCGAAATTCACAACGGATTTAAGGAGAGTTAATATGGCAATATGTAAAACCTGCGGTTCCGTCGTTCAACCGGGCGATTCTTTCTGTCCCGTGTGCGGACAGGGGCTTTTTGCCGCCGAGGACGCGCTTATCTGTTCGGCATGCAACACCCCGAACGCTCCCGGCACGCGTTTTTGCAAACATTGCGGCGCCGTGCTTCTCAGAAAACCCAAAACCGTACAGTGTCCCGTCTGCGGCAGCGAAAACGCCGAGGACGCTTTATATTGCACGGCTTGCGGCAGCGAGATGCCCGGTGAATTCGAAAAAGAATTCGAAGTAGAAAATATCGAAAAACTTCAGGAAGTTCTGCCTTTGCTGCACTCCTTTGCCGACTCCTTTAATTCCGAATTCGACAGATTGTCTCCCGAAGAACTCGAAAAAACCACGTACGTATGTCCGGTGTGCGGCAAGCGAAACGACCTCGGCGACGTGAAATGCCGTCGTTGCGGCCGCGACAGAAATCGCAGCGAGTATCTCGCAAGCAAACAGAGAATAACCTCTTTCGAAGACGCCGTCGAAATACCGGACGGGCTTCACACTCCTTCGCAACCCGCTCCCGCATTTCCCGTTACCACCGATAAAAAACCCGAGTTTCTCAACGGAAAACGCTCGGCGGACAGTACGCCCGTGGGCCGCGCGGAAAACGTTTCCGCAGGTTATGCAGGAGGTTATGCGGGCTATGCGCGCGACGGATTCGTTCAGAGTTCGCCCATAGTTCAGCCTCTCGCAATAGTGCCTTACGTTACGCAGGAACAGCCTTTGTGGCAGTACGCGTCGAAATCCGATTACGAAAAACTCCGCGCGAGAAATTCAAACGGCAAGAAATAGCGGGAGGTTTTTATGGATAATAAAGAAGAAAAAGTGGTGTTTTACGGCCCTTTGCCCGTAAATAAACCCTGCCCCATTCCGAGACCTAACGAAAAAATTCAACTGCAACCCACGGTAAATCCCGTGGCGATTGCTCCGTATATTTCTTACGGCGACGAAGAAGAAACGGTAGCTCAGTCGGCAGGCGATAAAACCGAAATCGCCGCAAGAAAAAGCGAAAAACGCGTATCGGCAAGGATAGGAGGAATAATTGCGTTTATTATTTCTCTAGCGTCGATATTGCTTTTCGTTTTCTCTTTCGCGAAAAAATACCCCATAGGCGCGATTGAAAAATACGCAAGCCTCGGCTATTTCGCGGATATGTTCAAGACGATGTTCGAAAACAAACAGTTTACTCAGTTTTCGCTTGTGTTCGTACCGTATCTGATTGCCGTTGCGTACGTTGCGATTGCGGTAAACCTCGTTTTATCCTTGGTGGCCGTATTCACGGGAAAAAGACGCGGATATTCTTTGTTCGCGTTCATAGCGTTTTTAGCTCTCGTTGTCGCGGCGTTTTACGAAATGAAATTTTTCTCGCAAATCAAAAGTATCGGCAATCTTCTTACGAGAGAGTGCGGCTGGCCGTGCCTGATGCTGATAATAATCGGCTGCGCCAACCTGATTTTCGCATGGATATGCGGCATTATATGCCCCAAATACAAAATAGCAGAAACCGTTGAGTTTTAACCCCGGAGGTTATATATGAAAAAGAAAAACAAAAAAGAAAACGCGCCCGTAAACGCAACGCCGAAAACCGACGCGATAAACGTAACTCCGTACGACGAGGACGTTTCGGGACTTTCAATCACTAAATCCGAACGCGCTCCCATACCTACGAGCAGACCCGTTTCAGCGCCCGTTCAGCGTCCCGTTACGCAACCCGCGCAACAGGCAACTCCCGTCGAGTATGCCGTTATGCGTCCCGTATCGGGAGGACTGCAACCCATAATCGCTCCCAAGGGTCAGGTTCAGCTGAATCCGGTGGTGGTGCCCGTGGCATTCGTACCGTACGCAACGCAGAATCAGCCTATGTTGCAGATAGATAAAAAGCCCGCGGCGCCTGCGGACAAACCTTTGCCCGAGGTCAAGGACCAGCCTCTCGACAAGAAGGCGGCACGCGCGGCGAAAGTGCGCGAAAAATCCCCCGAATTCGTTGGGGAAGAGGAAAGCGCCGGGGAAACGGCAATAAAGAAAAACAAAACCAAAAACCGCGTGTTTTCCGCGATATTATTCGTAATCACTCTTGGAATTTTTGCGTTTGCGGTGCTTAATTATTTTGCCCCGAAACTCGGAATCACGAGTATAGTACTTGCACCCGGTCAACCCGAAATAATCGGAGGATGGATGAATTTCAACGCTTCGGATATAGTCGGACAGATTCCTTTGTTTGCATATACCGCTTTATACGCGATAGCGCTTGCCACCCTGATTGTCGAGTTTGTAGGTATCTGCAACGGAAAGGGATATAAAATCTGGATATCCGCGCTTATTATGCTTCTCGTTTCGGCGGCGTGCGCGCTGGTATGCGCGCTTGTCGGAAGATTTGCGTCGTATAACGTGCCTCTCAATCCCGTTGCGGAGGGAAGCTTTGCATGGCGCCTTGTCATGGTAACGCTATTGTTGTTCGTGTTCAGCCTTATATTTATGCCGAGAAAAGTTAAACCGGACGACGACGACCTTAGCGACCTTATCTGAAGTTATTATTCCGGACAGAAGCTTCGCAACGACGTTGCGAAGCTTTTTTATATTCGAGCCGTAAGCGGAAATTTATTCCGGGAAAAATACGGGCGAATTTTTATTGATACGGATACTTATATATAAATAAGTAAACTGCGATAATACTTGTAAAGCGAAAAAAACCGTGATACAATAATACGCGAGGTTATTATGTCGCTGAAAATAATGTCCGTCGCAAGCGGAAGCAAGGGAAACTGCACATATATCGCGTCGGAAACCACGCATCTGCTGGTTGACGCAGGCGTCGGCACAAAACGCATTGCCGAGGCTCTTTCGAAGGATAACGTGGGAATACGCGACCTCGACGGCGTGCTTATCACCCACGAACACGACGACCACGTTTCGGGATTGCAATGTCTTGCGGCAATGGGAGTAAAGGTTTACGCGCACGAAAGGATAATGCCGGCTCTCGTCAGAAAAGCAGGGCCAGTTGCTTTCGAAAACGTCGATTTTTTCGACGCGGGATTTCTGATAGGAGATATCAGAATTTATCCTTTCAGAATACCGCACGATACGGCGTATCCTCTGGGATACAGTTTCGAGTGCGGGCAGTCGCGAGTGTCCGTCGCAACCGACGTCGGACACGTTACCGACGGTATTTTAAGTAATTTAAAGGGTAGTCAGATAGTATTGTTAGAGGCAAATCACGATACGGAGATGCTTTTGCACGGGGCGTATCCCAAAACCCTTAAAACGAGAATAAGAGGCGCAAACGGGCATCTTTCCAACGACAGCGCCGCTCTCGTTGCGACGGCTCTTGCCGGATGCGGGATGAAAAGGCTTATTCTCGGCCACCTTTCCGAAGAGAACAATTGCCCCGAGCTTGCCTTTTCCACGGTCGTCGCGGCGCTGGAGAAAAACGGATTTTCGGTAAACGACGTTGCGGTCGATATTGCCTATCAGAATAAATGCGGAGAGATTTATATCGCGAAATGAAAAACAAGAATTTCAGGTTTTCCAATACCGGCAACGCCTTTCTATGTGCGTTTGCGGCGTATTATGCGGTAAGTATAATATATCAGTTGGTTTTTACCGTTATTTATAAAAGTACCTCCGCCTGGCCGCCCGTCGTGGTGTGGTGCGAATACATTCTGAATCCCGTCGCGTTCGTATCGACGGTGCTTATATATTCCAAGTGCAAAAACGTGGACGTCGTAAGCGCAACGAAACTCGATAAAAAGCTCAACCTTAAACAGGTCGGGATTCTCGCGTTGCTGTCGGTATGCTGTATTATGGCGTTCCTGCCTATTTCGAATATTTTTCTCGACCTGCTGTCGAGAATGGGATTTTCGATGGAACTGAATTTTGCCGATACCAACGCGTCGGCGGGCGCATATTTTTTGGGACTTCTGACGATGGCGTTGCTTCCCGCTTTTTCGGAGGAATTTCTTATGCGCGGCATGGTTCTGAACGCCGCCGAACAGAAAAGGGATTTCTCGTATGCCATTCTCATTACGGCGGGTATGTTTTCGCTTATGCACGGCAATCCCATTCAGACGGTTCATCAGTTTTTTCTCGGAGCGGTGCTTGCCTACGTGGTGCTCGTGTCCCGTTCGCTCTGGGCGGGAGTGCTGTTGCACTTTTTCAATAACTTTTTAAGTTTGTCGCTCGACTATCCCGTTTCGAAGTTTTTCGAAATAACGGGAATGTACGATATGCATCCCGCGCTCTGGTATCTTATATGGATAGTCGCGATATTGCTCGGATGCACGCTTGTCGTATATCTTCTTAAAAAGTTCACGTCGGTCAGCGTTCCCGCAAAACCCGCGCTTTCCGAAACCAACGAAATAGTAGACGTATATGAAAACAAGGACGGCGTATTTACAACCGCCGCGCCGCTTGGCAAAAAAGCGGAAAAACAGCGCGGCGACTTCGTAAACGCATTTAAGTCCATTACCGGATTATTTAAGAAAAACGGGTTTAAAAACGCATATAAGAAGATAAACGTTATAATCGGTGATATAGTGCCTTGCGACGACGAGGTGCGCGAGATGACGCGCGAAGATTTTTTTCCTTCGAACATCAAGCTTGGTTTTATAATCCTCGGCATAATATGGGTGCTGTCGCTGATATCGGGTTTTTTGCTCTGAAATGACAGAACGCACGGTAAAAAAATCAATATACGCGGTATCGATGCTGCTGGTCGTATTTATGCGGATTGCCGTGTCGGAGGGCATTTTAAGGGGCCTTGACGACATTTCGTCCGACGCGGTATGGAGTACGACCGTACAATGCCTGATTTTCGGTCTGATACCTTTTTCGCTGTATTTCGTTTATCTTAAAACTCACAAAGAAAAACGAGCCGTAAACAAAATTTTCGGCGAATTCGGATACAGGGGAAAGATATCGTTGAAGGGCGCCGCGATAGTATTGATTATTTCGCTGCTGACGCCTTATCTTATTTCCTGTCTTTCGTCGGTATGGTATACGCTTATCAGCGATCTGGGATACAAATCGGTCTCGGGACATATGAAATATACGACGGGAATTCTGTTTGCGGACATAGCTCTTACCGCCGTGCTTCCCGCCTTATTCGAGGAATTTACGAACAGGGGACTTCTGTATTCCGCAAGCCGGAATCCCGATAAGCCGCTGAGGGTAATATTTCTTACGGCGGCGATGTTCGCGCTTATGCATACTAACGTAACGCAGGTGTTTTATACCTTCTTTTTCGGGCTGATTACCGGCGGACTGGTATACGTTACGAAAAGCATATGGCCGGCGGTGTTCTGTCATTTCGTAAACAATTTCGTTTCGGTGATGAGGTCGTATATTTCCGACGTCGGAAAGAGTGCGTTTTTCGACAAAATATACAATTTATTTACGGGTAGCGTATGGGGCGTAACGGGCGCGACGCTGTTGTTTTTCGTTGCGGTATTTATCGTCTTCGTACTCTTTTTAAGGTTGTCTGCCGTCGAAAGCGACAGGCGTATGAAATGCGGCGAGGAAGTAAAAACGTACGACGAAGTTACTACCCGATACGAAAATCTGCCGTTGGTTTTTGCCGCCGTACTTAACGGCATAATTACCGTAATAACGCTCGTATGGGGTATAATAAGATGAAAGTCAACATAGCGGCAGTGGGAAAAATCAAGGAAAAATTTTTCGCCGACGCCATAACGGAATACGTAAAGCGCACGGGGCGTTTTGCAGACGTAAAAATTACGGAATGTCCCGAATATCCCCCAAAGACTCAGTCCCCTGCGGAAATCGCCCTTTCGGTGGAAAAGGAGGGCAAAAAACTGCTTGACAATCTTAAAGGATTCGTTGTGCTTACCGCAATAGAGGGCAGAATCGTGTCGAGCGAGGAACTTGCGGCGTTAATCGACGCGAAAATGACGGAGGGGGTTTCCGAAATTACTTTCGTTATAGGAGGAAGCAACGGTGTAAGCGACGAGGTGAAACGCCGCGCGGACGTCGAAATTTCTTTCGGGCGCGTTACCTATCCTCATCAGCTTATGCGGGTGATATTGTCCGAGCAGATTTACCGCGCTTTTTCAATAATAAACAAACTGCCGTATCATAAATAATAATCCGGCATATAATGTCGTATGCTTTACGGATACGACGACTTATTGCGCGACCTCGAAAAATTCGGGGGAGTTTTTTCGATAGGAAAGAGCCTTTTCGGAAGGGAAATATTCGCATGCGTAATCGGCGACGGAGAACCCCGCGCCCTGATTCACGCCGGCATTCACGCAAGAGAAAGCGTTACGAGCGCCGTGCTTGTCGAAACGATGAAAGCCTATAAAGGCCGCGCGGTATGTTTCGTGCCGATGCTCAATCCCGACGGCGCGATGCTTGTAAAGTACGGCGTCGAAAGCGCGGACGAAAACTATCGCGAGTTTTTGCTTGCCGTTAACGGTGGAAAAAATTTCTCGCTGTGGAAAGCCGACGGGCGCGCCGTTGATTTGAACGTGAACTTCAACGCCGATTGGGGAGAGGGCGGACAAAACGTAAGACAACCTGCGCCCGAAAATTATATCGGCCCCGCGCCTTTTTCGGAAAGTGAAACGATTGCAATAAAAAATCTGCAGGAAAGATATATGTTTACCGCGTCGATGAGTCTGCATACGAAGGGGAATATTTTATACTACGGTTATAAGAATTGCAATAATTATATAAAGTATGTTAAAATAATTGCCGCAAGCATGAAAATGCCGTATGCCGAAAGCGCGGGAAGCGCGGGCGGATTCAAAGATTGGTTTATCAAATCGGGTTTCGGGTTTTCGGTCACGGCCGAACTGGGCAACGACCGTCTTTCGCACCCGATTGACGCGTCGCATGCGGCGGAATTTTCGAAAACGGTACTGAAATCGGCGGGTATTCTTGCCGATATCGGCGAGGAGTTATGGAAGAAAAATTTATGAGAAGAGCCATCGAGCTGGCAAAAGAGGCCGAAAGTCACGACGAAGTGCCGATAGGCGCGGTTATCGTGTTGAACGGCGAAATCGTAGCCGAAGGCAACAACAGAAAAGAAAGAGATAACTGCGCGCTGTCCCACGCGGAAACCGTTGCCATTGCTGCCGCGGCGAAAAAACTCGGCTGGTATCTGTCGGATTGCGAAATGTACGTCACGCTCGAACCGTGCGCCATGTGCGCGGGCGCGCTGATAAACAGCCGTCTTAAAAACCTGTATTTCGGCGCATACGACAAAAAAGCGGGCTGTTGCGGCACGCTGTACAATCTTCCCGAGGACAAGCGTTTCAATCACAGACTGCACGTAGAAGGCGGCATATTGCAGGAAGAATGCGCCGCGCTTTTATCCGAATATTTCAAAAAGAAAAGAAACAGGCTTTAATTTCTGTACTTTTCGGAGTGAAAATAGTACAATACCGAAAAAGGTCGTATATGATTATAATCGGACTTGGCAACAAAGGATTGCAATACAAAAACACCTATCACAATATGGGTTTCGACGTCGCCGATAAACTTGCAAAAAAACTCGGCGTAAAATTTTCGCATACCGAATGCAGGGCGAAAACGGCGGTAACGAACGTCAACGGCCGCAAAATCGTGATTGCAAAACCCGAAACCTATATGAATCTGTCGGGAGAATCCGTCAGGGAACTTATGGGAAAATACCGGGAAACAGCCGACGGCATCGTCGTAATTTACGACGATATCGATATTGCGCTGGGCACTCTTCGCGCAAGAAGTTCGGGCAGCGCCGGTACCCATAACGGAATGAGAAATATCGTCGATTGCCTTAACGGGAACACGTCTTTCCGACGTATAAGAGTAGGGACGGGGTTTGACAGAGGCGAAGCGCCTTTATACAACGTCGTGCTGAGCAAGGTAAAAGGCGACAACAAGACGCTGACCGACGCCGCGACGACTTTTGCCGCCGACGCACTTTACGAATACGTAAAAGACGGAGACTGGGACCGTCTTATGCGCACGGTAAACGCTTATTCTCCCACATAAATAATTTTACTTTCAGCGGTGCGTTGAATGTATGATTTTTTAAAACTCGATAATCTGAAAGGAGATTTCGGAAACCTTCTCCATTGCTTACGCGACGGCAAGGCCGTCACGGCGTTTTCGCTTGCCCAAGGGGCAAAAATGCACGTTCTCAGTGCAATTCCGGGCGTTAAACTGCTTATTTCGCCCGACAGGCTTGCCGCAGAAACCGCATATACGCGTTTGAAAGGATACGTCGGCGACAAGGTCGTTCTGCTGTATGACAAGGACGACGTGCTGTTGCACAGAAAAACGTTGTCCGACGCCAATTTCGGAAAAAGACTGGGCGCGTTGTCTCGTCTTGCGACGGGAAACGCCGAAATCGCGGTTATTCCCGCCGAGGGAGTAATGCAGTATCTGCCAAACGCCGCAAAATTCCGTAAAGCGCATCTGACGATAATGAAAGAGGGCGAATATCCGCCCGACGACGTTGCCGAAAAACTTGTTAAAGCGGGATATACCCGGTCGGAAATCGCGACGGAAAAGGGGACGTTTTCGCTTAGGGGCGATATTCTCGACGTATATCCGCCGTCATTCGACCTTCCCGTAAGAATTAATTATTTCGACGATATCGTCGAAAACGTCAAATATTTCGATCCGTCTACGATGGAAAGCGTCGGGGAGACGGGACACGTCGTGATTCCGCCCGCAACCGACGTCCTTCTGGACAGAGAGGAAGCCGAAGGCATTACGGCAAAACTCAGAAAAACGAATACGAGCGGCGCCGTCAACGACATTATCGAAGACGTGTCGGGAAAGCTCGAACTCGACCCGACCGACCCGTCGCTTGTGTGGATTACTCCTTTTATATCGGATAAAAGCGTCGTCTTCGATTATCTGCCGCGTGACGCTACGGTCGTTATAGACGAGCCGAAAATCACTTTTGACAAACTCGAACTTATCGAAAAAGAGCATGCGGGCAGAGTAAAGGCCTTCGTAGAGGGCGGCGAGGCTCTTCCCGCGCATAAAGACGCAATGCTCACGCGCGCCGACGTTTCGACGTACGTCAGAATTTACCGAAGGCTTGCTTTTCAGCAGCTTACCGCTCTGAATCCTATGTTCGAGAGCGAGGCTCAGTTCACTTTCAGAAGTCAGCAACCGACGAAATACTATCTCGACAAGAACGTACTCGTTACCGACCTCAGAAACTTCAATGCGTCGGGTTACAGAGTAATGTTGTGTTGCGGAGACGCAAAAAGAGCCGCGACGGTATCGAAGGAACTCAAATCGGCCGACGTCTTCGTGGAAAGGGACGAAGATTTCACTCGTTCGACCATGATTGCGACGAGCGCGGCAATCAGAACGGGATTTATTTATCACAGCGCGAAACTCGCCGTGCTCGGCACCGACGAACTGTTCGGTAAAACGGGAGAAAGAAAGGAAAACTATCGACCGAAGACCGGGTTTGCGCAGTTAAAACCGGGCGATTACGTAGTTCACGAAGTGCACGGTATAGGAATCTGCGAAGGCACCGAAAAACTAACCGCGTCGGGAATACAGAAAGATTACGTCGTATTGCGTTACAGGGACGGAGACAAACTTTACGTTCCCGTCGACCAGATGGAACTGCTTACAAAGTTCTCGGGCGGAGAAACGCCGCGTCTTAACAAAATCGGCGGAAAAGAATTTGCAAAAGTAAAGGAAAAAACACGGGCAAGCGTCCGAAAACTTGCCATAGACCTTATGCAACTTTATGCGGAACGCGAAAAGCAAAAAGGTTTCGTTTATTCCAAAGATACGGTATGGCAGAAGGAATTCGAGGATAATTTCGAGTTTGACCTGACGCCCGACCAGGAAAAGGCCGTAGCCGACGTAAAATCCGATATGGAAAAGGGCCGCGTTATGGACAGACTGATATGCGGCGACGTGGGTTACGGCAAAACCGAAGTGGCGTTCCGCGCAGTGTTCAAAACCGTTATGGATAACAAGCAGGCCGCAATTCTCGCGCCAACGACGGTGCTTGCGAAACAGCATTTCAACACGTTGAACGCAAGGCTGAACGGATTCGGAATAAAAACCGCTTTATTGACGAGGCTTCAGTCCGACAGAGAGGCGGACAGAGTATTGCGGGATTTAAAAGAGGGAATTATCAGTATTGTGGTCGGCACGCACCGTCTGTTGTCGAAGGACGTGGTTTTCCGCGACCTCGGACTGCTCGTTCTCGACGAAGAACAGCGATTCGGGGTAGAACATAAAGAAAAACTCAAAACGGTAAAAAAGGACGTGAACGTGCTTACGCTGACGGCCACTCCGATACCGCGCACTCTCAATCTCGCGTTAAGCGGAATAAGGGATATCAGTCTGCTCGAAACGCCCCCGAAAAACAGGCTTCCCGTACAGAATTATATAGTTGAATACAGCGATGCGTTACTTAAAGACGCGATTCTGCGCGAAGTAGCGAGAGGCGGGCAGGTTTTCGTATTATATAATTACGTCGAAACGATTGACGATTTCGCGGATAAAGTAAGGCGGATTACCGAAGGTCGCGCAAGGGTAATGGTGGCGCACGGACAGATGCCCGCTTCCGAACTCGACGCCCGTATGACGGCGTTTTATCAGAAAGAAGCGGACGTGCTTGTGGCGACGACAATTATCGAAAACGGAATAGACCTTCCCGACGCAAACACGTTGTTCGTATACGACGCGGACAGATTCGGTTTGTCGACGCTCTATCAACTGAGGGGAAGAGTGGGTCGAAGCGGTGCGCTTGCTCACGCCTATTTTACGACCCGTCTTAACAAAGTTCTGACGTCGGACGCCGTAAAACGGTTGAGCGCGCTTACCGAATACAGCGATTTCGGCAGCGGATTCAAAATTTCTCTTCGCGACCTCGAAATAAGGGGCGCGGGAACATTCCTCGGAGCCGAGCAGCACGGACATATCGAAAAAGTCGGTTACGAACTGTACAATAAGATTCTGAAGGAAACGGTCGAGGAACTGAAAACGGGAGGCAGAAAAGAAACTGCCGAAATCGAAATCAAGATAGACGTAAACGCGTACGTTTCCGAAAATTACGTAAGTCAGCGGGACAAGATAAGAGTTTATAAGATGATTTCCGAAGTTTCGTCGCCATCGGCACGCGACGAACTGATAAAGACTCTGACGGATATCTACGGCCCGCCCGAACAGCCTCTTGTCAATCTTATCGACGTGGCGTTGCTGAAGAGTCTTGCGGGCGAATACGGGATTGTAAAAATTATTCTGAACAAAAAAGGCGCCGCTTTCGTTTTCAGGGACGCCGAAGTTTTCAAGGAACAGAGTCTGCTTAACGCCGTCGCGAAACTTGCCGATAACGTGGTGCTTACCGCGACGCTTCCACCCGAGCTCCTTTTCGACGTCAGAGGAAAAACGCCCGAGAAAACGCTTTCGGAGATGATAAACTTCTTGTTGATTGCGGGAAAATCCGCCGGATGACGTCGGTTTTTTTATCCCGCGTCGGCATTAATGGCGTCGTTTTATGCGAAAAAGGGGCGGCGGACGGCAAATAGCCCGTCAATATGCGAAAAATCGTTTGCCTAATTTCAAGATATCATATATAATATGATGTACGGTTTTTATTTTATATACATATCCGCAAGGAGTCTATGATGAATATTAAAAAAATATTGGCGGTTTTACTTGTGGCGGTCATCGCAATCTCCGTGCTCGTGGGTTGCGACGTTATTACCAAAAACGAGGAACGCGACTACAATCAGGAACTTGCCGTAATCAGGTACAAAGGCCTTACGGCATCGGTTACGAAAGGCGAATTCAACGAGTCTTTCAATTCCCTCGCATACTATTACGTATATTACTACGGTTACACCGTAGAGGAAACGGCCGAGCTTATTCTCGATTCTCTTGCCGAGAGAGAGTTGCTCATTCTTTACGTGCGCGATAAGATATCGGGCGGCGACGTTTCCAAAAACGTTGTCGACCTTCTCACCGAAGTCGAAGTCAACGAAGCGGTAAAAAGCGCCAACGAAACGGTGTCGAGTTGGTACAAAAGCATATACGACGAACTCTGGAGCGAAATTCACGCCGACGACGAAGACGAAGACGCCGACGACGAAGATACCGACGAAGATACCGAAGAAGAGGAGGAAATCTCCCCTCGTCCCGTCCGTCCCGATATGGCGGAAGCCGAAATCGATTACGACGGCACGATTGAGGATAAAGACCGCGAGGTTAAATTCTTCGACAAGGAATATAAGGACCTTTATACCGAAAAGGAATGGGAAGAAATGACCGACGAACAGAAGGACCTTATCCCGAAAGCCATTGCCGAACTTAAAAAACAACTTGCTGATAATTATAAATCCTACGACTATTATCTCGAAAGCGCATACGAAACGCAACTTCTCGCAAAATACAAGAGAAGTTTCGGAAAGGACTACAATCCCGATATCGCCGCCGTCAATTCGAAATACAGCAAGTATATCACGCTGAACAAGGAAGCGTTTGCGACGAATACCGAAAGCGCGTATAAGTCCGCGATTACGTCCTCGCTTGACAAAACGGTTTATCATCCCGCAGGAGAGCAGGGTTACGGATACGTCTATAACGTACTGTTCAAATTCAGCGACGAACAAACCGCAAAAATCAATCAATTCAAAAAGGACCAGCCCGACGAGGCTCTCGTACAACAATTCCGCGACGCTCTCGCGCAGGAAATCATGGTCAGGAAATCCAACCTCGACTATGACGCCGACGCAAAGGAAGGAGAGGAAAACAGCAATGCTTACGTTCTCGGCGCGGACGGCAAAATAGCCGAATTCAAAGTTACCGACGTCATTGCCGAACTCTATGCCGAACTTGCCGGAAAATCGTTTGAGGAAGCCCGCGAAATCGCAACCAGATACGTCTATATGGTAAACGACGATACGGGTATGTACGACTCGAACAACAATAACGCGATTACCAACGGCGGCAACGGATATCTTATTCCGCCCGACGGCAAAACGAGTTCTTTCGTTTCCGAATTCACGACTCTCGGCCGCGCGCTCATAAACGGCACCAGCGATACCGACGAGGAGTATTCCGCACTCGTAAGCAAATATCATATAAACGGCATGGGACTCGGCGCGTACGGATATTGTGTTACCGATTACGGCATTCACTTCATGTTTGTGAGTTATCTGCCTTATAACACCGCCGATACCGAAAATATCGACGCGGCAAACAACTGCATCGGCCTCGATTATATCATCGATTACGGCCGTTTCGGAGACGAGAACGACCAACCCTTAACGCTCAGGGAAGCAATCGTCGAAGAACTTAAAAACACCTATTCCGCAAACGAATATCAGATTGAAGCGCAAAACGCCATTAACAACAATAAAGACGCTATCTCGAAGAACGACAAACTCTGGAAAAAATTTATGCAAGAGTTGAAAAAGAGTCTGGGCGTCTGATAAACGAAAGTTGAAACCCTCCGTCAACAACGGAGGGTTTTTTAATATCGCGCGGCTTTACGGCCGAAAGATTTTTATAAAGAAATTACGACTGTTTTCGCTATAAACTGAAAACGATTATAAGGACTATGCCCGCCGTAAGCAGAAACAATCCCGCGAGCGAACGTTTCGTAAACTTTTCTTTGCAGATTGCGAAAGATAAAAACATCGTAAGAAGTATGGACAGTTTTCCTATGCAGTTAACCGCAACCGGATTCGAACCGACATAGTTTAACGCGGCGTATTCGGTAAGCCACGCGCCGCCCGTCGCAATACCCGACAACGTAAGAAACACCCAGGATTTTCCCGTTATCTCTTTCGCGCCGCGGTAATCCTTTTTCGCAAGCACGATTGCGAACGCAAAGACGAGTACAGTAAGCGTTCTGTAAAACGTGCCGACGTCGGACGGAATATCGGAAAGACCCAGTTTAACGAACAGGGAAACGAAGGCCGCGAATACTGCGCTCAGAATTGCGTAGATAATCCATTTTCTGCTTCCGGCGGGTTGCGCCTTATCCGATTTCGGAAGCATCATAAACGTTCCGGTAAGCATAAGCGCCATCGTTAGGCAAAGCATGCCTATGGTCAGGGGGTCCCCGCCTTTCGTCGTATCGTCGAAAAAGAAAATCAAAAACAGCACGGCTGTAAGTACGAAACTCGATTTGTCGACGGGCGCGACTTTATTGACGTCGCCTTCTTTAAGAGCGGCAAAATAAAAAAGCCACGAAAACCCCGTGGATATTCCCGATAATGCGAGAAATAATATATTCTTTCCGCTGACGTCTCCCATACGCGCGATATTTCCCGTTATCGCGCACATTACAAGAGAGCATAAAAGAACTATGCACGTGCGATACGCGGTAGCAAAATTAGAGTTTACGTTTTTTATTCCGATTTTGGCGAGTATCGTGGTAAGCGAGGTGCATACCGCCGAACACAACGCAAGCAGTATCCAGTTCATATCTTCACCGTAAAGAATTATGCACCCTTTGTTAAGTCGTGTCAATTCGTTTTAATATGAAATATTATTTATTTTATATAATTAACTATATATAAAGTCGCCCGGCAAAGGTTGTATGATTACAGCAACTGAAATCAGGTTTTTTAAAAAGAGATATGTTATAATCGTTACGACGGACGAAAGAGGGTTAATATGTTCGAATGGCAGAAACAGATTCAGTTTATCGCAGACGAAATCGACAAATGCCTGCTTAGCGGGGACGACGAGGCGCTAACGCTTGAAAGACTTGCACGGAAAACGGGTTATTCGGAGTTTTACGTTACGAGAAAATTCAAGGAGATTTCGGGTATGCAGTTTAAAGATTATCTCGGAAAACGCAAACTGACGTTCGCGCTTAAGGAGGTAAGGGACGGAACGCGCAAAATCTGCGATATCGCGTACGATTACGGATTTTCTTCGGGAGAAGCTTTTTCACGGGCGTTCAGAAACGCCTACGGTCAATCCCCGCGGGAATACAGACGCAATCCCAAGCCCGTCGTTCTGCGAACGAAAATCAACCCCTTCGACCGATATCTTGCAGGATTAGGAGAAATAGGTATGTTTAAATCGGATGAAAACGTAAAAATTTATTTTGTAACAATTCCCGCGCACAAATTTTTGCACGTCAAAAATTATGAGAGCAACGGATATTTCGATTTCTGGCAAAAGCAGAGTCTTATACCCGGGCAGGATTGCGAGACAATCTGCGGTTTACTGGACAGCATCAAGGGAAAGCTCGATGACGACGGCAACGACGCAAACGCTTATAACGGACAGATTATGGCATATATTAACGACCCTTCGGGCAGATTGTGCGCATGGGGTATTCCGCGCGTCGAGTGCTACGGAAGCAGACTTCCCGCCGATTATAACGGCGATATTCCCGACAATATGCTTATCGCCGATATTCCCGAGGCCGAATACGCGGTGTTCGAACACGGCCCGTTCGATTACGAACAGGAATGTCGAAGCGTCGAGGATAAGGTTGAAAAAGCGATGTCGTCGTTCGACTACGCCGCGGCCGGTTACGAACTCGATTTGACTCCGGGCAGAATAGCGTATTTTTATTTCGACCCCGACCGCTGCTTTAAGTACGTCAGGCCGGTAAAAAGAATAAAATGACGTTTAATTATAATAAAAGCGGCAATAAAGCCGCTTTTTATCATTTTAATCATTTATAGATGAGAAAACACTATAAATCTTCGGAAAACAATAATCTGCCGGTGTACCCGGGGGGAGTCGTAGCGAGAGAAACGAGCGTAATAGCGAAACGAGCAAGGGAATTGCGAAGAAAGCGTCAGCCGAGAGAGGGTTGAGTGCGAAGCACGGCGTGTTGGAAACACGCGGGACGACGGAGGGTATAAAAAAGGCTTGCGAAAGGCAAGCCGATGTCAAT
>MSGY01000005.1 GCA_001940895.1 Christensenellaceae bacterium Phil10 | reverse complement strand
CACTTCGATGTTGGAGATGGCGGCATTCTGGCTCATCAGATGCTTTATGGTCTGCTTGCCGCGATAGGTTTTGGGCTGCTGCATCTGCTTCTGCGCCTTCTCGATTTCCTGAACGAACTTGTCCAGTGCCTTTTTCAGCACTTCGGCTGAGATTTTGCCGCCTTTTATCATGATTGCAACAACTTTGGTGTTGACTTCATCCTGCATTGCGGCGTTTACCTCCTTTCGTTGGAATGATTATGGGGACTGCTGTCACAGCTAAGGCGGCACAATCCGGCGATAGATGTTCTTCATGTCTGACCTCCTTTTTCGTTTTTCTGCCAATGATACAAGTCCTCATAGGCAGTCTTCATCATAGTTGTAATCCCGCCCGTAGAAATCAAGGTTGACGAGCGCGGAGTAGTAATTGTCTATCGTCAGAGAGGCGTTGTAGAGAGCCGTCAGAAGATACGCTTTGATATTGCGGATGTCTGCCGGGTTCTTGTTCATGACCTCAAAGACGTACTCAATGTGGCTGCTGTTGAGCTTGAGAAAGCGGGATTTGACCACTTGCTGCGGCATATCCTCACCGTTGATACGGATGGTCGGAGCGGTAGAACAGACGGCATCCAGCATGATGTCCATGATCTCCCGGAAGCGGTCTTTATCGAACTTCGGATCCTGACAGAGAATGTCGTAATCAAGATTCTCTTTGATAATCTCTTCATACTCGCTTCGCTCATCCATCCTGTCCGTCCTATCAAGATTGATGGATTGATAGTTCTTTGAGAGAGTATTTCTTTCTTGAGTAATTACTTGATCAGTACTTATTTGTGCGGACTTATCCCCAAATGGATTATCCACGTCTGGATTATCCACATCGGGATTTTCCCTGTGTGGGTTTCCCCCGTGTGGCAAACCGGCTTGTGGAGACTCGTATATGTCAAACTCTGTTGTGACAAGTCTGCCCTTATCATCTCTTGATCTGTGACGGACAAGGTAGCCGTTTTCCTCAAGTTCCTTGAGCGTTGAGAGAATGGCGTCGGGACCTTCCTTGCAAATAGCCGCCAGTCCGCGGGTGGAAAACTGCCAACTATCATTGAACGACAGCATTTTTGAAAGAAGACCGACCGCTTTGAGGGATAAGTTCTTATCTCTCAGATGGATATTGCCCATGACCGTGAAGTCACGGGTTCTATTGTTGCGATGGAAGGACACATAATCACCCGGCCAATCCGTCGGGGTGTTCTGTGCCATATAAGCGCATATAGTGAAGGCGAACCACTTCCTTGCCCTTGGGGGTGAAAAAGGTCTGAGAGCCGGTAAAACGGTGGTTTACAAAATCACGGACAATAAAAAGTCCCTCGTTGCTCTTCTTATTGTAGGGAAGAAGCTGATTTGAGGGAGACCGGAACATATAGCCTTCCGCGAGTAGAAATCTGACAAATATACGTTCAGGGATTTTCAGTTCCTTCGCCGTCGTTCTGATATTGGTGCAGTCATAGGGATTGACGAAGGCGTCGTAGTAATCAGCCTTTGGTTTTGCGGCATTCAGTTCCGCTTCAAGCGCATCAGCACGGTCTTTTTCCCGGAGCATTGCCTTTGCCAGCGTATAGGTAAACGTCGGATCCTTGCGGATACGTTCCAGCACAGAGTCCGTCATATAGCAGCCGGTCTTGCGGATCATGGGGATGACATCATGCGTGATCCAGCGTTTGAAGGCTTTGGCTTCGGGCTTGCGGCTGCTCAGAATAAGCGTGTAAAGTCCGGGTTCGTTCACTACCGTCATGTTGGGATTGCCTCGCTTATTACCCTCATTTGAAATGAGGGTAATCATCTTCTCATCTGCATCCAGCCGTGAAATGGCTTGAGAGGAATTGCCGATCTCCAAGGCCCTGCACACGTCTACCGCCACAAACCACGGCTCGTTTTCGATCAGGGCTGTTCGGATTTCTCCAAACTGTTCATTCTTGAAGACTTCGATTTTGTTATCCATGATTGACTTCCTTTCCGGCAGCAGATGTGCCACTTTGATTTTTGAGGGTAGAAACGGGATTGCAGCAGTAAGGACACTCTGCAAACACGCAGGATTGATATTTCCAGTGAGGACGGTGAAAGCGGCAGCTTCGGCACTCAGGGAGAATGCCATCCGCGCCGCTGTCGAAATGGGAATACGGCGTTTCCTGCATCAAGGCGTCAAATGCCTTGGCAGAATCTCTTGTGTTCATTGCCTTGACCTCCAATTTGACAAAAAAATAAGCCCCGTCATTGTTCTGCTATGCGCAGTGCAATAACGGGGCTTTGCTGTACGAATTATTCTGTTGTATCAAGTCTATCAAGAAATCCTTTGATGAGCAGTGTGTGCTTCCAAGTTTTCCGTGTAATGTCGAAGCTGTACTGAGAAACGAGGAAGTCTACAAGGCTGATCTTCGGTATGAGAAACCTGCCGGAGATATTGAACGATTTGAGCTTCTTGGCGTTGCACCAGCGATGAAGAGAAGTATCGCAGTAGCCGATTGCCTCAGCCACTTCAACGACGGTCAGCAGATCGCCGTACTGACAAAACTCGTCTTCCATATATTTTCGGAAGTTGGCTCTTTCCTCTTCGGACAGCTTCGTCAGCTCATTCCGATATGTGACACGCGAATTGTAATGACCTGACCGTTCCTGATACCAGCGATCCGGTGCGCGGTAGACCTCCGGGTGAAGCTCCCGGTCAATCAAATAGAAGATTATATCGTCGGTGCGGATTGTGTACCGGCGAGTTTTCTTGCCCGTATCTTTGCACGGGACTAAACCGTTTTGCAGAAGGTGCAGAGCGGTTGCTTTGCTGATATGGGCGATCTGGTAGAACTGATCCTTCGAGACCGTCTCAGGGTATTTGCGACGGATGGATTCGTAATATTTCATGCTTTCAGTCATGCGGATAACCACCTTGATTTTGATGTTCGGTATCGGTAGGTATCATCTGCATTGGACTGTGATTTCTCCCCGAGTTCTCCCCATCTTCTCCCCAACGGGCTTTTTTCTCCCCAAAACCGGATTTCTTTCGAACTCCTTGCTCTGTCTGGGCTTTCGGGATTTTCAACCTTCAAGGGCGGAAAAATGCTGATTTTTCAAGGGTTTGCAAACTCTCGCATTGTCCGTGAGTTTCCGCCGTTTTCCTTCAAAGTCCGGATAGCGACTCTAACTCGAAATCAGTTGAACCGCAAGGTTCCGTGGGTTCGAATCCCACTCGCTCCGCCAACGGAACCCTTGAAAGCCCAGTGTTTTCAAGGGTTTTTTCTATTCGGTGAAAATTCTTTCGTTTCTATTTTTTGTGTTTCTGTCAATTTTTCGAGCCGATTTTATGCTCTTTTTTGCCCGTGAATATTAGAATTAAAACCGCCAAATACCGCGTGAAATAAGGCTTTTTAAGGTCTGCATACTTTTTGCGGCGTTAGAAAGATTTCCGTCAGACAAAAAATCGCCAAATTTCAAAACACCCGGTTGCGGGCAACCGCACCAAAAGTCATGTGTGGATTTTAGCGGTCGGGGTTCAAACCGGCAGAAAGAAAAATGTGCCTTGCTTCTTTTTGTTTTGACATTATACAGAAGTGCTCCGTTTGAAGAATCTGATTGTGTGAAATCCTATTGCAAAAACTCTTAATATGTGATATAATATATTTGTTAAGAGGTAATGTGTGGAATTGTCAAGAAATGTGC
>MSGY01000004.1 GCA_001940895.1 Christensenellaceae bacterium Phil10 | reverse complement strand
GAATTTGGCAAGGTATTCTTTATTGACAATAAGCGCCCAAGGATCGAAATACTTGTCGTCATTCCAGCCCCAATCGCTGTCTTCGTACCACTTGCGATATTTCTGTAAGCCCTCGTCGTACCAGCCCACGCGATAGCCGCCGAGATAAAAGAAAACCATATCTTTTACAAAACATTTTTCCGAATGGATACCGTGGACGGCGCACTGCTTATAATACCATTTCTTGTAGCGGTTCTTTACCGCAACCGTTACTTTGACAAGCTCGCCGTCGTTTTTGGTAAGATAGGCGTAATAGCGCAAGACGCCGTTCTGTTCAGGGCAGCGCTTTTTATCTTGCTTGCGAATCGATTCCACAATGTATTTGGGTATGGGTTTTATTTTTTCTATTTTCATAAAAGTTCACCTCGCGATAAAAATATTTCCGAGTATGTCGGAGAGTTTACAGACGGATACCGAATCGAAGGACACGGCGATATTCCGCTCGTATGCAAGTACGTCGTCTGCGGCAGTCTGTAAATTCTTAGGTTCTTCTATATCCCCGTCGAACTTCCGCATTTCCGCTTCGGTCAAAACCTCGCCCGTTTCGGGATCTACGGCGCCCACGATTTCCGGCTCGGTCATTGCCAACAGCTTCGTTTCGCCTGTACTTTCGACGATAGCCAGTCTATGGTTCTCGCAAAGCTTTTGAAAGTACCTATCCGCCGCGTGATAGGGAAACCCGACCATGGGCACACGGCTTTCAAGTCCGCAGTCGCGCCCCGTCAAGGTCAAATTCAGCTCGTTTGCAACCGTTACGGCGTTTTCTCCAAGTACCTCGTAAAAATCGCCTAAACGAAGGGCTACAATAGCGTCGGGGTATCTGTTTTGGATTTGCATATACCGTTGATACAGCGGAGAGCCTTTCGGCGTTTCAACCTGCGCGGCTGCCTTTTCCTCGGCTTCCTGCGCGGCAATCTCCGCCATAATTTCCCTTATTTCTTCGTCGGAGGGCTGGTCGTCGTCCTCGTCACGGTCTTTGACAGGCGGTAGTTTTTCGTCAGCCGTTTCAGCCGTTACGGGTTCCGGCGTTTCAGTATGTATAGGCTGTGCGGCTTCCTTCAACTCGCTGCTACTATCCATAAGGTCGAACAGCGACATTTGCGGCTTGGGTTTGGGTGCCGGCGGAGTGTTGGTAACGGCAGGAGTTGCAGTCTTTTTAGCGGGTTTCGGCGGTTTGTACTCGGTGCCGTCCTCGTTAAAGAGCGTGCCTTCGATACTGTTTTCCTCAAAATAGTGGATCGCCCAGCCGTACACCGTCTTATCCTCGATACAAGCGCCTCTCGCGCCTTTCTCTGCTTGCTTTTGGGCTTCCGAGCAAGCGTAGCGCATAAAGCCGTCCAAGTTCTTTTTGTTGATAAGCGTTTTTCCGTCCTTTTCGACGGGTACGCCGTTGTTGATTTTTTCTGCTAAAACCTCGCTCGCGTTCTCTTTGAGATAGGCAAGTATCAGTTCCTGTTCCGCGCCTTTGGCGGTCAAATTTAGTTCTCTCATAAGTCTTGCTCCTCTGTAATAATCTTCAATATTTCCGCTTCGGTCGCATTGGTCGAACAAAACCAAATGATAAAGGCGATATCTTCGAGCGTTGCGCCGTTGTCGTTCTTCCAAAACATCTTTTCGTACTGCTTTGCGTCGCCGGCGGTAAACCATTGATACCTGTTGCATAACGCATACAGCTTGCCGTGGGATAATCTGTTGTTTTTCATTTTCTTAATCTCCTTTCGGTTTTTTATTATTGGGATAAATGGTACGGCGTTACGCTGCGTCAGAAGGGACAGCCGCGCCAAAGCCATTTGTATTCGATAAGCGTTCTTACCGGACATATCTGCCAAGTTACGTTTAACAGCGGCTCTCCCGTCTTTCTGTCGGGCGGCGAATGACTTTCGTACCATCGGACATTCCACACCGCGCCGTCGTATTCGTTCGTGACAAGGTAGAGTTTCAACTTGCGTTTGCCTTGTACTCTGTAACAGACTTTGTAGCCGTAATGTTTCATTTCAACACTCCAGCCAAAGCACAACGTCAACGGTATCGTGAAAGTCTTGCCGTTCAAGCTGCTCATACAGTCGGATATAGCCGTCCTCGTCTAAATCGTTTACGGCGTCGAAAAGCCGTGTATAAAAGCCTTGCGAGTTTTTCAAGTCGGCAATCGCTGCTCCGAACAGTCTGTGATTTCTGTTTCCTTCCGTTACAAGCCTTTGAATATTGCTCATTGTTCAATCCTCCCGAATTTACTCTTTGCAGTTTTTCAGATATTTCGCTCTCGCTTTCTTCAACCCGCGCAAAAGCCGTTTGTCCGCGTTGATTTCGTCTATCGTAAGACATAGAGCTTCCAGCGTTTCGTCAAGCTCGCAAGTAATACAGTATTCGTGGTTGGCAAGCTCCGTATAAAACATATCGTAAATATACCCGTCGCCCGTCTTGTCCTCGGCGATAGCAGCGTTGCGTTCCCGTCCGTGCCGGTCAAGCATTTCGTGAAAAGCGGCGTGGTCGCTCTTGCGGATAAAACAGCCTGCGCCGATTTTGTAAATTTTATCGGTATCGTTCTCCGTCAAGCCCCACTTTTCCATCATCTCGGCAAACTGTTTGTTGCTGAATGCCGCGCCCAGAGGGAAGGCGTTCACTTCTTTCTGGTGTCTGTTTTTCAGTTCCGTGTATTTGTTCATATTCGTTTCTCCTCAATATAATTTGTAGATTCGAATGTGTTTGCGCTGTAAGCCGAAGTCATTGCGGAATTTCCGCAATGCCTCCCGGAAGGTGTAGTACAGATAGCTATTGTCAATATACCGTCCGCATTCGTCGCGGTAATTGAAAATGAGCGTGCCCCGCGAATTGTAATAATAGTAAATCGTCCGGGTCATCGTTCAATCCTCCCGAATTTGTCGTCCGCGTAATATTCGCAGGTAAACCAATTAAAAATCGCGGTGCATTTCACACCGCGATAATCTACGATATAATAGGGCTGGCTTGGCGATTCTACCTTTTCCAGAACGGTGATCTCGTCCATTTTTCCGCCCAGACTGTTGATATGCGCCATAACTTTGTCGTTCATTTCAGTATCTCCTCCAAGTATTTTTCATAATCGGTATCGCGTTTCAATAACTGTAAAACCTCGTCGTACATTTGCGCGTAAGTTTTTCCGACGCAGCAGAGCGTTAAAAGATTGGTATTCGCTCCAAACAACCTGCGGAAAGCATAATCTAGTATGAGCCGAATCGTCTTATCTTCGTTTTCGTTTGTGCGGTTCAGACAGTAAATTGCCGTCAGAATGGGCTGTGCTTCTTTGATGTTTTTCATTACTTTACCTCCATAATCCGTAACTCCAAGAAATCGTGAATATTCCAGTCGTCCTGATCTGTCAGGTTCCAAAACAGATCGTGTTTTTTTGAGCCGTCTGTTTCGCTGTCGAAAATGTAGCCGTCTCTTTCGGTTCCGTCCTCGTCAAAGGCGTCAGCCGCCCAGCTCATTTCGGGATTTTTTTCTTGGGCGATAATAGCGTTAAAGCGGTCGAAAGCCTTTTGGTAGGTGTCGAACAGTTCGACTTCAACGCCTGCGTCGTCCGTGGTAGACCAGTCGAATAAAACCATATATACGTTTCTCATAACCAATCCTCCGATTCGTAAAAGTGTTCCAAAATATCGTATCTGTCTGCCGATCTGAGCTTTTTCCAATGAGCGGCGATATGGTCCGCCAATGCTCCGAGAGGGGTTCTGTTGCTGTCCGAAAGATAGCAACGCTGTACGACGCCCACGTATTCGAGAAGGGCTTTCAGTCCGTATTTTCGGTCAATGTCGTTGTAAATTCCGGTATGAAAGATATATGCCTCCGAGCCGAAGTCGAATGCGTAAGTCTTATTCCTGTACGTAATTTGAATTTTGACGTTATCGTTCATAAGTTTTTCTCCTTTATCGGCGTGCGCCGTTTTATTATTCTGATTTGCGCGGTCGAATTTAACAAATACTCCCGCGCCCGCTGTCTGATTTCACGGAAAGTATCTTCCGTAACTTCTTCCTCCCAGCCGTAACCGTAATCGGTCAGCAGGATATATTCGTCTTGGGTTTTCCGTTGATATTTCATAGAAGCACTCCTTATCTCATATATCGGAACTCTTCTTCGAAATACTCGTCGATTGCGCTTGCGGCTTCCGGAGAAATAGAGTATTCGGCTTTTTCGCCCCACCAGAACAGCTTTACGGCATTGCAGCCTGTATCAATGTAAATGCTCGGTCCGCCTCCGGCTACCATAATTTCCACGCTCTTGTAGTTGCCTTGCGCGTCAACACGATATTCGAGGTCGTAATAGCTGCGGGAGAGATAGTCGTAAACGGAAAGCGCTTCAAGCTCGCTTTCATCGAAAGTCTTCCGGCATTCGGGGCAGGTATATACGTTTTCTTCGGAATCGTACTGTTCGTTCTGCCATTCGATAGCCTTTCGGCATTCGGGGCAACGATACATAGTTCGGTCGTGATATGCCTCGATTTCGGCTGCAATACGTTTACAGGTTTCTCTGTTTTCGTTAGCGGCGCTCATTTGTCCGCCTCCGAGCTGTTACTTAACCGATAGCGCGGATTGTTTTCACAAGTTTCGTCGTTGCACTTATGGCAATTACCGTCGCAGCGGTTTGCTCTGTCGCAGTAGTCGTAGTAGGGGCAAGCCATACAATGCTTTTTGCTGTCGGTTTTACAATTTTTCATTTTCAAACCTCCTTAACCTTCGAAATCGTCTATACGGACTTTTTCGTACATACAGCCGTATTCAAAATACAGTTTGCCTTCGTTGTCCATCAGAAGGTCGTAAGTCACGACGCTGATCTTGCCCTGCCGCGTAACGGCTACCGTAATTGTGTGGCTGTTTTCGTTCACTTCGACGATGTTGAAAACGATTGTGCTTTCGCCGTCGAAGAACTGAAATTCATTGAGATAAAATTTGTTTTTCATTTTCGTTACTCCTTTTTTTAATCGAGTATTTTGTACCAGATATAATAGTTAACTTCTATTTCTCTGGTTTCTTTGCTGCCGTCTTCCCGTTCAAATTCGACTTCGCGGATTTCGTAGTGCGCGCCCTTAAATTCGTTTTCCGAATTAAGTACGGGATGGCATTGCTTTACGCAGTCCTCGAATACCCGAATGTACGGGTTTCCGTTCTTGCTCACGCAGGCGAATACCAGATCGGCGTCGCTGATAAAGCCTACGCCTTTCATCTTGGTATTTTCATACCGCCCGACTTTCGTAACCGAGTAAGCTACTTTCTTCATTTTTTTGTTTACCTCCGAATTTTTATTTTGCCTTTTTCGGCACAGGCGCAGTAGCACCGATAAAAGCAACAGTCGCGATGATTCAGAGTGCGGGCACACGGAAGTCAACGACCAGAACAAAATCATTGCATTCGGATAACGGACAACTTTCAAAACAAACTAAAAAGCCCAACCGGTAGCAAACCGATTGGGCTTAAACGATATAATCTATTCTATTTTTCAGCGATGATTTTTTCCGTTGACTTCCGATTTTATCTGTGCTACAAACCTAAGACGAAAAAGACAAAATTCGGAGAGATTTTCTGGTATAAAACTGGTATAAAATTGGTATAAAAGCTGCTTTACGCTATGAAAATAGCTTTACATTAGACAAGAAAAGGGGTAAAATAGATTCAAAATAGTACTCATTTGGCGTGGATTTAGAAGAAAATGCCCGTTTTAGAAGCCATTTTCACTAAATACCACAACTCCTAAGGGTGCGCTATTCCTAATATAAACCCGTAAAAACGGGTCAATAACTTACGAAAACCGCTCAAAATCGTGCGTTTGGGTGATACGGTAGACGGCTAAAATAAAATTTGGTGACCTATTTGGTGACCACGGCAGAAATTTTTGTTCAACAGGGGTATTGCTATATCCTGTAAAATTGAATATAACTTTCCGTAGTTAAATGGATATAACGGATCCCTCCTAAGGATCAATTGTGAGTTCGATTCTCGCCGGGAAGACCAAAAAAACGACCGATTTCTCGGTCGTTTTTGCATAGTAGCACGTTCGTTATTCTTCCTTGAATTCGGTCAACATGCGCAGATGCGCTTGCCTGTAGTACTTGCGGAAGGTTGCCCACGGAAGGCTCGTATCCTGCGAGAATGCTATTATCACGCCTATAAGTTCGCTTTTGTCTTTTGCCTCGGTAATTACTTTTTCATAGTCTATGCTTTGTTGTGGCTTATCGAAGTAATCGACTAGTTCTTTGACCCGTTGCTCGGCTTTGGTAGTTGTGGGTGTCTCATCCCAGCTACGGTCGTAGTTTGCCATGCCGTCTATCCATAATCTGCTTATTCTGCCGTCTTTGATTCCGTAGCTACTCGGTTCATCAAACACCTGCACGTAGAATTTTATTCTGCCTATCGTTTCGAATTGCCAATTACCTTCCGTATGGGTGATTTTTATCTTCATATTGCGCCTCCGTATCGTTAAACAAACAATACCGTAAAAGCCAATTAAAGTCCAGCAAAAGCCCATCAAAACCCAAAAGAAAGCGACCGAAATTTCGGTCGCTTTTTGCTTTTATTGTAATAATTCTGCTATTATTTTTTCATATTCTTCATCGCCGAAAAGTAGCAACTTTTGTTAGCTTTAAAGGATAATTTATACGTCTCGGTTCTATAAAGATTTTCATCGGGATTCAGCGACGGATAAAAATTTGAACTGTTAACTTCAATAAGATTTGTGGAAAGTTTTGTATTGGCCTGATAATTTGCATACCTTTGCCAGTCGGAACTTTTGTAACTCTTTCTATAAAGAGCCATGTCCAGGCCGTCAACGTCGGCACGATAATTTAATACGTGCATGCCGTCGTTATCGTTATTTGGAAGGACAATATTGTAAGTGTAGCCCTTTTTGATAGAAAAAGTCTGAGATTTGCCGAGTTCAAGTTCAAGATTTTGCGTCGGTTTGTACAAACCTAATTTTTCAAGAATATTACGGAAAGATTGAATAATATTCGAAACACCGACAGCAGATGTTGCGGAACCGCTTATAGCGCCGCTTGACGGTGTAACGTCGCAGGCGGAAAAGGCAAATAACATCGATACGGCCATTACGCAAATCAATACTGTTGCGATAATTTTCTTTGAACGTGATTTCATAATATATCTCCCTGATTTAAGTTCGTTTTTATAATATAAAATTTTCCCCTTATCGGAGCAAATCTGGCAAAAATGACCTCAAAACAGGCACGAAATGACGAAAACGGGCCATAATTGCCATATATGTTTTAATTTATACCTTTACAATAATATAAGCAGATGGTATAATCAAAGTAATAAGAGGAACAGACGGTTATATTCGGCGAAGTTAACGTGACGACGTTTTGGGAATTGTCCGATGACGCATTAAGTTTTTTAAGATAAGAGACAAGCATATAAATAAAGCGAATAAGGGAATTATGACAACAATCGGAATTTGTGACGATGACAAGCGGGAACTGACATTTGCGGAGAACGCCGCGCGCGCGTATTTTTCCGCACGCGGTCGCGAAGTTGAAATTCATACTTTCAATTGTCCGTCGGCATTTTTGGATTCACTTGCGATAAACGGTTATTCGGTCGTATTGCTTGACGTGTGCATGCCCGGACTTACGGGCATAGACGTCGCCAGGGAAATACGGCGAAGTCATACGGAGTGTTGCATAATATTTCTTACGACGTCGAGGGAGTACGCCGTCGAGGCGTTTGAGGTGGACGCCGTGCAGTATCTTATAAAGCCTTATACGCAGAGCAGTTTTGACGAAGCGCTGGACAAAGCGTTTGCGCGCATCGACGCACCCGAAAAGTATATCGTCAAAAAATCGGACGGCGTGATTCGTCGTTTAGCCGTTGAAAAAATCATGTACGTCGAGTCGGACAAGCATTACGTTGAAGTTTATATGAATAACGGCGAGGTTTGCAGGCTTCGCGCGACCGTCGAGGAGTTATACGACGATTTGTCGCCGTTCGGTTGTTTTGCGAGACCGCACAAGTCTTTCATCGTAAATATGAGTTATATTAAAAGCGTTTCGGCGGTAAGTCTGATTATCGGCGATAAAACCATTCCCGTCTCCAAAGGGAAATACGCAACGTTCAAGGCCGAATACGTTCGCTTTGTTTTCGGCAAGGAGTAGTATGGTCATTGCAACGACGTTTTTAACCCGGTTTATATACGCAAGCGTAAACTATATTTTCGCAGTCGTTTTGTTTTCGCAGTTGTCCACCTATAAAAAAGATAAAAAAATCGCGGTGACGGTTCTTATTCTTACGGCGATAGCAAGCGGCGCTATTTTTGCGGGAATGTGCGAAATAAGCGGTTTAACGGTATTTTTCGAAGTATTAATCTGGTTTTTTGCGTCTATTCCGATTTTTGTAGTGCAGATGTTGTTTTCGGCCGACAAGTTGATTCGCGACTGTATACTGTTGCTTACGCAAACAAACGTCGTGATGTTCAACGTCACGATTATGTACTATTTTTCCGTGCAGGTTTTTCAGCACGATTTCAGGTCGTCGCTGTTATACGGTATAGGCATATATATCGTATTGGCTGTTGCGTACCATTTTATTTTCGGCGCGATGTATAAAAGGATGGTCCGCACGACAAACCCGCAACGGCGTATTTGGAACCTGTTTTTTATTATTCCGTGCGCTTTCATAGTATTGCAGACAACCTTCGTCAGTATTGCCGATATTAGAGACAGCGTATATTATTGTATTGTCGTAATCTTTCTTGCGGCGACTATGATGCTGGTTTACGGCGTAATGTTTTATTCGTTCAGACTGTTTGAAGAAAAGCAAAGAATTGCCGAGCAGAACGGTCATCTGGCCACGCAGAATGCGATGTGGCTGAAACAACTCGAACAGAACGAAATGGCAACGGAAAATACCAGACGGGCGCGCCACGATATGAGGCATCACGACGCATTGCTGGTTACTCTGCTTGACGGGCAGAAATACGACGAAGCCCGCGCGTATTTAAGCGAACATATGCGTGCGGTGGAAAATCTGCAACCGGTGGTCTACTGCAAACATAAGGGCATAAACGGCATTTTGCAATCCATCGTCGAGTCGGCGAAAGCGAACGGGATTAATCCTTCTGTCAGCGCGGTCGTTCCCGAAAGTTTCAATGCCGATTTGGTGGATATGTGCGGTTTGTTTTTCAATCTTGCCGAGAACGCCGTCAAAGAATGTAAGAAATTGCCCGAATTAAAACGAGCGCTGACTATTGAAGCGTCCTGCGAGAACGACAGACTTGCTTTATCGGTTATCAATCCGTGCGCTGACGACGTCGAAATGTACAACGGCCATCCCGTAAGAAAAGGAGATCGCGACGGCGGCGTCGGGACGCGCAGCGTTATGGGCATAGTGGAAAAATATCACGGCGTAATCAACTACGATTATTCGGACGGAACGTTTACCGCAAAGGCGGTCATTTTCAGTAAAAAAGACGACTGACGAATAAAAAACATATATGTAAAGCGGTCGGGGGGTCCGGCCGCTTTCAGTATAAATAAACGGATAAAAGGATACCGACATCGGGTCAGTCGCTTATTATATCCGCGATGGTTGCTTTCGCGATATCCGCCTCGGGGATAGGATATAACGGGAAAACGTGATTCATTTTAGGATACTCGTAATAGTGAATTTTTACCCCTTGTTGTTTTGCGCGCGCCCGGAGTTTGCGTGCGTCGGCGCACAGCATTTCGCCCGTTCCGATAAACAGATATATGTCGGCAAGGCCCGTAAGGTCGCCGTAGAGGGGGCTTAAAAGATAATCGTGAAGGTCGTCACCGCCCGCCCATGCTTTTGCCATTGTTTTAAGGCCGTTTATTCCCAAAGACGGGTCGCGGCGATTATAATCTTTTAATTCGGGATTGTCCATATTGATATCAACCCACGGCGAAAGCAGAACGAGTTTTCCCGGTTGCGGCAGGTTTTTCTTTGCAAGGTATTCGGCAAACGCAAGAGCCATGCCGCCGCCCGACGAATCGCCCGCGATTATCACGTTTTCGGGGCTGTGGGTTTCGAGAATTTTTTCGTACAATTCAAGTTGCAACGGATAATTTTCCTTGTAGGTATGGTCGGGGGCTTTCGGATATACGGGAAAGACGGCGGGGATACCCGTCCTGTTTACCATCTCGCCGACGAAGGAAAAGTGTTGCGGTAAGGGTTGCTCGACGTACCCTCCGCCGTGAAAATACAACAAAACTTTATCGGATTGCGCGCCTTCTTTTTTGAAAAGGAATATTTCCATTCCTTCAAAAAGTTCTTTTTTTACGTTTACGCGGACGTTAGAAAATTTCGGCACCGAAAAAGGCTTTGCGCTGCGGCGGCGGCACTTTTCCATATAGCGCGCCATACTTCTTTCGTTGTTAACCTTTCTTTTGTAGCCGGTAAGGCGAAGAACGCCCGCGGCGAATACGCTCATAAAACTTCTCATAATAACCCCTTGAAAACTTTATGATAAAATTATAACCCGATAAAAATGTGCGTGTCAAATTAAATTCAAGCCGTTGCGGACGTCGGATAAACAAAACCGTCAATCAGGCGTATTAAAAGCGAAAGAGCGAGGGATAAACGTCGTTCGGATTGACAGAAATCATTAATAAAACAAGGAGTTGTCGAAAAGGCAACTCCTTGTTATCATTGCGATGTATAAAAATCAGACGATACCCTGCGACATCATAGCGTCGGCAACTTTTTCGAAACCGGCTATGTTCGCGCCGACTACGTAATCGTCGTCGCAGCCGTATCGGTTTGCGGCGGCGTCGATATTGCGGAAAATGTTCACCATAATCTCTTTGAGTTTCTTATCGACTTTCTCGGCGCTCCAGAACATTCTGCCCGACGCCTGCGCCATTTCGAGAGCAGAGGTAGCCACGCCGCCTGCATTTGCGGCCTTTGCGGGAAGATAAACGGTTTTTGCGCGCTTGAAAACGTCGATTGCTTCGAGCGTAGAGGGCATATTCGCGCCTTCCGCCACGTAACGTACGCCGTTTTTAACAAGCAGTTCGGCGCTTTCTTTATCTATCTCGTTCTGCGTTGCGCAGGGCAGAGCCACGTCGCAGGGAATGCTCCAGATTCCGTTGCAACCTTCAGAATATTCGGCGCCTTTCACGCGGTCTGCGTATTCTTTGATGCGGCCGCGCTCCACTTCTTTAATCTGACGGACGACGTCGACGTCTATTCCGTTTTTATCGTAGATATATCCGTTGGAATCGTACATGGCAACGACTTTCGCGCCCAGTTGCTGAGCCTTTTCGCAGGCGTATATGGCGACGTTGCCGCTTCCCGACACGATGACGGTTTTTCCCTCGAAACTGTCGTTTCTCCACTTCATCGCCTCTTCGACGATATAAACGAGGCCGTAACCGGTGGCCTCTTTTCTGATGAGAGAGCCTCCGTATGAAAGTCCTCGTCCCGTCAGCACCCCCGTAAACTCGTTTGCGATGCGCTTATACTGGCCGTAAAGATATCCTATTTCGCGGCCGCCTACTCCGATATCGCCGGCGGGCACGTCGGTATCCGCGCCGATATGGCGGTAAAGTTCGGTCATAAAGCTTTGGCAGAAAGCCATAACTTCGCGGTCGGATTTTCCTTTCGGGTCGAAATCGGAGCCGCCTTTGCCGCCGCCGATGGGCAAGCCGGTAAGACTGTTTTTGAGAATTTGTTCGAGACCGAGAAATTTAATAACCGACAGATTTACCGACGGATGAAATCTCAGTCCTCCTTTATACGGGCCTATCGCGCTGTTGAATTCGACGCGGTAACCTTTGTTCACGTGCACCCGTCCGTTATCGTCCGTCCAGGGGACGCGGAACATAATTGTTCTTTCGGGTTCGGTAAAGCGTTCTAAAAGGGCGGCTTTTTCGTATTCGGGATGTTTTTCGACGACGGGCTTCAGCGATTGCAGAATTTCGGTAGCGGCCTGAATAAACTCGGTTTCCCCGGGATTTTTCTCTTTCAGCCGAGCCAGTACGTTGTCAATGTAGGTCATAAAGACACCTCCTTTTAATAGTCGAAAAATCGACAAAAATTTTGTATTTTTATAATAATAACAGCATAATTCGCATTTTGCAATAAAATGAGGTTAAATTGTTGAAATTTTTCGATAAATATACGTTTGTGTGAAAAATCAGGTAAAAACGACGGATTTTTTATTGTACTTCAGTAGATTTTTATACATTTATACAACGAAAATCCGCATAAAATCCAATACTAAAAAGTAGGGTTTTTCTGAAAATAAAAAAGGCGGCGCAAAAAAAACGGCTTCCCGTAAGAAGCCGTTTTATGTTTAATTTAATAATAGGACGGTTTACAGAAGAAGAGTCTTATCTTCGCCCATACCCATCATTCCGTCAAGCACGTATTTCTTGCCCGACTCGTCGCGAAGGTATCCTTCGAGAACGCCGAAAGTGATATAGTAATCTATATTTACGACCACCGCGTGCATAATCATCGGATTTATGCCGTACACTTTGAATTTGAGATTTACCATATCGTGCTCGTCTTTTATGGTCCATTCGGAATAATTTTTAAAATCGCGGGACTCGACGCTTCTTTCGAACTTTACGGGGGGAAGTATGCTGGTTTCACCCTCGAGCCACAAAATGTTTTCGTTGTATTTTTCCTGATTAATCGACTGATTTCTCGTAAGGTTGAAAGCAAGCCATTTCTTTTCGCCGTCGATATCGCATTTTCCCATTGTGGTTACCCAGTCGTAATGGGCGTGACGGGGATAATAACCTCTGTGGTCGTCGACAACGGCGGTGCTGTCCTCGTCGGTTAGCATTTCTTCGCCGTTTATGATAAGAGAACCTTCCGCCTTGAAGAAATCCTTCTGGCTGTACAGCGGACGGGGACGAGTCTCGGAGAAGGGGATACTTGCTACGCAGGGCTTGCTGAGTCTGTTAAGCGTGAAGCTGTATTCAATCGAGGCCTCGCCGTAGTTTTCCTTGATTGCCGCAACGGCGGTTTTGTCCTCGCGGGGTACGGTTATAAGGCATTTTCCGCTGTGTTTGCCCGACAGCTCGCATTTTCCGTCCTGGAAATTGTTTACGTATTTCACGAAACTGACGGGGGTATGCGCTTCCGCTACCGCGCCGTTTATAAGGTTTTTGGCGATGACGGTATCCTTGCTTTTGAGGTTGGTATCCCAGCAGTAGGTCTTTTTGGTGCGTTTGTCGTAAAACACGTTAAGGGTTTTTCCGAAAATGCCCATATCGCAGACTACGGCAAGTAGTACGCCGTTTTTCAGATGAACCTCGGTTGCTTCCCACATCGTCAGTTTAAGACGATTGAAGCATTGAGGAAGGGCGGTAGGCCGTTTGAGTTTCACAAGGTCCATTTCCTCGAATTCCTTGTCGAAAGTGCCGAACTCGCAACTGCCGTCTTCGCGGACTATGCTTTTAGGAGTGGGTTTTGCGCGTCTTTCGGGCGCGATAAATTTCGAATAATCTTCGCTCATAATTTCTCTCCTTTGTTAGGTCTAAAAATATTATATTACAAAAATAAAGCGCATTTCAATATTTTTTTAAAATAAAATGCGCGAAAAATAAACAAATCGTCGTTTTTTAAGGCGGATGAGTTCAGATATGCGATTTTTTTCTGATTTCGTCTGCGATTGTACGCCCCGTAAAGGCAATAAGAAACATCAACGTTATCATCGATATCCCGAAAGCAATCATAGGCAGGATTATCTTTGTGCAAACTCCTGCAAGAACGGTTATGGCGGGCAATGCGCCGAGAAGGCAGGTGAGCCACATATATCTGAAAAACGAATTCCCGCGCCGTTTGTGAAAAACGCCCACGAAAAGAAGATGCAGAGCAAGCGAAATAACGACCGTTGCCGGTATCGCATACGCGAACGCCCATTCCCCCGTTCTGAAAACGTATTGCGCGGTGATGAAAATAACGCACAGACAAAGAGTTTGCGAAAATACCTTCGCGCCGTGAGGACCTTTATAAAAAACGGTGGTTTTCAGGGTGAAATAGCCGTACAGAACGAGAATAAGCGCAAATACCGACCAGATATATCTGTGAGGCAGCGCAAAGTTAAGCGCGAAACATATTATTAGGACGAGGGTTGCAAGAGAAACGTAAACGCCCGTAAAAGTTATGGGACGGTTTTTCGAGCGGGTCGCTTTTTTTTCGGGATATGGAGGAAAGGGCTCGGCGACGCCTTCCATCGGCGCTTTGCACAGCGGACACGTTACGTTTGTTCCGTTAACGCGGACGTTGCAACGTTTGCAGTAATACATATCACGCCTCCCAGTAGTTGCTGCGGACCGTTACGTCCAGTCCGTCGGCGGCAAGAAAACGGAAAAATTCCTTTTCCACTTCGGTATCGCAGGTTTTTCTCGAAAAGGTGAACGAGGTTTTTCCGAGAGCGGATACGGTTGTCAGCGCGCGCGGAGAAGTTTTGGCGGTCGACGCCATAATGCTTATTTCGTACACGTATCTCTTCATTTCTTCGGGAAGATTTACGACGCCCATATTCGAAAAAGTCATGGTCTTTTTGCCGTTGCCGAAGAAGATGCCCGACACCTTGAAAATAAACTGTTTAAGAGGCAGAGGCATAATTCTGAACAGAAACAGGCGTTCGGTTTTTGCCGTTACGTTGATTTTGTTTTGCAAAACGTCTTTTTTAGCGTCCCGTTTCAGACGTTCTTCGACGCGCCGTACCATGCTTTCGAAGGAAGGCTCGCCGTTGACGTCGACGCCTACTCGCGAAAAGAGGGAAAAGTTCAGCAAAGTGCGGCTCGGAAAAATTTTTCTGAGGTTTATAGGCACGAATAACACGACGGGCGGATTGCCTTCGCGTCGGGTGATTTTTGCTTTGTAAATGCTGTAAACGAGAGCGCCTCCGATATATGCCGTTACCGTGGTATTCAGTTCGTGCGCGCGTTTTAACAGTGCGGAAGTATCGGTAAAACCCTCGATTACGCCGCTTCCTTTAAAATCGAAGCGCGGGTCGTCGAACGTATACGCCGCGCTGCCTCTGAGCTCGTCGATACCTTTCATTTTAAAAAGGCCGACATGCTCTGCGTATTTCAGGAAACCGTCCTCCGCCTCGTCCGGCAAAGGCTCGCTTTCGGGCAGGCGGATTTTATCGCCCGCGTCGACGCTTTGTCCCGAAAGTCTTAAATATTCGTAAAGAACGGTTTTGAAAAATTCCATACAGCCGTTTCCGTCGCAAAGAGCGTGAAAACAGTCGATTGAAAATTTGTTGCGGTAATAGGATACGCGGAAAGTATAGCCGTAAGTTTCTATCGAGTCGATATCTTTAATAAGAACGTCGCTGTCGGGCGTTACGGTGGGTTTTCCGTCAAGCTCTTCGAGGTAATGCCAGAAAATTCCCCGTCTTAAACAAACGTTGAAATAGGGATAGCGTTTTATCGAATTCTGCAACGCCGTTTCGAGAACGGCGGGGTCAACATCGTCGAAAAGAGTCGCCGATATTCTGAACAGATTCTGAACATTGTCTTTTAGGTAGAAGGGATAAATCTTTCCGGAGTTATCCAGCCTGTGCCAACTTTTGAGTTTTTCCATTTCGGCATTCCCGCGTCGTGATACTCAAAGTATAAACTTATATAAATAAAAAGTCAACGCAAAAGCTTTTGCATTCGGGCCGGAACGTTCCGTTTACGCCGATTCGGGTCTTCCGGAAGCAGAACGTATAATTCAAACAGTAAAACGGACCCTGATTTGAATTGCCTTTACGCGGTTTATGCCATATAATGTAGTTGCGGGCGAAACGCGCCTGCGAATCGGAGAATTTATGACGTTGTTGCTTGCGATTATCTATCTGATATTTATTTCTCTCGGACTTCCCGACTCGCTTTTCGGAGCGGCGTGGCCCGTGATGCATCTCGATTTCGGGGTGGCGGAGGGATTTGCAAGCGTTTATATGATAATCACGGCGGTAGGGTCGGGGGGAGTAAGCTTTTTCGCGGGTCCGCTTATAAGAAAATTCGGCACCGGACGGGTAACGGTGGTTTCGGTTTTTCTGACCGTCGCCGGTATGCTTATAATAGGACTTTCCGTGCATATCGCGATGGCGATAGCGGGTTCGATACTTATGGGACTCGGCGCGGGCGCGATTGATACGGGACTGAATAATTTCGTATCCACCCACTATAAGGCGCGACATATGAACTGGCTTCACGCATTCTGGGGGATAGGCGTTACTTTAAGTCCGCTTATTATGAGCGCTTTTCTGGACAACGGCAACGACTGGCGCGCGGGATACCGTTGCGTGTCGTATATTCAGGCGGGAATATTTCTGATTGCCGCGCTTTCTCTTCCGCTGTGGAAAAAGTATGAAAAATCGACGATAGAAAGTCTTGACGTTCCTACGGAATATGCAAACGGAGACGCGGTGGCGGACGACGCCTTATCCGACGACGGGGCGGCGGACGAAACCGACGGTACGGATAAACCCAAAAAGAAAAAAAATAAAACCCCCGTCTTTTTTAAGGTTTTCAGGATTCCCGGCGTGCTATGGGCCGTGCTTTCGCTGGGATTATATATATCGATGGAATTTTTAATAGGCACGTGGGGCGCAAGTTACGCCGTCAACGTAAAATCGGTCGCACCGGCCGTTGCCGCAAGGTGGATTTCCGTCTATTACGGCGGAATAATGGCGGGCAGAATTATCAGCGGTTTCGTATCCTTCAAAACGGACGACAAAACGCTTGTCCGCGCCGGTATAGGCGTTATGATTGCGGGTATGATAGTTTTCGCATTGCCCGTAGGCGAGTACGCGCTTACCGGACTTTTGCTGATAGGTCTCGGTTTCGGGCCCGTATTTCCGTCCACCATACATTCCGTTCCTTACCGCTTCGGCACCGAATATTCCGCCGATATCACCGGCATACAGATGGGCGGTTCGTACGCGATAGGCTGGGCCGTGCAGCTTGCATACGGTTTTATCGCGCCTAAAACCACCTTTGCGTTTACGCCGTATCTTCTCATAGCGCTTGCGGGACTTCTTCTTCTGACTTCGGAAATCACCAACAAAATCACCTCAAAACGCCGCCTTCCGGACTGAAATAAAGGAAGATACCTGTGCTTTAAGGGCGGTTTTATATTTTTGCGGTTTGAATATTTGCAAATTTTCCGACGGATAACAGGGTATTGATTTAATGCGGGAAGTATGTTATTATAAATAAAAAGACAAGTCTTTTTAATTACTGTAAACAGGGGGAACGCTTATGATGAATGGAGAATGTTTATTCGGTATAATAACCGTTTTTTCAGCGGAGCGCGTTTGTTTTCACGGCTCACGTTATCTGCCTGAGTTTCAGTAAGCGTTTCGCCGCCGTCTTTTATAATGGGAGTAGGGTTGCTTATTAAAAATCTGTTCAATAAAAACAGGGCGTTGTTCGTCTGTTGCGGACTTTGCGTCTGCCTGTGTTTCGTTTTTTCATTGTATGCCGCCAATTTTATGGCAAAGGTGAGCATTTTAAACAGCGACGGAAAATGCGTGGTGATTACAAACGACGTTTATTCGTCGCTGAAAAGCGCGGTCGAAAAATTCCCGCGCGATAAGGCGGCGACGTTCGTTCTGAATCTCGACGACGGCGTCGAGGCGCATATAGTCGGCTACGATTTTTCTGTTACCGAAGGGCGAAAACCTTTGTCCGCAGATGAAATATTAAGCGGCAGAAAAGAGGACGCGGGGCAGATTGGCAAAGAGATAATGCTGTCCGACGGGACTTTCCATATCGTCGGTCTGACAACGTTTATCGATTGCGATTTTATAGTGTCTTCCGAGGCTTTAACGGACGATACCGTTATCCGAAGCATAACCGTTACGAACAGCGGAAAGGTCACTCCCGCCGAGTTTGAAAGGATTGTTAAAAAATCGTTCGGGAATTACGAAATCCGTTTGCCCGATAAAATCGGGATAAAGGAAACAGCGGAGTATTCGTCGGTTTTTCTGCCCATTATTCTGGCTCTCATCGCGGTGGTTGCCGCTCTTTCGCTGATAGAGGGATATTTATTGAACAAACTTGTCGCGCCGTGCGAGGTGCTGGCGCTTTGCGGATACGCAAAGAGCAGGATATTTTACATATTATCGGCGGCGTCGCTTATGCTTTTATCCGTGCCGGTCGCTGCGGGCGAGTGCATATATCTCGTTGTCGAAAGAGTTGCGCTCAATCTGCCCGACGCACTTGGAATATCGGTAAAATATTTTCTTACTTTTGAAAACCATATCGCGGTTATATTGTCGTTCACGGCGCTTATGTTTTTACTGCTTTTGCCCGTGACGATAAGGCTTTCGGCGCGTACGGTAAAGGCGGGACGCGATGCTTAGCGGGTTTTTGGGGAAACAGATTATAAGGCAGAATTTAAGATACTGCGCCGCGCTTATTATCGTGCTTGCGGCAACGATGCTTGCGACGGCTTATCTGATATTGTCCGTAAAAGACGTCGGAGAGGAGCTTAACGTATATTCGCCTTTAAAATCAAAAAAAGGAGTTTACTGTTCGATTAATGCAGACGAAGTGCCGGTTTTCGAATTGAAAGACGTATATTCCGTCGAATACGCAAACGATATTCTGATAAACCTTGCCGACGGAAAAAAGGTGCGTTCAATCAGCGGGACAAAACTTATTTCCGGCATTGTTCTGCCTTTGTCCGAAGGCAGATGGTTTTGCTACGACGATAATAAAAAGGAATGTGAGGTCGTTATTACCGAGGACTCGGGTTATAAGACGGGCGATACGCTTACTATTGTAAAAGGAGGAATTTACAAAGAAGCGCGGGTTGCGGGATTGCTGCCCGCCGAAACCGCAGTGCCCAAGTTTCACGGTTTCGGAAACGCGGGTTTTTCGGATTTGACCGAATACCGAACGCCCGATACCGAAAGCACCCTGGACTACGACCGGTATCCGCTGATGATATGCGCGGATTATCTGTTTGACGAAAAACCTTTGTCGGGATTCAGTCTCGTTGTTTTCGATAATTCCGTTTCCGACGAAGTTTACGCCGAAAATATCGGAATAATCAAAAATACCGCCGGATTTTCAAAGACGATAGAAACGCTTTTCGACGAATCGCGCGCAGTCAGAAAACAGCGGATGGCGGAATACGTTCCCGTAATCGTAATGTTGTCTTTACTTGACGCGTTCGTTCTTGCGGCCGTTATCGGTATAAGTCTCGAAAACGGAAAAAGCGCGATTGCGGTGACGTACGCTTCGGGCGGGTCTTATAAAACGGTTCTGGAAGCGTACGTAATATTTGCGTTTTTCGTTACGTTGTGCGCAACGGCGCTTTATGCGGCCGCACTGGCGCCTCTCGTAAAAATCGTGTTTGAAGGAAAACGTCGCATATACGACGCGGCGGCGACGGGAATAAGCGTTCCCGTAATTACGGCGGCGCTTTTTATCGGAAGCGCTGCGTTGGTTTTGCAGGCGCAGTCAAAGAAAAAGATTGCGGAAATAATAAAACAAAGGAGCAGATAATTATGAAAAAAGTCAAGGGGAAAGGATTATTTATACTCGGCACGTGCGTTGTCGCCGTGCTTTGCGCCGTGCTGGGATGGCTTATACCCGATGCCATGACGTCCTTTGAGATGAAAAAGTATTACGACGGACTCGAAGTCGCGGATAAAGACGAAATATACGCGGCCAGGTTTTCGGTTGTAAACGGAGTCGACCCGAAAACGTTTACCGACGTGCTTGACGGAAAGGACTATATCGAAGGTTATATGGGCGCAAACTGCACCACGACGGTTACGGCGCGCGGAGCAGGTAAGGATATCGTGAGCACGGCTATTTTCAAAACGGGAAAATGGTCGGAAAAGAATACATATAAAATCGTCGAAGGCAACGACCTTCCCGATGAATTTACGGGGCGCGTGCCCGTGCTCGTCAGCGAAAAACAATGGAAAAAGTATTCGGTTGGCGACAATCTGGAACTGACAATCCCTACGGTTGACGGAAACACGGACGTAATCGACGCGTACGTTGCGGGTAAAATTTCCAACGAACGCGCAATTGCGGGTATCCACTTTTACTTTACCGAGCCGTATGCGGGCGACGTTATTATTCCCGACATAGGCGTCGAAAAATACGTCGAGAACGCAAGCGGAAGTTTTGTCGTGATGTTTGATATGCACGGAAGCGGCACGCTGAGAGACCTTATTTCCGAGGTGCAGGGCATCGCAAAAGCGCAACCTCAGAGCGAAAGAGACGTCAACTACGAAACGATTACGAGACAGCGCGACAAAAAAGAGTATAAGATTTACGTCGCCGTGATTATCGCCGTTGTAGCCGCGGTCGCGGCCTCTCTTTCGGACAGAAAACATCGCATTGTAAACTTTGCCGTGGCCGCAGGGGTTACGGCCGTCTTTACGTTAATATTTACGGCGATAAAATTTCCCAAGACGCTTTCTTACGAGGTGTCCGAATTCTCGTCGTTTTACAGATGCGCGTCGGTTTTTCTTAAAAATACGATTATTGCCGACGTCGCATATTTTGCCGCAGCGGCGGTTTTAGTGTTCGGAATCGGTATTTTAATATCGGTTTTATTAAAAAACAAAAGTAAACGCATTGTTGAGGAAAGCAGGGCGAAGGAAAAATTGTATGATTGAAATATCGGGACTTTATAAGGTTTTCAACGAAGGAAAACCCAACGAAAAAATCGCGCTCGAAAACGTTAACCTTTCCGTCGGAGACGGTGAAATGCTTGCGATAACGGGCGCGTCCGGCGCGGGAAAAAGCACTTTGCTGAATATTTTGGGCACTCTCGATTTTGCAACGAAAGGCACCGTTGCGGCGTATGATTTGACGTTGTCCGCAATGACGCCGAAAGAACTTGCGAAATATCGCGGCGAGAAGGTGGGTATAGTAACGCAGTATCCTTTTCTTATCGAGGGCGTAAGTGCGAAAGATAACGTTTCGGTGCCTCTGCTTAACGGAAAAGTAAAACGGCAGGAGAGGGAAAAACGTTGCGCCGAAATGCTTGACAGCCTCGGTCTTTCGGAATTTGCAAATACCGACGTATCGGTTATGTCGGGCGGAGAGCGTCAAAGGGTTGCAATTGCAAGGGCGCTTATAAACAATCCTTCTCTGATACTTGCCGACGAACCTACCGGCGCGCTGGATAAGGCAAACTCCGAAAAAATTCTTGAAATATTTTTTAAACTAAACCGTATGGGAAAAACCGTGATCATGGTAACGCACAACGAGGAGATAGCGAAAAAATGCGCTCGCAACGTGGTAATAAGCGACGGTAAAATAATAAGCGATACCGTATAAACGGATAATTTAAAAAAACGCAAACGCGCGGTTCTTCCGGACCGCGCTTTTTTATGCCGTTAAACAGGGGAATGAGTGTTTCCTATGGCGTACTTTAAGGGATTCGTAAAATAGCGAAACGGGAGAGGGCCCTCTCGAAAGAGAAGCGTCAGCCCGCAGGGGTTCGTGTTGCAAAGCAACAAGCACGCAAGGCGTGCAAATACCTTAAGGAAAACAAAAGACCGACAGAATACGTCGGTCTGATGTGGCGTACCTTAAGGGATTCGAACCCCTGGCCTTTTGGTCCGTAGCCAAACGCTCTATCCAGCTGAGCTAAAGGTACTTATTCGTAAAGCAAAAGTTATTATAGGCGGTAAAAGCCGATTTGTCAATTATTTTTTTATCTTTTGACAAATTAAAAGAGCAATATTTCGTTTCCCGAAGAGGCGTTCGGAGGGGCGCTCGTATTAAACCCGTAAAGGACGAAAGAGGCCGTTTCGTTTTATAAAGTAAATGTAAAAAAGTAAGAATTATTTATTCCATTTTTTACAAGTATGGTGTATAATGAAAATAATGGGATAGATTTTTATTCCGAAACCGACAGGACGTAAAACGTCCGAGTTTATAAAGAGGTATATTGTATGAAAAAAATCGATTTGACCGAGTACGGCATCACCGGAACGACCGAAGTCGTATACAATCCTTCTTACGAAACGCTGTTTGAGGAGGAAACGAAACCGGGCCTTACGGGCTACGAAAAAGGACAGGTAAGCGAACTCGGCGCCGTCAACGTAATGACGGGCATTTATACGGGACGCTCTCCTAAAGACAAATTTATCGTTATGGACGAAAATTCGAAAGACACCGTATGGTGGACTTCGGACGCCTATAAAAACGACAATCACCCCGCGACGGAGGAAACCTGGGCGGCGGTAAAAGACATAGCGGTAAAGGAACTTTCGGGGAAAAGGCTGTTCGTGGTGGACGCATTCTGCGGCGCCAACAAAGACACCCGTATGGCAATCCGTTTCATAATGGAAGTTGCCTGGCAGGCTCATTTCGTAAAGAATATGTTTATCACTCCTACCGAGGAGGAACTTGAAAACTTCACGCCCGATTTCGTGGTTTACAACGCGTCGAAAGCGAAGGTCGAAAACTATAAGGAACTCGGTCTGAATTCGGAAACGGCCGTTGTGTTCAACATTACGAGCCGCGAGCAGGTAATCGTGAACACCTGGTACGGCGGCGAGATGAAAAAAGGTATGTTTTCGATGATGAATTATTATCTGCCGCTTAAAGGCATCGCGTCGATGCACTGCTCGGCAAACACCGATATGGACGGAAAGAATACCGCGATATTCTTCGGACTTTCGGGCACGGGCAAAACGACGCTTTCCACCGACCCGAAACGTCTGCTTATCGGCGACGACGAACACGGCTGGGACGAAAACGGCGTTTTCAATTTCGAAGGCGGCTGCTACGCGAAAGTAATCAACCTCGATAAGGAAAGCGAGCCCGATATCTACAACGCAATAAAGCGCAACGCGCTTCTCGAAAACGTAACGCTTGACGAAAACGGAAAAATCGATTTTGCGGATAAGAGCGTCACCGAAAACACCCGCGTTTCCTATCCCATAGGGCATATCAGAAATATCGTTCGTCCCGTTTCGGCGGCACCCGACGCGAAGAACGTGATTTTCCTGTCGGCCGACGCATTCGGCGTTCTGCCTCCCGTATCGGTGCTTACGCCCGAGCAGACACAATACTATTTCCTTTCGGGATTTACCGCAAAACTTGCGGGAACCGAGCGCGGAATAACCGAACCGACGCCCACGTTCTCGGCTTGTTTCGGCCAGGCGTTTCTCGAATTACATCCCACGAAATACGCCGAGGAACTCGTCAGAAAAATGAAGAAGAGCGGCGCGAAGGCCTATCTCGTAAACACAGGCTGGAACGGTACCGGCAAGCGAATTTCCATTAAGGATACGCGCGGTATCATCGACGCGATTTTAAACGGCGATATCGAAAAGGCTCCCACGAAAAAAATACCGTATTTCAATCTCGAAGTGCCAACCGCTCTTCCCGGAGTGGACGATAAAATTCTTGACCCGAGAGATACATATTCCGATAAATCGGCGTGGGAAAGCAAGGCGAAAGACCTTGCGGGAAGGTTTATTAAAAACTTCTCGAAATACACCGATAACGAAAAGGGCAAAGCGCTTGTATTCGCCGGCCCCGTTACCGAATAACAGAATAAGCAAAGGGCTTCCTTACGAGGGAGCCCTCTTTTTTAGTAAAAATAAAAGTTTGAGGTTTTAAAACGGCCAAACGACAGCATAATAATATCGACGCCGGCAAGCGACGTTTTCGCAAAAAAGTTTTTACACACATTTTACTTTACACCATAATTTAATTGTGCTAACATAAACTTAACTTAATAAGACACGGTTTGAAAAGTTGTAGACTGAGTAGATTGGTAATCGGGTTTGAGTCCCGGACAACCGCCATTGCCGTATTTGTCGGGAGGTCCCGGCATAAGTCGGCAAACCGCCGCGTCTGGTTTTTCGTTTTGGCGTGAAGCGTGCAAACTATAAGTGCACGCTGTTTTTATGCAATCCAAAAAAAGGAGAGATACTATGAAAGCAAACGCAAAAAGAATTATCAGTCTTATTCTCGTCGCGGTCGTAGCCGTTACGACTCTCGTCGCCTTTACCGCCTGCGACAATTCCGAAATGAACGCGCTTCAGAAAAAAGTGCAGGAACTTCAGGACAAAGTGGCGGATTATGAGGAAACCGACGCCGAAAAAACCATAACCGTTATCGTCGGAGACAAATCGACGACGCTCACGACGCGTGAAAACCGTATGGTCTTCGCTTTGTCCGAACTCGTCGAAAAGGGAAATATATCGGCGTTCAAGTACACTTCGGGCAGTTACGGAGCGTTTATTACCGAGCTCGACGCATTTGCGCCGCAGGGCAATCAGTACATTTCCGTTTATCACACGATAGATAACGACGCCTACAAACAGCAGAGCGGAACGTGGAATCCCGACGGAAGCTTTACCGCTACGGGCGGATTCGACACGAAAGATTACAACGGAGCGACTTATTATTATTCGAGCGTGGGTATTTCCACCCTTCCCGTTATAGACGGTGCGACGTACCTGTTCCTGCTTGAAAGCTTCTGAGAATGAAATCGACCCGTGAGTTAAGCTTAATCGCAATGTTCACCGCACTCCTGATAGGAGTGCAGTTTGCGTTGAGTTTTACTTACGGGCTCGAACTCGTATCGGTTACTCTGGCGATGTTTTCGCTGGTATTCGGCAGTCGCAGAGGATTTGTGGTAGGAGTGGCGTTTTCGTTGTTAAGGCTGATGATTTTCGGGTTTTATCCGACGGTAGCGGTACTTTATCTGACATATTATCCGCTTTATGCCGTCGCCGTGGGGCAGATAGGAAAAATCAAAGGCAAAAAACAGTTTGTCGTATTGCTGGTTGCCGTGTCGCTTATGACCGTATGTTTTTCGCTTCTCGACGACGTTATAACACCACTTATGATGGGCTTTAACAACAAGGCGTGGCTCACTTATTTTTACGGCAGTTTTCTTGCAATGGTGCCGCAGACGATATGCGTGTTCATATCGACGGCGGTATTGTATTATCCGCTTAAAAAACTGCTCGGAAAATTAAAAGTCAGGTTTTTCCCCGACGAATGCGAAACCGTCGGCGAAAGGATTGTTCCCAAAGGAAACGACAATTGAAAATCTTATAAGACGCGTCCCGTAAGGGGCGCGTTTTATAATTTGATAGGTTATTAAAAAATCATAAAAAACAGTAATAATTTTCAAAATAAGTTTATCGCAGTCTGGTTGATAATCGTAACATACCTTTTTATTTCATTATTATTTGCCATTACACATAAGTTTTGGTCTATTTTTGCCTATTTTAAGAACATTTTTGCCATAGTATCGTGACGATATAGATTTTATGGTATTCTTTTTACATAATTGTTTTAGGGAGAATAGTTATGAAAAAACACGCAAAAAATATTTTGTCAATGCTCTTATTAATTGTCGTTATAGTTTTGTCAGCAGGACTTTTGACAGCATGCGGTGAAACGAAATATAAGGATAAGGATTATACAGACAGGGGAAACGCAACAAATGGAAGCAATATCGCGTATTATGACGTTAAAGGCAAAACAACACAGGAAGTCTTAACAAAGTTTGTATTCCGTGGCACAACCGGCTATTATGAAGTTAGCGGACTTTTGGCAAAAGACGAAAGATATAAAAGTTCCGTTAATAAGTTAAAACTAACAGGTTTTACTCTTTACACAAATCCGGCACCGTCTTCGCCGGTTAAAACCATAAATATCGGTTCGAAAAAATGCTACTACCTGCAACAAAACAAAAAATATTATTGCAGGTCATTTGTTCAAAACGATCAAGTTTCTAAGATTTGTGCAAAAATTCAACTTAAACAACATACTGATACAAAACCTGTTAAAAAAACCGAAAACTATAAGTATAAGCCGTCAATGATTTGGAGAGATAGAAACTTTATGCAGGATTTTGGAGCAGAACTTCCCGGAAATGTTATTCGCGATCAAACTGTAATGAAAATTTGGCTTAATCGCACCGATTTGTCAAACATGATAAATGTTTACAGTAACTCGGACGAAATTGGTTCTTTATATGACGCTGCCATAAAATACTTTAAAAGCAACAATGATACCGATAAGTCAAAAGCAAAACAAGAAATCGTTAACGAAGCAAAAAAATTAGCAGAAAAACTTGCCAAAAAGGCTTCAAAAAAAGCATTGACAGATTTTGTAAAGGCCATTGCGAAATCGCCGTCAATCATATTAAATGCCATAAACTTCATTTCTTGGGGTATTGATACTGCAAAAACTATATTTAATATTAAATCGGAATTAGTTGAAAGGGGTAATGACCTTATTAAAGCTATGAAAGCTGATGATTCATTGGCAGATTGTAACATCAGGGACGGGGTAAGATCTTATTTGTCAGGAGTAATTGTAACAATAAATTGGAGACATAGTAGCACTTTAGGAGTAAATGCTAATTTTCAAGCAACAACTTCCTATCGCATAACGGAACAAGTTAGCTTTAAAAGGTGGAATGATGAATGGGGTAAAAAAACGAGCGCGAATTACACCGGGGCTAACATACAAATTGGTGATTTTTATTATTGGAATTCAAAAAACGGATCTACCGTATATAACAACTGGGCAAAAGAGTACAATAGAAAGGTAAGTATTAACGGGAAAACTCTATATTCTGAAGTATTATATATTCGTACATAGTTTTCAAATATTTCTAAATAAACTAGAGCGGGCGCGGATAATCTTCGCGCCTTTGGTTATAAGTCGGATAGCGGATAAATAAAAAGACTATGAAACACATGTTAAAATGATGTCATATCGTTGCTTATTTTCGAAGATAGAATTTTTGTTTCCATTTTATAAAAACTGATTGTATTATCCGCTTAAAAAACTGCTCGGAAAATTAAAAGTCAGGTTTTTCCCCGACGAATGCGAAACCGTCGGCGAAAGGATTGTTCCCAAAGGAAACGACAATTGAAAATCTNNATAAGACGCGTCCCGTAAGGGGCGCGTTTTTTTGTTATGTTTTCCTCAAAACGCTATCAAATCAAGTAAAATAATGTAAAATTTATATAAAACTTTACAAACAAATAATATTGTTATATTATTAACAATGTACAGAAAAGAGGCTGAATATGGATAAAGTCAGAATTATCGAAGTAAAACAAAACGTGCTTGCAAATAACGACGCCGAGGCCGCAAAACTCCGCGAGGAACTTAAAAAGAAGGGCGTATTTCTTTTAAATCTTATGTCTTCTCCCGGAAGCGGAAAAACGACTACGCTCAAACGTACCGTACAGATGCTTTCGTCGCGTTATAAAATAGGGGTAATGGAGGCCGACATCGACAGCGACGTCGACGCGCGCGCCATATCCGAGACGGGAGCGAAAACCGTTCAGTTGCACACGGGAGGAATGTGTCATCTCGACGCGTCGATGACGAAACAGGGACTTGACGAATTATCGACCGACGGACTCGATATAGCAATTCTCGAAAACGTCGGCAACCTCGTTTGCCCCGCCGAATTCGATACCGGTGCCGTTAAAAACGCGATGATTCTTTCCGTCCCCGAAGGACACGACAAGCCGCTTAAATATCCCCTTATGTTTTCGGTGTGCGACGTCGTGCTGATAAACAAAATCGATACTCTGCCTTATTTCGACTTCGATATGGAAAAATGCAGAGAATATATCGCAATGCGCAATCCCTCCGCCGTGATTATTCCCGTCTGTGCGAGAACGGGCGAGGGTTTTGAACAATGGATTAACTGGCTTTCGGGTCAGACAGATACGTGGAAAAACACAAAGGAGTAAATTATGTTTGATACAAGTATTTATGAGTGCCATCCTCATTCGGCGGACGAGCCGCCCCGCAAGCTGATTCTTAAACTCGCTCAGAAGATTACCGACCGTATCGGACACAAGGTTACGGTAAACGACCCCGAATACTGGGGTCTTGCCTGCGTTGTTACCGACGAGATGGCGGAAGTCGCGTTGAAGATGGACGTAAGAAAACCCGTCACGCTGGAGCAACTCGCAAAAAAGACAAAGCGCAATCCCGAGGAACTTGAAAAACTTCTGTTTGAGATGTGCCGTGTCGGTCTGCTCGAGTACAACCGTGAAAACGAAAAACGCGAAAAACAATACGTTTTACCTCCGTTTGTTCCGGGAAGCGCCGAGTTTACCAATATGAGAAAGGACCAGATGGAAGCTCATCCCGAACTGGCACATTTCTTTGAAAGAATGACGTTTCTTCCTCTCGAAAAAATAACTCCTTTCGTTCCCGCGGGCGGCGCGGGTATAGGAATGCACGTTATTCCCGTGGAAAGGGCTATCGAAATGGAAAACGTTACCGCCGACGTGGAGCATTTGTCATACTGGCTCAAAAAATACGAAGGCAAGTATTCGGTGGGGATGTGTTCCTGCCGGTACGGCCGTAAACAAATCGGCGAAGGTTGCGCCGACGATTGCGACGACTGGTGCATAGGCCTCGGAGATATGGCCGATTACTGTGTTGAAACGGGAAAAGGACGTTATGCGACGTACGACGAGGTTATGGCGATACTTCAACGCGCCGAAGACAACGGTTACGTTCATCAGATTACCAATATTGACGGCGAAAACAAAATTTTCGCAATCTGCAACTGTAACGTCAATATATGCAACGCGCTTCGTACGTCTCAATTGTTCAATACTCCCAACATGTCCCGCTCGGCATACGTCGCTCATACCGATAAAGAGAAATGCGTCGCGTGCGGCCGTTGCGTTGAAAACTGCCCCGCAGGTGCCGTTAAACTCGGACAAAAACTTTGTGCGAAGGACGGAAAAGAAGTCAGGTATCCCGTTCACGACCTCCCCGATGACACGTGGTGGAGCAAAAAGAAATGGGACTGGGATTACCGCGATAATAACCGCATCAACTGTTACGATACGGGTACTGCACCCTGCAAAACCGCGTGCCCCGCACACATTGCCGTTCAGGGATATCTCAAAATGGCGGCTCAGGGCAGATATCGCGAGGCGCTGCAACTCATCAAGCGCGAGAACCCGTTTCCCGCAGTATGCGGACACATATGCAACAGAAAATGTGAAGACGCCTGTACGCGAGGCACTGTCGACCGCGCGGTAGCTATCGACGAGGTGAAAAAATTCATCGCTCAGAAAGACCTCGATTCGAAGACGAGATTTATCCCCGAAAAAGTCGTACCGTCGAATCACGGCGAATTCAAAGAAAAAGTCGCGATAATAGGCGGCGGACCTGCGGGTCTTTCGTGCGCAAACTATCTTGCGATAATGGGATACAAGCCTACCGTTTTCGAGAAGAACGACGTACCCGGAGGTATGCTCGTTTACGGAATACCTTCTTATAAGCTCGAAAAAGACGTGGTCGCCGCCGAAATCGACGTTATAAAACAACTCGGCGTCGAGATTATTTGCGGCATCGAAGTCGGAAAAGACGTAACTCTCGACGCCCTTCGCAATCTCGGATACAAGGCATTCTACGTTGCGATAGGTTGCCAGGGTTCCCGCAAAGCAAACGTCAAAGGCGAGGACGCCGAAAACGTAATGTCCGCCGTCGATTTCTTAAAGAGCGTTACGTTCGATAAAACTCCGATAAGCGGCGACGCGGTCGTAATAGGCGGCGGTAACGTCGCGATTGACGTTGCGAGAACGGCAAAACGCCTCGGCGCAAACAGCGTGAAAATGTATTGTCTCGAAGACGAGGCGCATATGCCCGCAAGCGTTGACGAAGTCAGAGAGGCGAGAGAGGACGGCGTCGAAATTACCTGTCGTTACGGCATTAAGGAAATCGTTACCGAAAACGGACGCGCTACGGCCGTCGTGCTTAAGAAGTGTCTGAACCATCTTGACGCAAACGGAAAGTTTGCCCCTGTATACGATGAAAACGATACCGTTACCGTTCCTTGCGAACACGTGTACCTCAGTATAGGTCAGTGCGCCGACTGGGGCGACCTGCTCAAAGGCAGCAAGGTGGAAGTGCAGCGCGGACTTGCGGTTGCCGACAACCTTACATATCAGACCGCGCAGGAAGACGTATTCGTAGGCGGCGATATTTATACGGGACCGAGATTTGCCATCGACGCCATTGCGGCGGGCAAACAAGGCGCGGAGTCAATTCACCGTTACGTTCAGAACGCAAGTCTTACGATAGGGCGCAACAGACGTCGGTATATCGAACTCGATAAGAACAATATCAGCGTCGGAAGTTACGATACGAGCGCCCGCCAGACGCCCGCCGTTGACGAGGAAATCGGGAAGAATCCTTTCCGCGACCCGCTGAAACCTTTCACGGAAGAACAGGTCAGAATCGAAACCGCGCGTTGTCTCGGATGCGGCGCGTCGATTGTCGACCCCAACAAGTGCATAGGTTGCGGAGTCTGCACGACGAAATGCTCCTTCGACGCGATACATCTTTTCCGCGAACGTCCCGAATGCAGCACGATGATTCCTACCGAAGATAAAATCAAAGTTATCGTCGGCAACATTCCCAAAACAATGGTCCGCATTGTCAAGAAAAAACTTACCGGCGGTAAAAAGGCAGACTGATTATGCACGAACTCGGCATAGTTTTCAATATCGTTAACAGCGTTGAAGACGTTGCAAAACAAAATAACGTCGCCCGCGTCAATTCGGTAACGCTTCAGATAGGAGAGGTTTCTACCGTAGTGCCCGATTATCTGATTGATTGCTGGAACTGGGCCGTTAAAAAATCGGACGTCCTGCGCGGCGCGCAAATGATTGTCGAAAATATCCCTGCCGTCACGATATGCAACGATTGCGGAAAAACTTATCCTACCGTGCGGTACGGAAAAATATGTCCGTTTTGCAAAAGCGAGAATACCGTTTTACAAAGCGGCAACGAAATCAGCATTAAGGAAATCGAAGTCGTGGACAGCGCGGAAAACGAATAAACGATAAATTAAAACCCGTCGCAATGCGGCGGGTTTTTTCATGTTAAATTTCGTCTTCTTTCGAATAAAAATCGACGTATTTTTTCTTAACGTCTCTCGGCGGTCTTTTTGCGGCGATATAGTTTACAAAGTGCAGAGGAACGAGTTTTATTCCCAGCCTTCTGAAGAACGCGGCAAACGCTCCGCCGCGCGTTTTCAGGTCGGCGCACGAAGAAACGGTAATTTTTTCCCCGATGTTTTCAATAGGACAAGTGCGGCCGAGATTAACGGTTACGGTTTTTTCCCGACCGGGAATAAGGTCGAACCAGTTATCCGAAAAAGGCGCGTCGTTGATATTGTTTATAAGCCGCACTCCGTGTGCGTATACGTTTGAAACAAGTCTGATTTCAAGCACGCCGTCGCTTATGAATTCAAACGATTCGGATATTTCGGGAGAGGGCAACTTTGCGTATTTTTCACGTCTTAAAAGCACCGTATCCGTATATTCCTTTCCTTCGACGGTCATTTTTGCAAGCGCGTAACAACGCAGTTTTTTGTTTTGATTTCTTACCGCCGCCATACCTTTTCCGAAAAGCAATTTGTTTTCGCCGGGCGCTGCGTTAATGCCGGATACTTTCTCTAAAAGCACTTTACCGTCGTAATTGCATACTTGAAACGTCAGATTTGCCGAAATCTCTTTATCCGTATCGTTAAATACGTAAACGTAAAATCCTCCGTCCGTTTTTTTAACGTTTACCGCGACGGGGGCATAGGCGCGTTTTAGAGCGTACAACGCCGCCTTGTATCTTCCGAAATAGTCCGTAAGCGACCAGCTTATACCCGGCCATACGTCGTTCATCTGCCAAATGAGGGTGCCGTTTACTCTGCCTTTGTTGCGTCTGAAATGAGAAACCGCTTCGTACAGACTTTCGGCAACCGAAAGTTGCGACGCATAAATCCAACCGCCGAGGTCGCGGGGAATATTGAATCGCGAAAGAGAATAATATTTTATGAGTCTGATGCCGCCGTGGCTTCGGTCGCGCAGTTTCAGAGACTTTGCGTCAACGACCTTCTTTTCGTTGTCTTCGAAGAAACCGTCGATTGTTTTTTCGTCGGGAAGGCTCATCATTCCGAATTCGCTTGCAAAGCGGGGCAGTCGTTTTTCGTAATAGGATACCGGTTGCAATCCGTGCCATACCGACCATATATGACAGTCTCCCGTATTGTCGGCGTCAAATCCGAACAGATAATCGACTCCGCACGGGCTTCCGGGCGTATAGTCTCTGTCGTCGTACGTTCTGACGAGCGCCGGCAACGTTTCGTAAAAGTATTTACCGATACTGTCGGCGTATTTTGATTTTGCAATCCATCCTATCGACATTTGTTCGACTTCGTTATTACCGCACCAGAGCGCAAGCGAAGGGTGATTTCTCAGCCGTTTAATCTGAAAGACCGCTTCGTTTTTACAGTTTTCCTCGAAAGTCGGAAGAAAGAAGGGATAGCCCTGACATGCAAACATAAAATCCTGCCAGACGAGAATTCCTCTTCTGTCGCATTCTTCAAAGAAAAAATCGTCGGGGTATACAGAACCTCCGAATACCCTCAGCATATTCATTCCCGCAAAAGTTACGGCGTCGAGGGTGTCGGTTATGCGTTTCTTATCGGTTGTGTAAACGATATCGGGAGGAATATAATTAGCGCCTTTTGCAAACAGGGGGACGTCGTTAAGGATAATACGGAAGTTTTTGCCATATTCGTCGGGCGCCGTATCGAGCTTGATTTTTCGGAGGCCGGTTTTTTCAATGCGGCCGTCGACGATTTCCCCCGCCGACGTAAGGCTTGCGATGACCTCGTAGAGGGGTTGCTCCCTTTTATCGGCTCTGTCGTGCGTCTGCCATAATTCGGGATTGACTATTTCGATATCCGCTTTAAATTCACCGTTGCCGACGGGAACTCCCGCCGCTCCGTATTCCGTCCCATCGGGCGAAAGAACGGAAAACACGGCGTCGATTTCGTTATCGGAAAAGTTTTCGGCCGTGCATACGAGAGAAAGAGTTACGCTATTGTCGGAATTGAACTTTTGCGTGATTCTGAAATCGGATATTCGGGCAACGTCTCCGCATTCCAGGTATACGTCGTCTTTAATTCCCGAAACGGGGAGATAGGGCGCAAAGTCCCAGCCGAAATGATACTGCGGTTTTCTGATATGCACTATTCCCGTAAGACCGTTGAAATTTTTCGGCGTGCTTACCAGTTTCGCGGCTCCGCGAGCGAAACCTTCGGGGGCGCAGAAACGGTATTCGAGCACGTTTTCGCCGGGAACGAGAAATTCTTTTACCTCGTCCCTGAATTCGGTAAACGCGTTTTCGTGGTGGGTTACTTCACGGCCGTTAAGATATATAAGAACAAGTGTATCGAGGCATTTCGATACGAGATATATTTTTTTTGCCTTCAGGAAATCTTCCGAAACGGAAAAACTCTTTTTGTAAATAAAATCGGTAAGTCCGAGGTTTGCGAAGGTTGCGTCCTTATCGTCGGATACGCCTTTAAAGGGGTTGAACAAAGGATTTTTTATCCTGTTTTGCGCAATCATGTCGCAGATGGTGGTGCCGGGAACGACGCATTCCGAAAATTCCTTATCGTATCCCGTTTTAAAAAGCCATTTTCCTGTTAAATCGAGTTTCATATGTTAATACTGCCTTTTGATTTATAATATTATACTCCGCGGTGCGTCGCTTTGTCAATTTTAACGGGCGCGGGGAAACAACGCAAAACGCCCCGCATTTTTGAGTGCGGGGCGTCGTACTTCATTCGTACCTTATTATTCTTTATCTTTTGCGGAGTTTTGTGCTTTGAGTTCGGCAAGAATGGCTTCGAGCAGTTCCTGCGTTTTATCCTCGCAAACGGCGACGGGTTCTTCGACGGGAGCCGCGACGGGAGCGGGTTCTTCGGCGGGCGCTTCTTCAACGGGCGCGTCTTCGGAAACGTCCTTTTTATCGTGCGAGAGCAAGGAATCGATTCTTGCTTTTTCTTTCGCGCCTACTTCTTTCGCCTTGTTAATCGCTTTGATAACGGCAAAAAGAACGAGCGCGGTAAGCAGGAAAGTGATAATCGCGCTGATGACGGCGCCGAAGTCCATAATGACGGCTTCTTTGATTACCGTACCCGCCGCGTCAACCACGGGGGCTTTCAATACCACCTGCAGACTGTTGCCCGATGCGCCAAGGGGAATCATGTTTATAAGAGGCTGAAGTATTCCCTTTACCAGCGAGTTAACGATGGCGGTGAAAGCGCTGCCGATAATCATACCTACGGCAAGGTCCAGCGCGTTGCCTTTGTTGATAAACGCTTTGAATTCTTTCCAAAGCTTAAATTCGTGTTTTTTCTTCATAAAGCGTCTCCTTTCGTACGAAAGGTAATATATCACAAGCCTTCCGGCAATGCAAGCGAATAGCGGAAATTTTTCGACGATGTAAACCGATTGACCGAGAGAAATCCTGTTTTTCGTCAAAAGTTGACATGGTTATAAGGCAATGATAAAATAACATATAAATAAATCGAACGGAGAACGCTTATGTATCATATAATTATAAATCCTGTCGGAGGAAAGGGAGAAAGTGCGAAAGCGCTTGAAAAAGTTACGTCCGTACTGGACTCAAAGGGCGTCGGATACGAGGTGCATAAAACCGAACGCGTCAATCACGCCGCCGAAATCGCAAGAGAACTTTCCAAAACCCCCGGTACGGATATCATTGCAATGGGAGGAGACGGTTCCTTTCACGAAGTGCTGTGCGGCATAGAAAATTTCGAAAACGTTACGCTTGGTCTTATAGCGTGCGGAAGCGGCAACGATTTTATAAAACGCTCGGGGCATCCGAAAGACGTAAACGAGGCGCTTGAAGTAATTCTTGCCGGTAAAACGGGATACGTCGATTTTATGGATCTCGGCACGACCCGTTGTCTCAACGTTGCGGGCGGCGGTATGGACGTCGACGTACTGCTTAAATACTATACCTATAAAAAATTAAAGGGGTCAGCGGCATATAACGCGGCGCTAATGTATACGTTGCTTCATACCCGTTTCCATAAACTTCGCATTACCGCAAACGGCCGTACTGAAGACAAAAGCGTGTTTATGATTGGCGTGGGAAACGGAGCGTATATCGGCGGCGGATTGCCCATTTGTCCCAACGCTGTTACCGACGACGGACTTCTGGATATCGTAATCTGCAACGAAGTCAAAAAACGAAAAATTCCCGCGCTGTTGCTGAAATTTCTTAAAGGAAAACACGTCGAAGATTCCGCAGTGGAGGAATTGCGTGCGGAGGAAGTAAAAATCGAAGCTCTTGACGACAGTAAGTTCGAACTCGACGGTGAAATAATCGACGACAGAGAACTCAATATCCGAGTCGTAAAAAACACTTTGAAAATGTTCGTAAAATAGCAAAAATAAACCCCGGAGGATATCCGGGGTTTTTTGTCGGCAGATTATACTCTGGTAGTTTTGTCTTCGCCGATGCCTACCATTCCGTCCACGACGTATTTTTTGCCGTCGGGGTCTGTAACGTAGCCGTAAATTTTGCCGTAAGGGAGGGCGTAATAAACTATTCCGGGAATGGGCATATAGAAAACCTTTTCGATTTTGAAAGTTATATCCACGATTCCCTTGCCTTCTTCGTCGCGAACGTACCATTCGTCCGTTTTTTTCTTTCCGTCCTTATGGGTGAAAACGACGGGAGGCATGGGGAAGGATTTGCCTTCGAGCCATATTACATTTTCGTTATAATTGTATTGGTCTGCGGACTGGTTTCTCGTAAGGTTGAACGCAAAGAATTTTTCTTCGCCGTCGATAACCGTTTTTCCCATCGTGGTCAGCCAGTCGTAATGCGCGTACCAGGGATAAAAACCCTTGTGGTCGTCGATAATGCCTACCGACCTTTCGTTCGTCTTATATGTTTTGCCGTTAACGGTAATCGTTCCCGTTGCCTTGAAAAAGTCTTTTTCGCTGTAAAGAGGATTGCGGAAGGTGCCGTCCTTGTTTTTCTTGAGGGGCATTACGCCGTTTGCGAGAGGAGAAAGACGCTCGAAAGAAATATCGATTCCGAATTCGCCCGATTTTCCTTTCGTATAGCCTTTGCATTGCGCTTTTCCGTTAAGAAAATCGTTGACGATGGAATACTCGCTTTTTTTGGTTTTGCAGTAGCAGTTGTCGCTGATAAGCTGTTTTGCAACGTGCGCGCGTTTTACGGGGACGAGATTTCTCCAGGCATAAATTTTCTTTTCGGCCTTTTCGTACCAGACGAATATGGAAAAACCTATGGGACCTACGTTATATACCGCGCTTATAAGAGAGCCTTCGTCCATATTTACCTCGAAAGCTTCCCATTCGGTAAGACGCGCGCGCTTCATAAACGCGGGCAGGCCGATAAAACAGGGTTTTTTGCAGTCGAGCAGATTAAGATTTTCAAAAGGCGCGTCGAAAGTGCCGAAATGGGCTTCCCCGTTCTCGACAATCGAGCGGGGCGTTTTTGCGGGATAGCGTTTTTCGCTGATTTTGGGGTCGTTGCTCATAATATTCTCCTTCTCATAATAATACCATATAATATCCGTACTTAAATAAATACAATGTAATATTAACACATTTGTAAAAAAACCGCAACACAATCCGCCCGTCCGACGTGCGTTTAGAAAAAAATAATCGGTTTTTCGAAACTGATACGGAGGCGCGAAAACCATATATTACAAGTTGAAAAAAAGAATAAAAAAATTTCATAATAACTATTGACAAACGTGAAAACGGGTGTATAATGTATTTAGCAATCAAGGAAAGCGAGTGCTAACACTTGCACAATACGACTGCTAACAATATTGTAATAAAAGGAGTGCATATTATGAAAAACAGTTTAACAAGATGGGACAAATTCGAAAAGGGTCTCGACAATTTCGGCAACAATTTCAGTGCGATGATGGATAACTTTATGAGGCCGATGTACGACGGCGATATTATGCGCACCGACGTCAAGGAAAACGACAAGGAATACATTCTCGATATCGAAGTACCCGGATACGATAAAAACAATATCTCGGTAAATTACGAGGACGGTTACATTACCGTGAGCGCCCGCAAGGAGGAAAAATCCGACGAGGAGAAAAACGGATATATCCGTCAGGAAAGAAGCAGCAGTTGTTCGCGCAGTTACTACGTCGGCGAGGTAGAGGAAGAATCTATCAAAGCAAAATACGAAAATGGCGTACTGGCACTTTATATTCCTAAACAGCAGGATAAAACCCAAAAAACGCATTCGATAACAATCGAGTAAGTCTCGATTTTAACATAATTTCCAATCCCCCTAAAAGCAGATAACCCCGCAAAACGCGGGGTTATCTGTTTATCTGCATTCAAATAATTTATTGTTTTTTAAGAGTTTCGGCAAACAGATTATAAGCGGTATCGTAAAGTTCTTTCGCATAGTTGCGGCCGGGTGAAAGAGGCGTGTTGAAAGGGGAGGTCGCTATCGCGAGAGAAAGCCCCGATTTTTCAAGGTCGAAACCCGGCTCTATCTGCCCGCAGATTGCAATAACGGGTACGTTGTGCGCGGCGGCGCGACGCACTATGCCGCTTATCGCTTTGCCTCCCGTCGACTGGCTGTCGAGCCGACCTTCCCCGGTAACCACCATACTTGCCGTTTCCAGCAGGTCGTCGAACTTTGTAAGGTCAAGCATAATATCTATACCGGACTTAAGTTTTGCGCCGCAAAAAGCCACAAGACCCGCAGCTATACCGCCTGCGGCTCCTCCTCCGGGAATTTCCGATACGTCTGAGCCGACGTCGCGTTTTATTACGTCTGCAAAATGTTTCAGTCCGTCGTCGAGTTTTTTTACCATTGCGTAATCGGCGCCTTTCTGTGGAGAAAAAACGTAAGCGGCGCCTCTCTCTCCGTAAAGGGGATTATCCACGTCGCACATACACGTGACGTCCGCCGGAGGAATGGCCGAAATATCTATCGAGTTCACGTTTATGAGAGTGCCGCCGGTCGGAACGAACGGGTTTCCTTTTTCATCGTAAAACACTGCGCCGAGAGCCGCCGCGATACCCGCGCCCGCGTCGTTGGTCGAACTTCCGCCCAAAGCAAGAGTTATCGCTTTGGTGCGCTTCAAAGCGTCCGCCATCATAAGACCCACGCCGTAAGAGGTGGTACGGGCAGGATTTCTGAATTCCGTCGAAGCGAGGCCTATCGCTTTCGCACTTTCGATTACCGCGCATTGCGGCGTAAGCAGGTAGGTTGCGTTGCAGGGTCTGAAGTTGGCGTTTCTCGTCTGAACGCCGATAATTCTGCCCGAAAGCGCGCGTCTGAAACAGTCGAGCGTACCTTCGCCCCCGTCTGCTATCGGCATAGCAAAGGTTTTTGTCGAAGGAACCGCGTCGTTAACCGCGCGTTCTATAATTTCGGCGGCTACGTCTGCCGGAAGCGTGCCTTTGAAACTGTCGGGGCAGATAACGATTTGTTTTGAAGTGTGCATCTGAATCCGTGCGGCGGAAACCGTGAAATTCCGCCATATAAGTTATTTGCGGCAAAGTAATCGCGACGACCGCTTTGCCGCTTTCATAATTATATTGTATTTTTTTCAGGAATTCAAGGATTTTATGTTAAATCACGGACGGCTGGCGAGAGTAAGCGCAACGAGACGGTTTGCTTTATGCGCGTTTATTACGGTTTCGGTGGTAATAAGAGTGCCCGTTTTAATAATGAGTTTTTTGTTTTCGTCGTAAACGTTTGCGGTTGCCACCCTTCCGACCAGAAAACGGTAATTCGATAAAAGTCTGACGGGAAGGAAAGAAGACGCGTCGCCGTTTTTCGTTTGGGATTCGTCGAACAATTGAACGGAAAAGTCCTCGTCGGGTTTATTTACGGTACGCGGCGGCGCCGCGCGGCGCAATCTTTTTTTGCCGTCGGGAAGCAATACGACGCCTTGTTCGCTTACGTCGGCGACCCGTTCGGGCAGAATATGGCCTCCGTTTACCACGAGGCATTCGGTTTTTTTGGACGAATCCGAAAAACATACGTCTTCGAGAACTCCTTTTCTTCTGCCGTCGGAAGAAAAAACGGGTTCGCCGAGAGGTAGTCTTACAAGGTCGCAAGGGGATACGTCCGCGTCGTTTTTTATGCATAAAACGTTAGACAAAATCACCGATTCGTCTGCAATTATTTTAAGGCTTCTCTGCGCGACGTAGCGGCGCTCGGAAAGGGGAGAAGAAACGTCCTCGAAAATAAAATAATGTACGTTTTTCAGGCGTTTGTCGCACAAAACGCCCGTAATAGTGCCCAGAATACTGTTTTGTTCGGCCGAAATTACAGGAAGACGGATATAAGAACTGACTTTTCGCATAAAAACCCCCGATTGATTTTCCTATTATCAAGGATATTTACAAAACGCGGGTTTTATGTCGCAAAAAACGGTAAAAGAGAGTGTGAATTATCAGGATAGAGTAAAATACCCGCCATCTTTGCGGGAATTACGGGCGGAAAAGTCTGAAAACAGCGCAAAACGCAAAGAAAAAATAAAGTCAAAGTTCGACAAAAATTTAACGAATTACGGGCGGGTTGTCAACATAAAATAGTGGTATTGTGGATAACTCGGTGGATAACCGGGCCGTTTTATGCAATTATTGAATAAATGTCGGGGCTTTTCGGAAGTGGATAACTCATTGAAAAAAAAGTTTATTTTGCAATTTACGATTTTATCGTTCGTTTTGGTCTTAGTTGTCGTTTTTACCTCGATAACGGCAAAAGAGGCGATGAATTTTGCCCGAAACGAGTTGTCGTACGTCGTTGTCATAGACGCCGGACACGGTATCCCCGACGGAGGCGTTACCGGCGTAAATACGGGTGTTTTAGAAAGCGAACTCAATCTTTTTACCGCAAAAACGCTGGCCGAATATTTTAAATCCGCGGGCGTAAAAACCGTGCTGACCCGGAAAACCTCCCGTGCGCTCACGAGCGAAGGCTCTGATTTCAAAAAAAGCGATTTCGCCGAAAGAATAAAAATTATAGAAAAAGCCGAGCCCGACCTCGTTATCAGCATACATATGAATTCTTATAAACCGCAACCGTCGAGAAGGGGCGCGCAGGTGTTTTACGATTTGAAAAATCCGCTCTCGCGAGGACTTGCCGAAAGCATTCAGGAAAAACTCAACAGAGATATAAACAATAATTACGGAGGGCGCGCGTTTTCGGCTCTTTCGGGAGATTTTTATATTATAAACCGCAGTCCGGCGCCTGCCGTCATAGTGGAATGCGGATTTTTAAGCAATGCCGAGGACGAAAAACTCCTTGCGGACGAGGACTTCCGCAAGGAGTTGAGTTACGTATTGTTCAGCGCGTGTATGGGTTATCTGTTCACTCTTTAAAAGCAAAGTCGTCTGAGCGCTTCTTTATAAATGGTCGCCATCTTCATAAAGTCGTCGACGCCGGTTCTTTCGTCGGGCATATGAATGGTGGACTCGACTCCCGGGAATTCGGGACCGAAAGCGACGCCGTGTTTGAGCGCGCGGGCGTAAGTGCCGCCGCCTATCGTAACCGCGTCGAGGTTTTCGCCGGTAACGTCGTTGTAGGTTTTAAGAAGAGTTTTTACCAAATCGTCGTTTTTATCGACGTAAAGCGGTTCCTGAAAGTTTGATTCTGCAATTACGTATTCAAACAGACGTTTGTCGAGTATGTCGGTAAGTACGGTTTTAGGCACGGTTACGGGGTAGCGTATATTTATTGTGAAACGCAGCGTATCGGACGACGATATTACCCCGAGGTTTACCGTCAGATCGCCCGATAAATCATCGGATAAATCGAGGCCCGCGCCGCGTCCGTCGGTATATTCGAAAAGGTCGTGAATTTTTTTCATGTCCACGTCGATTTCTCCGAGAACGGCAAGCATTTTGACGATTGCGTTTTCGCCGAGAGAGGGGATTGCGGCGTGAGCCGACTTTCCCGCGGACGTAAGCAGTATGCGCCCGTTCCCGACGCTGAAGTCGAGACCCGACTGCCCGGCGAGCAAACGATTTTCGGGAGTGTCGGGAATTTTTGCGACGCACGTATCGGGCACGACGTTTGGGCGCGTTCCTCCTTTTATTTCGATATTACCGTCGTATTTTTTTTCAAAAGTAATCGTGGCTATGCCTTTTTCGCCGTTAATGACGGGAAAATCCGCGTCGGGAGAAAATCCCGTATCGGGCATTTGTTCGACGGAGTTATAGTGTTTGATGCAGCGCCAGCCCGTTTCTTCGTTGCAGCCTACGATAAAACGAATGCGTTTTTTCGGCGTAAGACCTTCGTCGAGAAGAGCTTTTACGGCGTACAGGCAGGCGAGCATAGGGCCTCTGTCGTCAAGCACACCGCGGCCGTAAATTACGTTGCCGTCGATTTCGCCGTGCGGATTGCGGGTCCAGCCGTCGCCTGCGGGAACGGTGTCGAGATGGCCGAGCACGCCGAAAGTATCGCCGTTTCCGATGTCGGCGTAACCGCAGTAACCGTCGAGATTTTTAACGTCGAAGCCGAAAGACGCGGCTTTTGCGAGATACCAGTTAAGGCAATCGAGATTTCCCTGTCCGAAAGGCGCGCCCGCTTTTCCTTCGCGTTCTTCGCCGTCGAAAGAAAGAAGCTCTAAAAGGTCCTTTAAAAGGGCGGATTGGTAATTTTTCATAATACCTCCGAAAAAAAGTGGTTTAATTTATCAAAACGTTTGTTTTTTTTACCTTATTATTATACACTAATTATATAAAATGTGAACTTTAAAGAGGCAAAAAATTTATGCATGAGGGACATCGCGAAAGAATGCGCGAGCGGATTTTAAAAGAGGGAACAGAAAACCTGCAACCGCACGAAATTCTCGAATATCTTCTTTATCACGCCATCCCGAGAAAGGATACGAACGAAATTGCGCACGAACTGATAAACAGGTTCGGCGGAATTTCCGAAGTATTCTCGGCCGATTACGAAAATCTTCTGGACGTAAAGGGGATGACGAAAAACGCCGCCCTGCTGATTTCGGAGATGAAGGGAATTTTCAAGGTTTACTCGGCAGACGCGCTGAAAGAAAAATCGTCAATCAGAAACCGCGGCGACCTCGTGAGATATTTAAGCCCCGTGTTTTTCGGTGACAAAACCGAAAAATTCTGCATACTGTGTCTGGACGCGCAGAGTAATATCTTAAAACTTGTAGAAAAGCGCGGTATCCCGCAGGAAGTGCGCGTGGACGTAAGGGACGTTGTGGACGTCGCGCTGAGATATAAGGCGGTAAGCGTCGTAATCGCGCACAATCACCCGTCGGGCGACGTATCGCCGAGTCACGAAGACATCGAACTTACGCGGGCGATAGCCGCCGCGCTTAAACTGATAAAAGTAAGACTTGCCGACCATTGTATTTTCAGCGACGTCGGATATTATTCCTTCGCGGAGGACGGTCTCGGCGACCTTATTTTCGAAAACGTCAATAATTTCTTAAAGGATGGATTGAAATATTAGTATGGAAAAAACGGTGAGAACAAGATTTGCACCCAGCCCCACGGGATTTATTCATATAGGCAATCTGAGAACATGCCTGTACGCTTATCTTTTCGCAAAACAACGAAACGGTACTCTTATTCTTCGTATCGAAGATACCGACCAGGAGAGAATCGTTCCGGGTGCGGTAGAACTTATTTACAGCACTCTTGAAAAGGCCGGAATCGTTCACGACGAGGGTCCCGACAAAGACGGCGGATACGGCCCGTACGTACAGAGCGAAAGAAAGGCGATTTATATGGAATACGCCAAAAAGCTGATAGAACTCGGCGGCGCATATTACTGTTTCTGCACGAAGGAACGGCTCGAAAGTCTTACCGACGAAAACGGCGTAAGAACGTACGATAAACATTGTCTCGGCCTTTCAAAAGAGGAAATCGAGGAAAACCTGAAAAACGGGGTGCCTTTCGTCATTCGTCAGAATATCCCTAAAGAGGGCACGGGCACCTATCACGATATGATTTACGGAGACATTTCCGTCGACTATTCCGAACTCGAGGATAACGTTCTCATTAAATCGGACGGTATGCCCACTTATAATTTCGCAAACGTGGTCGACGACCATCTGATGAAAATCACGCACGTTATCAGGGGAGTGGAGTATCTTTCAAGCACGCCGAAATACAACCTTATTTACGACGCGTTCGGATGGGAAAGACCCGAATATATGCATCTGCCGCCGATAATGAAAGACGCGTCGCATAAACTGTCCAAACGTTACGGCGACGCCAACTTTGACGATTTTGTCAGAAAGGGCTTTCTGACCGAGGCAATCGTGAATTATATAGCGCTTCTCGGCTGGTGCCCGAAAGACAATTCCGAAAAGATGACCATGCAGGAACTTATCGAAAAATTCGATACGGCGGGCATCAGTAAAAGCGGAAGTATTTTCGACGAGGCGAAAATGCGCTGGCTTAACCAGCAGTATATCAAGGAACTTCCTTTCGAAAAATTTATGGAGTACGCCCGTCCCTATTTCGACCAAAGTATTGCGAAGGATAAGTACGACTATGAAAAGCTTGGAAAAATACTTTGCACGCGTATAGAAATATTTTCGGAAATACCCCAAAAAATCGCATTCCTCGACGAATACGGCCCCTTCGATACCTCGCTGTTCGAACACGCGAAATCCAAAACCACTGCGCCGCTTGCAAAAGAAATTCTCGAAAAGATTTTACCTGTTTACGAGGAAATCGGCGAGTGGACGAACGATAATCTGTTTGCATGCTCCGAAGCCTTCGCCGCCGCAAACGGATATAAAAAACAACAGGTGTTCTGGGCGGTCAGAGTTGCCGTTGCAGGTCGGGACGTAACTCCCGGAGGCGCGACCGAACTGATGGACATTCTTGGCAAGAACGAGACTTTAAAACGAATTAAGTATGCATTAACATTGTTTTAATGCCATAAGGAGGAAATTATGACAAATAAATTATCTATGAGGGCAAAGACCGTTATCTCTTTCGTTCTGTTTGCGGCGGTATTTGCCGCGCTTACGGTCGTCGCCTCGTTCTGCGACCTTAAAATTTCGCAGATTCTGACGAAAAACACGTTGCCCGAAGGCGCATATATTTCGACGAGCGTGTTCACGTTGTTTTTCGAGGCGATGGGAAGTTGTCCTATTTATCTCGTAGTGTCCGTGGCGGGCGCCATTCTTTTCTGGTGGGGTATCAGGCATAAAAAAATCTGGTTGTCGGTAATATCCGCCGTCCTCGTGTTCGTGGGATTCTTCATGACGCTTAAAGACGTCTTCGAATATTATACCGAGGCGCTTACGGCCTCTATGAACGGAGGAATTCCCGTCGAAGCCGAAGTCAAAGGCGGTTTTTATACTATGCTGATAAGCGCGGTTGTGGCGATAGCCGAGGGAGCGTGTCTGATATTTGCCTGGGCGCACGTCAAACCCGAAACCAACGACGCGCTTTTCAGATGGGTGTTCGTTATCGTTATCGCTATGGCCGGTTATCTCGTCGTGCATTTTGTCAAAGGCCCCGTGGGTCGTATGCGCTTCAGAACGATGAACGTCAAAGACTCCGCGTTTTCGCAATTCACCGATTGGTGGGTATCCAACGGCAAGCGCAAACCTTACGCCGATTTGCCGTCCGACCAGTGCAAGTCGTTCCCTTCGGGACATACATATTCGGCGGGTCTCGTATATACGCTTATATGCCTGCCCGACCTTGTTAAAAGTATCGGCGATAAAAAGTGGACCCGTCCCGTCATTTATGCGGCGACGATAACGTTCACGGGACTTGTTGCAATCAGCCGTATCGCTGCGGGCGCGCACTATATGAGCGACGTTCTGTTCGGCGGAACGCTCGCATTCCTGTTTACGATGATAGGTCGCGAAATCGTTATATTCAAGGGCGCTCATTTCAAGGCGCTTTTCGGAAAGGCGAAAAGAAAAGAGGAAGAACCCGTAATTCCCGATATCGAAACGGCGGCCTGAAATCCGTGATAAACCAAAACCCTCGCAAATCGCGAGGGTTTTGTGTTTGTAAGATTTATTGTTTTTACGATTGTTCTTCCTGGGGCGTTTCGGAATTTTCTTTGTTCATGCGGCTTTCGCTTAATGCGGCGCGAAGTCTGTCGCTGTCTTTTCGCACGAAGTACAAGGGTATAAACGCAAGCACCGCAATTACCGACGACGCAAGGAAAATCGAAAACGGCGGAGCAAAGCCCACGGCGCTCGTATCGGTGTCTTTAAGTCCGATAACCAAAGTAATCAACGGACCGACAATCATCGGGATAAGCACGCTGAAACACATTCTGACGCCCTGAAAGCGACCCTCTTTTCCCGTTGGGATATAGTCCTGGAAGGAGGACATCAAGGCGGCGCCGAGACTTAACATAGAGCCGAACATCAATATTCCCACGGGATACAATACGTAAAGCCATACTTTTTCGTTCATAAAGCCCAGACAATAAAATACGAGAGTTGCAACAACGACTACCGTGAGCAACGGCATATAGAAACGCTTTCTTCCGAATTTATCGAACAATACGCCCATAACGCCCGTAAACACGGCCGAACCCACGATAATAACCGCCAGAGGTATCACGAAATTGTCGCCGAGTTTCAAGGTATTCTGCACAAAGTTAATAAGATACGAAAAGAACGTCTGCTGTGAAATCCCGAGGAAGCATATCGCAAACAAACAGACGTACAGCATTTTGTTTTCTTTTATAACGTCTTTTCTGAAGCCGTAAAAGGTTTCTTTCAGGTAATCCGGGTTGGCGTTTTTCACGACCGACGGGCTGTCTTTCATAACGAATACGGCGATAATGCCGAAGATGACGGGAATCAGTCCGAGAACAATGAAGAACAGGCGGTTGTCGTCGCTTTTCGAATTGTATAACGAGCCAAGTCCTATAAATACGATGACGGTTGCGAAAACGGGCAGTATCGAAAGCACGGTGTTGACTCTGCCACGGTTTGTGTCGTCGGTAACGTCGGTTATCCAGGCGTTGAAGGCGGCGTCGTTTGCAGTAGAACCCGCAAGAGTCATTATGCAGTCGAACAACACGAGAAGAAATCCTATAATCGCAAGCGAACCTGCCGAGACTTTCATAGGTATTGCGGCAAACAGCATTATCGTAATACCCCATACGATATAACCGTATGAAACGAAAGGTTTGCGCTTACCGAGTTTATCGCTTAATCCGCCCGCGAAAATAGTCGTTGCGGTTGCGGTTATCGCCGAGAAGATAACCATAAGCGTAGTTACGATAAACGCCATGTCTTTGCGCCCGGAATTGGTGTAAATGTCCTGCGCGAAGGTTGCAAAATACATATTTTCGACCACCCAGGCAATTTGTCCCACAAGGCCGAAAGCAATCGCCGAAAACCAGATTCTGAAACCGAGTTTTGTGGATTTGTTTTTTTCCGTCATAATTCTCCTCCTGTAATATCAATAAAAATATAGCACACGGGAAAGCAAAAAATCAATATTAAATAGCAATAAAATAAAAATCCCGCCGTGCGGCGGGACCTTTGGCAGGAGCAGTAGGAATCGAACCTACACCATAGGAGTCAGAGGCCTATGTGCTGCCACTACACCATGCTCCATCGGAGAAACTTTTAAGTTCGATAAAAATATATCACAAGATTTAATTTGTAGCAAGCGTTTTTAAGAGGTTTTTTAAGGAAAAGCAAACCTGTTTTAAACAGCGGGCAGTTTTTCGCAAAAATCGCCGTTTTCGATACGGCTCGCTTGATAATAATGATTTGCGGTGCTAAAATATCGCTATGAGCACGTTAAAAGAAATAATTGATAACAGCAGGTACGCGGTGTTTTTCGGCGGCGCGGGCGTATCGACGGCAAGCAACATTCCCGACTTTCGCGGTGCGAACGGAATTTACAATACCGAAAACGAATGGGGGCTTCCTCCCGAAAGGATAATATCTCACTCGTTCTTCGTGCGTCGCACGAAAGATTTTTACGACTATTACAAAAAATATATGGTTTATCCCGACGCCCGGCCGAACGAGGTGCATACGGCGCTTGCAAGGCTCGAAAAAGAAGGAAAAATCAAAGCTGTGCTTACCCAGAATATCGACGGACTTCATCAGAAGGCCGGCAGTAAAAACGTACTGGAACTGCACGGCAGCGTATTCAGAAATTATTGTACGAGATGCGGCAGGTTTTTCGACCTCGATTACGTTCTGTCCGGCAAGGGCGTGCCCGTATGCGATTGCGGCGGCGTGATAAAGCCCGACGTCGTTTTGTACGAGGAGCCTCTCGACGGCGAGACGTGGGGCAAAGCGTTTGAAGAGATTGAAAAGGCCGATACTCTGATAGTCGGAGGCAGCAGTCTTAACGTTTATCCAGCGGCGGGTCTCGTGGATTCGTTTTCGGGGAAAAATCTTTGCATAATAAACGCCTCTAAAACTCCTTACGACCGTCGCGCGACTTATCTTTCGCACGAAAATCTGCTTACCGAATTCAAAAATCTGTAAAAGAAAAAAAGAAAGCGGACCGAAAAAAAATCGGTCCGTTTTTGTTTATGTCCTTTAAACGGTGCATCGAAAGGGTTAAATTATAATCAGTATTCGGAGCGGCCGAGAAAATAATCGGCGGATACGTCAAAAAGGTCGGCAAGTTTCGCAAGGTTTTCGAGAGTGGGTTCCGCCTTGCCGTTTTCGTAGCGCAGATACGACGGTTGCGCTATGCCGAGATAATCCGCAACGTCGCGTTGCGTAAGGTTGTGTTGCTTTCTTAAATCAAGAAGTCTTTTAGAAAAAATGCTCATACGGTGTCATTGACAATTATAGCCAACGGCTATATAATTATTATAAAATATAGCAATACGCTATCAAAGAAGGAGAAAATTTTTGAGTAGTTTAATGTACAAACAGCAAATCGAACAGTGCGACAGGGAAATCGAAGACTATCGTCGCAGAATCGACCGGGAGATGAGACAATACGACAATATCGATAGAGGCGCGGACAGCTATGAAAGGCAAGAAAAAGAATATCGGAAAAAAGCTGACGATTGCAGAAGGCAGGAAAACGATTATCAAAGAAAAGCAGACGATTACGAAAGGGAACTTCGCAACGAGGCCAGTCGTAACGGCGGAAACAGGTGGTAACGGATTTTTGAACGACAACGCAAATCAGTTTAAAATGAAAGAAATTTTAAGGAGAACATCCGATGTATAAAGTTAATTTCGAAACCAAAGAACTTGCAGAAATAAACGAGGTAACGCTGAAAGAAATGAATTGCAAAGAGAGAACGGATTTACAGGAATGGCTTGTAAGCAATCCCAAAATCCTCGGCGAGGAACTTCTTATTGTTCAGAAGGAGTTTTCGGGTTGGGATAAGACGAACGAAAGGCTTGACGTTCTGGCGCTCGATAAAAAAGGAAAGCTCGTCGTTATCGAAAATAAGACCGACGATTCGGGACGCGACGCGGTATGGCAGGCCATCAAATACGCATCGTACGTTTCGACGCTGACGCTGGAACAAACGGCGGAATTACTCGATTCGTACCTCAAAGGCAACAATTCGACCGAGGACGCGAAAAGAGTCATAGGCGATTTTCTGAACAAGGAATTCGACGAAATAAAGGACTTCAATACGGAAAATTCGCAAAGGATAATTCTCGTTGCCCGTAAATTCAGAAACGAAGTCGTTTCGGCCGCAGTATGGCTCAGAAAATTCAAAATCGACATATCCTGCGTGCAGATAACGCCTTATAAGGACGGCGACGCCCTTTATCTCGATTTGGATACGATATATCCCTGCAGAAGTTCCGAAGACTATACGATGAAAATGCAGGAAAAAGCAGAAGCCGAACATCAGCAGAGCGAAAAGATTAAAAAGGCCGAAGATTTGAGAGCGAGATTCTGGGAATATTTCATGCCGGGATTCAATCTCGAGAGCCCGTTATACAAGAGCATAGGATACTACAATAAGAAAGACCACTGGCTTGCCGTCAGCGCGGGTATGAGAGGAAACGTTCATTACGCTTTTCTTGCCTGCAACTCTTACAGCGGCGTCGAACTGTGCATAGACGCGGGAAGTAAAGCGCTCAATAAAGCTATTTTTGACGCTCTTTATAATTACCGCGAAGAGATAGAGAGCAAGATGCCCGACTATAAGATAAGATGGGAAAGACTTGACGACAGAAAACAATCGAGAATATCGATAAAAAATGCAGAACTGTCGTTTTTGGATACGAATTCGTGGCAGGACGTTTCGGGTTTTCTCACGAAAGCGATGATTGAATTCGAAAAGGTGTTCAGAGAATATAAAAACGTTGTCAAAGAAGCGGCCGGAAAGGCGATTATCGACGCTAACGAATATGACGTAGATACGGATTCGCCGGAGCGCACGGATGACGAAGACGACGAGATAACGGAATAATGACAAACGAAAAAGCCTTCCCGACCGGGAAGGCTTTTATGTTTCAGACCACCTACTTTATTTTGCTTTGTCTTTTCCTATATAGAAAAGAGTAATGCTGTCGGGACCCAAGTGGGTGCCGATTATGGGACTCAATTCGTTGATATATATGTTTTTATATCCGAATTTTTCCTCGATTCTGTGTTTAAGCGTTACGGCGTCCGCTTCGCAATCGGCGTGTTCGATATAGACGAATTCGGAGTTATCGATACCTTCGGATTTTTCGCACATTTTATCAAAAAGGGCTTTAATGGCCATTTTTCGACCCATAACCTTCGATATAGGAACGAGATAACCTTCCTGATCTACAATCAGCATAGGTTTTACCTGGATTGCCGTTCCTACGATTGCGGCCGTTTTCGTAAGCCTTCCGCCCCGGTAAAGATGCATAAGGTCGTTTACCGTAAAATCGTGGTGGCATACGTCGCGGAATTCCTCCGCAAATTTCACGAGTTCGTCGAAAGACAGACCTTCGGCGCGTTTTTTCAGACAGTAATATACGAGCATTCCCTCGCCGCCCGACGCCGCCTTGCTGTCGATAACGCATATTTTTCTGTCGGGAAATCTTGCAGAAAGATTATCGCGCGCTTCGCAAATCTCTTTGTACGAACCCGAAAGTTTTGAAGAGAAACATACGAAAAAAACGTCCTGACCTTTTTCGAGATAAGGCGTAAAAAATTCCTCGGCCGTCATTTCGTTTATCAGGGAAGTCGTAGGCATAGCGCCGTCGCGCATTTTGTCGTAAAATTCCTTTCTGTTTATTTTGTCCGAGTCGTACGCTTTGCCGTCGATGATTACGTCCATCGGAATAATCGCAAAATCGTCCTCGTAAAACTCTTTCGGAAGATTGCACGTAGCGTCTGACAGTATAACGTATTCGTGTGACATTGAAAACCTCTTTCTGAAACGGTATTTGCGGCGCGTGATTTTTACAACTAAAAAAGGAATGACCGAAAGTCAATCCCCCTTGCGCGTAAAAATTACTCTTTCATAAATATAAACAAAAACGGCTTTTTTGTCAAGTTTTTTGACGCCCTCCGTTTAAAATGCGAAAACCTGCGCGCGGATAGTTATTTCAATTGACTTTTTCTTAAAATAAGTATTATCATAATACTATATTGTAAGACCGTTCAGGAGGAAAATATGCAACACGAGATTACGTCTCCCACAAGGCTTCTCGATAAAAACGGCAATATTGCCGAACCGGGATTTGCAAAAAAAATGCTTTACGAGTACCATCGCGCCGATATCAAGGCGTCCGACTGGCGCATAAAGGAATGGGATTATTATTACGTAAGTAATCCCCGTTACGCAATCGCGCTGACAATAGGCGACAACGGTTTTGCGGGCGCGCTGTCCGTATCCGTTCTCGAGTTTGAAAAACCGTACGACGTTACCAAAACGGCGCTTGTCCTTTTCCCGCTCGGAAAGATGAAACTTCCCGAAACGTCCGAAAAAGGCGACAGCCGCTACACTCAGGGTAAATCCACTTACGAGTTTTTAAACGACGGCACGACGCGCAGACTTAAAGGCGTACATGCGGATTTCGAAAAGGGCAAAGACCTTACTTTCGATATCACGCTTACCGATTTTCCCGAGGAATCCATGGTTATAGCAACGCCTTTCGATAAGGACGCGCATTTTTATTTCAATCAGAAAATCAATTGCATGCGCGCCGAAGGCGTCGTGAAAATCGGCGATAAAGAATACGTTTTCGATAAGTCCGACAGTATGGGCACTCTCGACTGGGGACGAGGCGTATGGACATACGACAATACCTGGTACTGGGGGAGTCTGCAAGGATATCTCGACGACGGCAGCCGTTTCGGCTGGAACGTCGGTTACGGTTTCGGCAACACCTCCGCCGCTACCGAAAACATGCTGTTCTATAACGGAAAATCGCATAAGCTCGACGAGGTTACTTTCAATATTCCGCAAAAGGACGGAAAGGACGATTATATGAGTCCGTGGACGTTCACGAGCAACGATAATCGGTTCAATATGAACTTTACTCCCATTCTCGACAGACAGGCACCTCTTAACATAGGCGTAATATGCATGTTGCCTCATCAGGTGTTCGGTCGCTTCAACGGAACGGCGGTACTCGACGACGGTACGGTTATAGAAGTGAAAGACATGATCGGCTTTGCCGAGAAAGTTCATAATAAGTGGTAAAATAATTATCGCTCCCGAAGACTGAAATTCGGGAGTGTGTTTTTTAAACGGAAAATATAATAAGGAGATATAATATGAAACGCACTCCGTATTGCGGAATTCTGAAAGAAATGGGCGGTAAATTCGTCGATTTTGCGGGATACGACATGCCCGTGCAATTCGAAGGAATCCTTGCCGAACACAAGGCGGTACGCGAAAACGTCGGATTATTCGACGTGTCGCATATGGGCGAAGTCCTTATCGAAGGAGAGGGCGCGCTCGCAACCCTTCAAAAGGTCTTTACAAACAATTACGAAACGCTTAAAGCGGGACGCGTCAGATACTCGCTGATGCTTAACGAAAACGGCGGAGTAGTGGACGACGTTCTCGTTTACTGCATAAAGGAAAACGAAACGTATCTCGTATGCGTGAACGCCTCGAACGCCGATAAAGACTTTGCATGGATATCGTCGCATCTCGAAAAAAACACGACGGCGAAAAATCTGTCGGACGATACCGCTCAGCTTGCGGTGCAGGGCTCTTCCGCAATAAACGTTATCGGAAAGATTTTTAAGGAAAACGATATTCCCGACAAGTATTATTCCTTTAAAATCGTCGACGGAGTATTTTCGAAAAAGGTTATCGTTTCCCGCACGGGATACACGGCGGAAGACGGGTTTGAAATTTATTGCGACGTATCCGACGCAAAAGGCCTGTTTGATAAAGTAATCGCTGCCGGGAAAGACGTCGGACTGAAATTGTGCGGCTTGGGCGCGCGCGATACTTTAAGACTCGAAGGCGCGATGCCCCTTTACGGACACGAAATGAACGAAAACACTCTTGCTACCGAAATAGGACTTGACGCTTATATTAAGTTTGATAAACCGTCGTTTATAGGAAAAGAGGCTCTTCTCGAACAGGCGCCCGCGAAACGGCGGATAGGTATCGAACTTGTCGACAGAGGCATAGCGAGAGAACACGCGGAAGTATATTCGGGCAATCTGAAAATCGGAGAAATAACGTCGGGAACCATGTCGCCTACGCTCGGCAAATCAATCGCGATGGCAAGAGTGGACGCAAACGCCGACCTCAACAACCTTTTCGTGGACGTCAGAGGAAAAAAACTCCGCGCCGAGAAAGTCGAACTTCCTTTTTATAAAAGGAACAAATAAGTAAATACCAAAAGGAGAAACATATATGGAAATCAGAGAAAACCTCAAATATCTCGAATCACACGAATGGGTCGAAATCTGCGGCAACGTCGCGCGCATAGGCATTACCGATTACGCTCAGAACGAACTCGGCGATATCGTATTCGTCGAACTTCCCGCGGTAGGAGAGAGCGTTGTTGCGGATAAAGAATTCGCAAACGTCGAATCGGTTAAAGCGGTTTCGCCGGTAAACAGTCCCGTTTCCGGAAAAATTATCGCAGTAAACGGCGCTCTCGAGGACGCTCCCGAAATGATTAACGACGACGCGTTCGACGCATGGTTCGTCGAGGTAGAAATCACCGCGCTGTCCGATAAACTTCTCGACGCCGCGGCGTATGAGAAAATCTGCAAATAAGGGGACGAGAAATGGCTTCCTACGTACCGCATACTCCGGCCGACAGGGCGATAATGCTCGAAAAAATCGGCGTGGAAAAAATCTCGGATTTATTCGACGTGCCGAAAGGGTGCGAGGCCGATTTGCGTCTTGAAAAGGGCAAATCGCCACTTGAGGTCGAAAGATTAATCGCGGCTCTCGGCGCAAAAAACAAAGTGTTCGACACTGTGTTTCTGGGTGCCGGCGCATACAATCATTACATCCCGCCCGTAGTGCGCGAACTCGCGTCGCGGGAGGAATTCGTAACGGCTTATACCCCGTATCAGGCCGAAATGAGTCAGGGAATATTGCAGTCGATATTCGAATACCAGACTGCGATATGCAATCTTACGGGAATGGACGCGTCCAACGCGTCGCACTACGACGGGGCAACGGCTACGGCCGACGGCATTCTTATGTGCATGGGCAACAAATCGAAAGCCGTTGTGTCCGACGGGCTTAATCCCGAATATAAGCGGGTTATCGAAACTTATCTCGTGCCGCACGGAATAGAGGTCGTGTACGCGCCGCTAAGAAACGGAGTTACCGACGAGGACGCGCTTAAAGAGCTTATCGATTCGGAAGTGGGCGCCGTGTGCATAGCTCAACCAAACTATTTCGGACTTATCGAGGACGCCGGAAAAATAGGAAAAATAGCTCATGACGGCGGCGCAAAATTCGTTATGGCGTGTTATCCCGTTGCTTTGGGGATACTCAGAACGCCCGGAGAGTGCGACGCCGACGTAGCGACGGGAGAAGGACAGTCGCTCGGTCTTCCTCTTGCTTTCGGCGGGCCGTATCTCGGGCTTCTTGCATGCAAGGAAAACATGATGCGAAAACTCACCGGACGTATCGTGGGCGAAACCGTCGACCACGACGGAAGGACGGCATACGTGCTTACTTTGCAGGCTCGCGAACAGCATATAAGGCGTGAAAAATCGACCTCGAGTATCTGCAGTAACGAGGCTCTTTGCGCCCTTACGTCGGCGATTTATCTTTCGGCAACGGGCAAAGAAGGCATTAAGGAAGTGGCGTTGCAATGCGCGTCGAAAGCGCATTATATGGCCGAAGAAATTTCGCGCATAAAAGGTTTCGGCTTAAAATACAAAGGCGAATTCTTTAACGAGTTTGTTACAGAAAGCGACGTTGATACTTCAAAAATTGTCGATAAACTTCAAAAACACGGCATTTTGGCGGGATTGCCGCTTAACGGTCGCGATATGTTGTGGTGCGTTACCGAAATGAACACGAAAGCCGAAATCGATAACGCCGTAAGAATTCTTCGGGAGGAATTGTGATATGTTGATTTTCGATAAATCGGTTGAGGGCCGCCGTGCCGTAACTCTTCCCGAATGCGACGTAAAGGAATATTCGTTCGATAAAAAATATCTTCGCGAAACGCCTGCCGTTCTGCCCGAAGTAGCCGAAGTCGACCTTGTAAGGCACTATATCGGATTATCCCGCAAATGCGTGGGCGTCGACAACGTGTTCTATCCCCTCGGAAGTTGCACGATGAAGTATAATCCTAAACTCAACGAGGTGATTGCAAGAAATCCCGCGTTTACGAATCTGCATCCGTTACAGCCCGAATCAACCGTTCAGGGCGCGCTTGAAGTAATGTACGAAACGCAGAAAATACTTGCGGAAATCACGGGTATGGACGAAATCTCGCTGGAACCCGCCGCTGGCGCACACGGCGAATACACGAGTTTGCAGATAATCAGAAAATACCATTTGTCGAGGGGAGACGGTAAGCGCAATAAAATAATCGTGCCCGACAGCGCGCACGGAACTAATCCCGCAAGCGCCGCAATGTGCGGTTTCGAGATAATCAACGTTAAAAGCGACAAGCGCGGTAACGTAGATATTAAAGCGCTGAAAGAGTCTGTCGGTGACGATACTGCAGCGCTGATGCTCACAAATCCCAATACGCTGGGACTTCTGGACGAACATATCTTAAAAATCACTTCTGTCGTTCATAAGGCGGGCGGACTCGTCTATTACGACGGAGCGAATCTCAATGCGGTTATGGGAGTAATCCGTCCCGGAGACCTCGGTTTCGACGTGGTGCATCTTAATTTGCACAAAACTTTCTCGACGCCGCACGGCGGAGGCGGTCCCGGTTCGGGCGCGATAGGATGCAAAAAGAAACTGGTGCAATTCATGCCGGACCCCGCGGTCGTGCGCGTACGGAACAGATACCGTTTTGCGGAAAGAGAAAACAGCATAGGAAAAGTTAAAGCTTTTTACGGCAACTTCCTCGTTGTTTTAAGAGCGTACGCATATCTTCTTACTTTGGGCAAGGAGGGAATAAGAGAAGCCTCCGAAAACGCCGTTCTGAACGCAAACTATCTCAGGGTACTGCTTGAGCCGTATTTCAAAACGGCGTATTCGCGCACCTGTATGCACGAGTTCGTTCTGAGTCTCGAAAAATTTCACGATGAAACGGGCGTCAGCGCGATGGACGTGGCAAAAGCGTTAATCGACAAGGGTATTCACCCGCCGACGATGTATTTTCCGCTTATCGTACACGAGGCGCTTATGTTCGAGCCGACGGAGACCGAAAGCCGCGAAACGCTGGAAGCGTGCAGAGACGTTATGCGTGAAATTTACGAGGAAGCGAAAAGCAATCCCGACGCGGTAAAGGCTTGTCCCGCGTCTACTCCTATATCGCGTCCCGACGAGGTTCTTGCCGCAAGAAAACCGAAAGTCAGAAAACAATAAAATACGTTTTGACGGTTAACAAAAGCCCTTCGGATTTCCGAAGGGCTTTCTTGTTGAAAGTTTTGTCGTTGCAATCAGTCGATAAAGGGCCCGAGAGCTTCGATAAGGTCGCCGCAGTTGTCGCTGAATACTTCGAGTACGACGGGGGTGGAAAGGTCGAGACTGAAAATACCGAGAATGGATTTTGCGTCAACGACATGTCTGCCGCTTCTTAAATCCATATCGTAATCGAATTTATTGACGACGTTTACAAAGTGCTTTACGCTTTCCGCCGTGTCAAGGTTCAAAGTAACCGATTTCATAATATATATCTCCTGCTGAATAATTTCATTTTTCGTGAAAATTTTAGCATTTATGATATTGTTTGTCAATTATAAACCGTACTTTTCTTTAATCTGCGTAAAGGTATAGGGGCTGTCGAGAAAAGCCTTATGCGCGTCGTATACCGAATAGCCTTTGTTCTGCAGGCCGCTTATTATGTTTTTGACCTGTATATAACTGTAATAATAGGTTGCGGCGTTTGCGGGGTCAAGCACGGCGTTTACGGCGACGTTGTTTGCAAAGTCTTTAACCGTTCTTCTGACTAAAACCAGTTTGCCCGTCTCCTCGTCCGCGGTGAAACTGCTGAGAACAGAGGGGTGTTCGTTGATTTTCAAAGTGTCCGCAAGCCATTTTTCGAGTTCGTCCGTTCCCGCGCCGTCGTAATTGACTTTCATATCGCCAAGCACGCGTATATATCCCTGTACGAGAACTTTTTTGACCTGATAACGCATAACGAGATTGTCTATGCCGTCGCGCGCGCCGTATTTTTCGGCGGAGTAGTGTTCGGCATACGTTGCCCAGCCCTCTTTATAAGCGGTAGGGCACAAAACCTTGACTATATTGTGTTTATCGCTGTTTTTAAGATAGTTGTACTGATAAAGATGGCCGGGAATACCCTCGTGCGACAGAAGGTCGTACGACAAATAACCGGTGCTGTCCCAGTTGTTGATGATTATGGTCTCGGACGAATCGGGATTGTCTAAAGGTGATACGAAATAGGCGGCGGGCGCAAAATTGTCTTTTACGCTTTCGTCGACTATTTTCAGGGTAACCTTATCGGCGTTTCCCGCAAACGCGGGGAAGTCGGGCGAAAGCACTCCTTTAAGCGTATCGATAGTGGAATAAAGAGAACTCAAATCCCATTTGTCGTTGTTGAAGTAGTCGACGACGTAGGCGTCAGCATCCGTCGTTATGCCGCTTTCGGAAAGTTTCGACGCAAGTTGATTTCTTAAAGCGTCAAGTTCTTTGACGGCTTGTTCGTATTCTGCATACACGGTTTTTGCGGCAGCGGAAATTCCGTCGCGCGTACCCGTCGAATATTTGAAAAGAGCCTCGTAATAGTCTCTGCCCGTTTTACCGTACATCGCAAGGCCGCCGTTCATATTGTCGAAGATAGTTTGATACGTCGGATTTGTTAATACGTCTTTTATGTCGTTTCCGAGTCGGACGTAGGCGCGTATCATGGTTTTTACCGCTTCGGTTATCTGCGCTTTATAACTTGTTTTCCGTTCGTCGTTCAGGAAGGAGCAGTCGTCGATTTTCTGCAATGCGTTTCTAAGAACGAAATTATCGTCGTTTTTGGGGTAGTCGGCCGGGTCGGGGGAGGGCGCCTGAAGCATTTCCGACATAGTATCGCCTTCGCCGAGAATCTTTGCTCCCGTAAAGTTTTCAGCCTGTTCTATTGCGTAAAACAATACGAAACGCGGGCGCGCGTATCCGTTTTCGATACGGTCGATTTCATAATCCATCCATGTGGGAAACACGTCCGTCGTTTGATTGCAAATTACGATATAATCTTTAATATCCTGCTCGTCGCGGAATTTGTATTCGGTAAGGTATATGGGCAAAGACGCCTGCATTCCCGAATACCCTCCTATATAATCGTCCTGCAGGTAATAAAAATCGGCGAATAAGGATTGGTCGATAAAGAAATTCTGCAAAAACGTGAACAAGTCCTTATCGGCGTCGGACATTTTGCTGTAGCGGTAAGTTGTCGCCATAAGCGCCGCCTGCGTTTTGTATGAAGAGTAAGCGTCGTAGTAGTCCTCTTTTGTAGACGGCGCGGACAGCCCGGCTTTCGGCGTTAACCCAAGTGCCGAATCTGCGTCTTCGAAAAAGAAATTGGAACTTAAAACGTCGTTGCTGAAAAGCATCGGAAACAGTTCGTCTGCAAGTTCGTTAATGTCGTTCTTTCTGAAAAGAGCGCAGCCTGCTAACGAAGTAAGAGAAAAAGCGAGTATCGCCGCGACCGCTATGACGGAAAGTATTAATTTTTTATTTTTCATTAAAACACCTTATTTAAATTTTTTCGTACGACTATATTTTATATTATTATACATAAAAATACAATAAAAATTTTAAAACGAAGCTTGTTTTCGAAAATGAAGAATATATAAAACTATTTGCAAGTGATAAAGCACAATTTCGGCAGTAAAAAACTCCCGCAAAAAATTTGGGGAGTTGGTGGGATTGAGTAGGCTCGAACTACCGACCTCGCGCTTATCAGGCGCGTGCTCTAACCAACTGAGCTACAATCCCGAATATGGTGGAGATAAGCGGATTCGAACCGCTGACCCCCTGCTTGCAAAGCAGGTGCTCTACCAGCTGAGCTATACCCCCGAGAGTCTGGCCGTCTCCGTTTACCGACAGCTAATAAAGAATAGCATTGCAGAAAAAATTTGTCAACGAATTTTTTACTATTTGACAATTTTTTTGCGGCGACGGCGCTTTTTGGAAAATCACATTCCTATATATGCCTTTACGACGTTGTTAAGAGCGTCTGCGTTTTTGGAATACTGCTTATTTGTGGCCAGCAGATTTTTAAGACCTATCCAGTACGCTTTGATGAGCTGAGCGTCGCGCATATTCAGGACGGTAAGAAAATTATCCAGCACGAAAACCAGCTCCTTCCGGGTATCGAGGTCGAGTTTGCTGTCCTTTACCGCCGAAATCTGCGTTCTGATAAAATATTCCGCCTGTTCGGCAAGCGCGGCGTTGACTTCTATGCGTTTATCGTCTCTTATTTCGAAATCGGCCTTATCGTCTTCCGAAAGCAAAGTGAGCACCGCCTCTTTAAACGGCGCGATAATCCCGTTGATAAACCCGACGTAACTGTCGTTTTTGTCCTCCGCGCGGTAAAAGTCCTGAATAAATCGAACGAAATCGCGTCGACCTTCGTCAAAATCGAGCAGAAGACACACGATTAACGCGACGCGCTTTCTTTGCGACGAGGGAAGTCTGAAAACCGTTGCCGTACCGAGATTGACAATGGCACGGTTATATTCCGCATCGTAATCGAAATTGAAACGACAGTCCTCCACGAGTTTGCGAAGAGCGTCGTAATATGCCATACACTTTAAAAGCATACGGATTTTCTGATTTGACATTATCAGTTTGCTGCCGATAAATTCGTCGCATTGCGCCGAAAACGCGGCAACCGCTTCGTTGCTGTAATCGATATTCATAAGCTCACCGAAACCATTATAACCCGTTGACGGAAAAAACGCAAGCGGCGGTTATTTTTTTGCGACGCACTCCACCTCTACGAGAACGCCTTTGGGAAGTTTCGAAACCTCCACGCAGCTTCTTGCGGGATAAGGCGCGATAAAATAGTCGGAATAAAGCGCGTTAAACGCGGCGAAATTATCGAGGTCGGTGAGAAACGCAGTGGTTTTCACAACGTCCGAAAAGTCCATACCCGCTTCTTTAAGCACGGCTTTCATATTTTCGAAGACCTGTTTCGTCTGCGCTTCGATGCCGTCGGGGATTCCGCCGTCCGAAGGATTTACGGGAATATTGCCCGATACGTAAAGAGTGTCGCCCGAAAGGATTGCCTGCGAGTAAGGACCTATCGCTTTCGGCGCCGAAAGGCTGCTGATTTCTTTTTTCATAATACTGTCTCCCGATATTTGATTTGTATATAAGGCGGTTTACGCCATATTTTCATAGTCAATATGTATTTCCGTATCGTCTTCAAGCGGATGTTTGTTATGCCAGCCGAAAAACAACAGCGCCCCGGTTATCGCCGATATCACGTCCGTTACGGGCTGACACAGGATTATTCCGAATACCGGATAAACGTAATCCAGCAAAAACATAAGAGGAATGTCTACGGCGCCTTTACGGATTATCGAAAGTAAAAACGCCCTTGTCTTCGCGCCAACCGCCTGAAAGAAAGAAATAAGCAAAAATGTCACGGCAAGAAACGGCAGGGAAGCGCAATGCAGTCTTAAAAAGTTTGTTGCATAATCGATTGTTAAAGCGTCGTTTATGAACAATGAAGTTATGGGTTTTGCCAAACATTCAATTATCGTCAATACTATTATCGCAAAAACGGAACTGTATGCGAAAGAAAGTTTAACGGTCTTTTTAAGCCTTTTGCGATTGTTCGCGCCGTAGTCGTAGGCAATTAACGGCGCAACTCCCTGAGTAAGTCCGCTAATCGCGCCGAAGGGAATGGCGTCAATCTTTTTCGTAATCCCGACGGCAGCTTCGGCCGTTTCGCCGTATCGTATCATCAGTTTGTTAAGCACCGTATTCGATACCGCCGAAAGCAACATCATAAGGGCCGAGGGCAGTCCCGTAAACAAAACCGCAGCGCCCATCGTTTTTGCCGCCTCGAAGATTCGGGGTCTGAAACAAAGCGCCGTCTTCCTGCGCCGTACGACGAGAAGCGTCACAAAGAACAAAGTCGTTACGCAATTGGATATCATCGTTGCGACGGCCGCGCCTTTTACGTTCATGCCGAGATAACCGGGAAGCACGAAAAACGGGTCCAGAATTATATTAAGCAATCCGCCCAGAGACAGTCCGGCGCTCGCCGCAAACGACAACCCTTCTCCTCGAAGCATATTTGCGACGGTAAGATTAAATATCGTGGGCACTGCGCCGCATACCATAACGATATTAAGATAATCGCTGACGAAACCGTCGATTGCCGCCGTCGACCCCAGAACGGTCATCAGCGGCTTTTTCAGACAGAAAACGAGAATTGCAAACAATATTGCAGTCAGCCCGCCGAAATAAAAAGAAAAGACCGACGCGAGTTTTGCTTTGTCAAAATCCTTTTCACCGAGCTTTGCCGAAATGCAGGTGCCCGCCCCTATCCCGAACAGATTGCCCGTCGCAGTCATCAGCAGTTGCATGGGAAACACGACGGAAAGCGCCGCAAGTTGATTGGGGTCGCCGAGTCTTCCGACCCAGAAAGTGTCGGCAAGATTGTAAACGGTCGTTATCAGCTGACTTATTATCGTAGGCAGGGCGAACGTCAGAATTGCGCGCGAAACGCTGCTGCCTTCGAAGGGATTTTTTGCGGTTTTTTCCAAAAATTTACCTCTTATTGCAATAAAAATTATACAGTATTATCACGCTTTAAGCAATAATTTCCGCATAAGGGACGATACGAAACGGGGGAAAAATTATTTATATTTTGTTTTTAAAATGGTTGACAATCTTTTTTGTATATTATAGAATAATCGTGCTGTCGAAAAAACGGCAAATATTCCTCCTTAGCTCAGCGGTAGAGCATTCGGCTGTTAACCGAAGGGTCGTCTGTTCGAACCAGACAGGGGGAGCCATGTTGGACAGACAAAAAAGCTGTCCTTTCACAAAAAGCGAGTATTTATGCAATATTCGCTTTTTTTCTTGTCTTTTTTATGAATATTATTCAGTTTTAGTAAAATTTATGCAGAGAAAAAAGTGGACAAAAGGTAGTAAATTTACAGCTGTCTTTTCTCGATTTTTGTCAACTTATAGGGTTCAAACCTGCGACATTAAAAAATTTAGCCTTTTTCACAAAGAAAAATCCTCTGATTTTGTTTAATCAGAGGATTATTTTTTTACCCAACGGGCATTTCAACTTTCATTCTGTCTAATGTGCTTACTCGACGTAAGTTCTCAGGTAATAGGTTTACCAATACAGTATTTTTCTCTTTGATAAAATGAGCGCCGTAAGAGTAAACAAGCTCAGAGTCAAAGTTGTTTGTTTCTATTATGTGAGAAAGGAACGCCTTGCTTCGTATTCTCATAATAGTATGATGATTAAGATAAATATCATCAGGAACTTTGAAAGACATTGCGTCTTCTGCTTTACAAGGGAGTATGATAAATGAGTTGCTTGCCGAGTTGACACGAAAGCAGATGTGAGTGGGGAATCCAAGATTTCGCAATATGTCTTTGCCTATTGTGATTGTGAAATGCTTGCATTGTATGAGAATAT
>MSGY01000003.1:2550-7954 GCA_001940895.1 Christensenellaceae bacterium Phil10 | reverse complement strand
TGGGCATTAACCGTAGCCAGTTTTTGCAGATCGCCATGATTGCACAGGGGGATTTTCTCAAATTGCTGCTTGCCCCCACAGAGGAGCGAAAGAAAATTTTCCGTCAAATATTCAAAACGCAGTTGTATCAGGACTTGCAGGATCGTTTGAAGAAGGAGTCCGGTCAACTAAACGACAAATGCGATGCCGCTCGTAACAGTATCAAGCAATATATTGATGGAATTACCTGTGATGAAAATGATGTCCTGAGTATTGAAGTTGAAAAAGCAAAGAACGGGCTTCTTCCGGCAAAGGATGTTATGGATCTGATTGATCGTCTTCTGACACAAGATAATGACAAAAAAATGGCTATTCAAAAGTCAATCTCGGATGCAGACAAAGCCCTCGAAATCGTCAATGCAAATTTGGGTAAGATTGAAGCAAAAGAACAAACTCAAAAAGCATTAGACCAAGCACAGAAGAATTTAATCGGCGAAAATGAGACCAATCTTACGCTGAAGGCTGCTTTTGATATTGAAAAGGGGAAAGTATCGGAAAGAGAACAGCTTGCTGAAGAAAAGGCCAAGATTGAGGCTGAGTTTTCTCGTTATGAAGCGCTGGATGCCCTAGAAAAACAAATCAAATATGACGAGGATACTATTTCCAAAAACGAGAGACAACTGAAAAAAGACCGGGAGCAGTATGCCATTGATGAAGCAGAGTTTAAAATCCTTAAAAAAGAGTTCGAGTCCCTTTCAGACGCAGGGGAAGGAAAGGAAAAGCTTTCTCGTCAAAAAGAGAAGACACAAGAAAAACAAGCAAAGTTGCAAAACCTTTCAGAATTATTTAAGGCCTTTCACGAACTTGGTGACAATTTGGATACTCTCCAAAGCGATTACAAAAAAGCCTCGGAGTCATCCGAGGAAGCAACTGCCGATTATGAAGCAAAAAACCGCGCATTTTTGGATGAGCAGGCTGGAATCATCGCTGAAACTTTGGAAAACGGTAAGCCCTGCCCTGTTTGCGGATCTTTGGAACACCCTTGCATAGCGCATAAATCGGCCAAGGCCCCTACGGAAGCACAATTAAAAAGAGCGAAAGAGAATGCTGATAAGGCACAAAGAGGAGCCGAAGACTTAAGCGGGAAATGCAAGGAAGCCAAAGGCATACTCGATGCAAAAAAAGCCGAAACGGAAAAGCTGGCTAAGGAATTATGGCAGAGCGTCACATTTGAGGACGTGGAAAACGATCTTCCAGAGGAGCAGAAAGTCGTTTCTGCAGAAATCGCTGCGCTTGACACAGTGCTTTCCGAAGAGGAAAAGAAAGTATCCCGGCGTTCTGCGCTTTCAGAATCGCTGCCCAAAACAGAGATGTCTCTGGCGGAAAGAGATAAGGATATTACAGCTCGAAGCACTGCTTTAGAAGCTGATAGAGCATCGTTGAGTGAAAAGAAGAATCAGCGTAATGCGGCTAAGGAATCCTTGCGCTTTGATAACATAGCAGAGGCGCAGAGAAAATCGGAAGCTTTGGGAAAAACCGTCAGCGAAATGAAGGAAGCATACGACAACGCGCAGAGTGCGCTGTCCGACTCGGATAAAAAAATTGCCGGCTATAATGCTTCGATTACGGAACTCTCCAAGCAGCTCTCTTCCGATTGTGATCTCGACAAAGAAGCGGAAACAAAGAAGAAAGCGGAACTATCCGAAAAGAGAACTGCGGATGATGATGCTGCCAAAGCGCTTCATACTCACATAGAGTCCAATACAAAGGTGCTTGCTAATATTCAAGCAAAGGTCGGAGATCTTGATGCTCTTGAAAAGCGCTATACATGGCTGAAGGCGCTGTCAAATACAGCAAACGGCAATATCTCCGGCAAAGAAAAAGTGATGCTGGAAACCTATATTCAGATGACGTATTTTGACCGTATCATAGCACGCGCGAATACCCGCTTTATGGTGATGTCGGGAGGACAGTACGAACTGAAACGAAGGAAAGAAGCTGAAAATAACCGTAGCCAAAGTGGACTCGATCTTGACGTTATCGATCATTACAACGGCACGGAAAGAAGTGTCAAGACGCTTTCCGGCGGTGAATCCTTCAAGGCGTCGCTTTCTCTTGCATTGGGCCTTTCGGATGAAATTCAAGCATCTGCCGGTGGCGTAAAGCTCGATACAATGTTTGTAGATGAGGGCTTTGGCTCTCTCGACGAAGAATCCTTAGATCAAGCGATGAAGGCTCTTTCGAGCTTGGCGGACGGGAATCGCCTTGTTGGCATCATTTCGCATGTTGCTGATTTGAAAAACCGCATTGATAAACAAATTGTTGTTGAAAAAGAGAAGTCGGGGGGAAGCAAGGCGTGTATTGTATTGTGAGGTAAGAGTTATGAGTTTTGACTTCAACATAGCGCTCACTGGCATTGGACCACACTCTAATACGAAATTATCAAGTAATATGAACTCTATTCAAATGGCGTTATATGCAGATAATGGTTCCGGCAAGAGTTTCATCAGTAAATCCTTCAAGAGAATATCTGATTTGAAGTATCTCGACAGAACAGACCAATCTCAAATTGATTTACTAGTTGAAAAATCTACGGCAATGGTGCGCTTTGGAGAGAAACAAGGAATATTATCATTGTCTATTGCACCAGATGGACAGCCTCAGAAAAACTTATCAGTAAGATTTGAAATAGGTTCTTTACCTATCGTGTCGGACAATACCGGCTTAATTTATCACGTGTTTAACAGTGAATATGTAAGGGAAAACCTTGAGGCAGTTAGGTATCATCCTGAAGATAAGGTTAGTGGATTTATACTTGGAAAAGCAAATATTGACTTATCGAAAGAAAAAGAACAGCTTGAGAATTACAAAAAAGCCGAGCTTGAGGCCATTGGTAAAGTTAGAGATATGGTGGCTTCTACCCAAAGAGAATTAAAGGCAAAGGGAATCCAGTCAAACACTAAAGAATATCTTGCAATTACATTTGAAAGCGTTCTGCGTGGAGAGGCCAATTCGGAAGATCAATCGTACACGAGCCTTGTTGAAAAGTACGATATTCTAAAATCGATGCCAGAGCATATGCAAGATATCTCTTATCGACCTTTTTCTGATGATATCGAGTCATTTATTGCCATTCTGGAGAATGCAAACGAGATTATTGAAAACAAGTATACTTTGAGCTCGTTTTCTGAAGAGTTTAAGAAAAAGTTCAAAGATAACCAAGCGTTCATTGAAGCGGGCCTGCAGTTGTCAGATGGAGAAAGTTGTCCTTTCTGTGGGCAAAAATATAATAGAGATGCTTTCGCGTTAATTGATGATTATAATTCTTTTCTACAAGATGAAGAATCTAAAATCATTAAAGCTATTAACGGGATCATTGCCAAGATAACAGCTTTTTCGGCAAATCTCTTAACTAGTAGTCGTTTCGCAAAAGATTCCTCAAATGAATATGACAAAGTCAAAGAGTACTTTCCGTCTTTTTGTGAAACCTATATTTCTTGCGTTGACGTTGCCATTACGCAGCAAGTCCTTGATAAAATATGTGAGGCATTAGAGACCAAAAAGCATATGATTTCTCAAAAAGGCGCTTCAATTAAGCCGAATATTGATATAATCAAAGCAGAATTGAGTAATTATAAGAGGGTAGAAATTGAAAACATAGGAAAAGTAAAAGAACTAAATTCGAACAAGAATAATATTAGTGCAGAAAGATTGCGTTTGCGTAAAGCATTATGCAATGCGAGATTCAATCAACTCATAGTAGAATCTGAAAAAACAAGAAGTGACATTGTGACGGTGAGGGAAAGTATAAATGACCTTACCAAAGCGATCAGTGAAAAAGAGAATAAAGTCCGCATTGATAAAAGGAAAAAGTTGATCGAAAAACTTAAAGATTATTTAGCTATATTCTTCAAGGATAAGTATGACTTTGATGAAAAGCAATTTAGCGTAGTCTATCAAGATCGTGCTTTAATCGAAAATACAGATTATGTGCTTAGTGATGGAGAAAAAAGTATTCTCGCATTTTGCTTTTTCTTAGCAAATATTCACGGAGTTGTTGAAAATGAATCAGATTATAATAGGCTGTTTTTAGTTATTGATGACCCCGTTTCGAGCATGGATTTCAATTATGTTTACAATGTAGCTCAAGCAATTCGCAATATAAAGAAGGAGCCTGAGATCGGGAGAATTAGATATTTGGTGTTAACTCATAACATGGAATTCATGAGCATTCTTGTGCGCAATAAAATAGTAAGCAAGAAATTCCTCCTATCTGATGGCGCAATATCAGATTTCAAAGATGATTATGTCATGCCGTATACAGCAAATCTTCTCGATATATACAAAGTTTCAATTGGAGGAATGAAACCGATTCATACAATCCCCAATCAGATTAGACATGTTCTTGAAACAACATATCGGTTTGAAGGATCGTGTGGTGGATTTGATGACTACATTCTAAACAATGAGATATTAGGAAAGAACGGTTGCCTCTATTCTCTAATAGAAGACCATTCTCATGGGGGGTTAAGAACCTCGAAAGGATATACGGATAATATGCTTATTGACAGTTGCAGAATGGTTGTTGATTTTATTGCATCAAAGTATCCCGGCCAGATTGAAGAAGTAAAAAGGCTTTCTGCATAATGATATGACTGTAGTTATCAGTGGTTCAGTTTTAGGCTAACAATAGTTAAGTTGCCCAGAGTAATAGTTATACCCCATTATGCCCTTGATTTCGAGGGTATAATGGGGTATAATTCTGTATAGAATAGTATCTCACAGGAGGTGCGCTATGGACTTATCTGAGATGCAAACCCGCGTGGCGGAGCTGGAACAGCAGATTGCAACTTTGCCTGCTGGCTCTGTTACGAAGAAGACTGTCAACGGCAAGGAGTATTTCTATCATCGTTGGACGGAGAACAAGAAGCGGCGGGAGAAGTATATTCCTGCTGACGAATTGGAGAATTTTCGTGCCCAAATCGAGCGGCGGAAGGAACTGGAGCATGAGCTGAAAGCGCTGAAAAAGCAGCTGCCCAAGGCGAAATCTGCGAACCCTTCTGCGTTTACTACCAATGTCCGCACCGGCGAGGCGCTGCGTTCCTTTGCGGCATCTGTTTGTGGCTATCGCAGGCGCGAGTGCTTCCGGCAGTTGCACGACTTTGTCTACGGTGAGCCGCAGGACAAGGTATTCATTCTCTACGGCCTGCGCCGGACGGGGAAAACCACCATGATCCGCCAGATTTTTGCGGAGATGAACGGCGCAAAGCTTGCCAAGACTGCGTTCATTCAGATCACCGCAAAAGACACGCTGGCAGACGTAAACCGTGACCTCAAGGCGCTGGAAGCACAGGGCTTTCGCTATGTGTTCCTCGACGAGGTGACGCTGATGGAGGATTTTATCGAGGGCGCGGCGCTGTTTTCT
>MSGY01000003.1:1675-2490 GCA_001940895.1 Christensenellaceae bacterium Phil10 | reverse complement strand
GACCGCTGCATCCTGCTGCACACCACATTCATCCCTTACCGCGAGTTTGAATCTGTCCTCGGCGTTCGCGGCATCGACGAGTATATCCGCTACGGCGGCACCATGAGTCTCGGCGGCGTTCACTACAACGAGACCTCCACGTTTGCCAGCAAGGAAAGCACCGACGAATACGTGGACACCGCCATCGCCCGCAATATCCAGCACTCCCTGCGCTGCTATCAGTACGAGGGGCACTTCCGCCATCTGCGGGATTTATACGAGAAGGGCGAGCTGACCAGTGCCATCAACCGGGTGGTGGAGGACATCAACCACCGCTTCACGCTGGAGGTGCTGTCGCAGGATTGGAAGTCCCACGACCTTGGCATTTCCGCCAGCAATCTGCGCCGGGATCGGAAGAACCCGACGGACATCCTCGACCGCATCGACCTTGCGCTTGTCACCGACAGCTTGCGGAAGCTGCTGGAGATCCGCAACAGGGCAGAGCAGACCGTAGCGCTGGACGATGTTCACGCGGCGGAGATCAAGGAATATCTGGACTTGCTGGACTTAACGCGGGAGATCGACGTGCTGCATCTGCCGGATGTCAGCACGAAGTCCGGACGCACGGTGATCGCGCAGCCGGGTCTCCGCTATGCGCAGGCGGACGCGCTGATCCGCAGTCTGCTGCTGGATGAGACGTTCAGCGCGCTGTCTCTGGCGGAGCGTACCGCCGTGCAGCAGCGCATCCTGACCGAGATCAAAGGGCGGATGCTGGAGGATATCGTCCTGCTGGAAACCAAGCTGGCAAACCTCAAGAAGCAGGTGTTCGTCCTGCA
>MSGY01000003.1:0-1658 GCA_001940895.1 Christensenellaceae bacterium Phil10 | reverse complement strand
CATGGTGGTGTTTGACCCGGAGGCGGGCTCCTGCCGGATTTTCGAGATCAAGCACAGCGAGGAAGCTGCCCCGCAGCAGTATCGCCATCTGATCGACGAGCAAAAATGCGCCCAGACCGAGCACCGCTACGGCCCGATCACCGGAAAGTTCGTCCTCTACCGCGGGGAAAGCCAAGTGGTTGAGGGCATTCAGTATCAGAACGTGGAAGAATATCTGAGAAACCTTGCATAACAAAACCGCCGTCCCAATTTTCCGTTCGGGGCGGCGGTTTTTATGATGCAGCTTGTCATATGACAAGCTGTGACGCAAAATAAACTTGACGTATGACAAGTAGCAATGCGCAAAGATCGTGCGGCGAGACTGTACGAATGCAGTCGATGACGAAAACGATAGTATTCTAAATAGCACCCATCACTCATTTCATCAATCATTTTCTCGATGCACATGAGTGATGCCCTCCGAACTGGCACGGTCAGCGCGCGAAAACCTCTGCCTCTCTCAGAAATATTTTCAGATTCTTCCCTTGGGTACCTTTTCAAATGGATTCCAATACGATATAATATACCTATCAACCTAACGATACAACATCACGCGAGGTGCCGCCATGAAAACGAAAGATATGCCGAAGCAATACGTCATCTATTCCCGCAAGTCCAAATTCACCGGCAAGGGCGAGAGCATCGAGAACCAGATTGAGCTTTGCCGCCAGTACATCGCCATGCACTTTGGCGAGGAAGCGGCGGAAAACGTGCTGGTCTACGAGGACGAGGGCTTTTCCGGCGGCAATCTGGAGCGCCCGCAGTTCAAGAAAATGATGAAGGACTCCCAGAAGATTGCCTTTACCGCCATCGTGGTCTATCGCCTCGACCGCATCAGCCGCAACATCGGAGACTTTGCCAAGCTCATCGAGGACTTGGGCGACCGGCACATCGACTTCATCTCTATCCGCGAGCAGTTCGACACGTCCTCGCCCATGGGCCGGGCGATGATGTATATCGCGTCGGTGTTCTCCCAGTTGGAGCGGGAGACCATCGCCGAGCGCATCCGGGACAACATGCACGAGCTGTCCAAGACCGGACGCTGGCTGGGCGGCACAACGCCCACGGGCTACGCCTCGGAGAGCCTGTCCAGCGTGACGGTGGACGGCAAGGTGAAGAAAGCCTGCAAGCTCAAACCCATTCCGGAGGAAATCCAGCTGGTCAAGACGATCTTCTCCGTGTTCATGGAAACCGGCTCTCTCAGCAAGACCGACCAGTATCTTTTGGAGCACCGCTGCGTCACGAAGCGCGGCAAGCAGTTCACCCGCTTTGCCATCCGGGGCATTCTCACAAACCCGGTTTACATGATCGCCGACGAGACGGCGTATCAGTATCTGAAAGAAAATAATGTTGACCTGTTCGCCGAGCGTTCGGAATTCGACGGCGAGCACGGCATCATGGCGTACAACCGCACGCTCCAGCGCCCCGGCAAGGCGAACCAGATCCGCTCGATGGAGGAATGGATCGTGGCGGTGGGCAAGCATCCGGGCATCATCGCAGGCAGCGACTGGGTGCGGGTGCAGGCCATGCTGGATGTTAACAAATCCAAGAGCTACCGCAGACCGCGCAGCAACGTGGCGCTGCTGTCCGGGCTGCTGCGCTGCGGCGAATGCGGCGAC
>MSGY01000002.1:1094-14150 GCA_001940895.1 Christensenellaceae bacterium Phil10 | reverse complement strand
ACGATGATCGTATTGACCAGCTTGAGGATGTCCTTCTCACTGCGGATGTACGCGAAGGGGTTGTAGTGCATGGATTTCCGGAAGTTGATGGTGTTCAGCGACTTGATGACGTAGCCGCCCTTTTCGAGCATCCTGCCGCACTCTACCAGCACCGTACCCTTCGGGTCAGTGACCACATAGGAGCTGTGCATCTGCATCAGATTTGGCTTTACAAAAAACCTTGTCTTGCCGGAGCCGGAACCGCCGATCACAAGCACGTTTTTGTTGATATTGTACTTGGGGATTTTATTGCGCCCCACCATGACGCGCTCCGTCTGCGTGAGCAGAATGTTCTGGTCAAACTTGGGGTCGATAAAAGGCTTGATGTCCTCGGCTGTTCCCCAGCGTGCCGATCCATATTCCACTCCGGGACGGTATTTCTTGGCATTTTTCGCCTTGAAATAGACCACGGCACGGATAATCACTGCGCCGGCAGCACCAATCAGCAGGTCGCGGGGGTGGAAGCTGGGCAGCGGATTTTTGGAAATCAGTGTTCCAAGGCCGGATACCGCGCCCATTGCCTTTGCCACCATATCCGCGCCCTCGGCCAGCCGGTAGCCCTCCGCCACGCGGTTGAAGAACCAGAACACGAACACATAGGGGAGGTTCGGGAGCAGTATCTTTTTTACATCAAATTTCACAGTTCAACGCCCCCTTTCTCCCGGTTCTTGACGTTATCCCGCGTCAGGTTTTTCGCAATCTCCTTGAAATGGGAAAGCTGGCCCAGCAGCGAGGGTTTCTTCTTTGCAGAGCGGTTCAGGCTTTTTCCGGCATACTCGGCAAAGGCGGCGTTCAGTGCATCCGCGTCCCGTGCCTTGAAAAAGACAAGATATTTCCCCTGCGCCAGGTCTTTTTTCAGCGCAAAATCCACGCCGTATTTCCGCGCCACACGTTCAAAGGATTTAATATTTTTGCCAGTGATCTCAATGTTCTGCACGCCTGCGCCCTGCCTTACAAGCTGTTTCACGGTCTGCTTGCCGTGGTGGATTTTGGGGTTTTGGGACTGTGACAGGTATTTCCGGATCGCCCATTTCAGCAGGTCGGCGGTCAGCCTGCCGCCTGTTTTGCCAACCTTGATCGTGAGCGCCACCGATTTGTCGCGTACTTCATCCTGCATGGTAATACCTCCTCTCTTTGCAGGCTGGGATGGAACCGGTATGCGCTAAGGCGGAACCAGCAGACGGTGAAGCAGATATTTCATGCACCGGCCTCCGTTCCTCCCCACTTGGTCAGCACCACGGATTCACCGTTTTCCATGCTGTCCCACAGCTTGCTGGCAGCTTTGGCATATTCGCTGAATGAAGGGCAAATGTTGTCTGCACCCAGCATCATAAACTCACCGGGGCTGGCGAAATACCGCTGAAACTCGGCTTGCTGGACAGGCGAAAGGGAGCAGAAGCCTTCCTCGTCTGAAAGCCCGCACAGCAGGAATGTGCCGCTGATGCAGTCTTTCACAAAGGGATTGTAGCGGTTGGGCGGCAGTCCCTGGCGGCTGGCATCTTCGTTGTAAATCAGCATAACCCGCTGGGGAAGAAAACAGCCCATTGCCAATTCCCCGCCGACGATCTGCGCCAGGGTTTCCGGCGAATAGTCCACCCGTGCCGGTCGCGGCGGCTTACCCGGTTCAATCACCAGAATGTTAATCTCATGTTCCATGCAAAAATCCTCCTTTGGTTTGTTGATATATTTCAAAGCGCTGGGCGGCTTAACCGTTCAGCAGCCCATGCGCCATATCGTGGCTGACAAGCGAAGTGTAATATTGCCCCATTGTGACGGGGGCATTGTAGAGCGCCGCCAGCGTGTAAGCCTTGATATTGCCGATCTTGGTGGTGTTGCTTTTCAAGCTGTCTATGACATAGCCGATATGTTCACCGTTCAGCTTCAGGAGCCGACTTTTGACGACCTCGGTTGGTACTTCCTGCCCGCAGATACGGACATATTCCCTTGTGGAACAGCAGACCTCCAGCATCAGTTCCACATAGCCATCCAACACGTCCTTGTCGTAGGGATAGCGCTCCAGAAGAATGTCATATTCGATATTTTCTAAAATCAGTTCACGGTAATCCTCTATCTCATCCAATCCCATTCTGCGCGGAGCGCGTCTACCGGCAGGAGAAGAAACGGCCAAGGGGGTAGGGGGTGGGATGGATAGATCAGTATCGCTCGGTTCAGTTTTATTTATCTCAGTATTATTAGGGGCGGAAATCCCGCACTCTTGACCGCTGGTTTTCCGTGGTGCAGACTGCGGTTTTTCAGCAGTCTTGACTGCGGCACTGGGAAGCGGTCTTGACTGCTGATTTTCCGCAGCCTGAACCGGAGCGGAGGGTTCCGGCTCCAGAATGAAGTTTTTAACGTATATCCGGGCGGGGTGTCCCTGCCCCTGCTTTTTCCGTTCTACCAGGCCGATGCCCTCTAATTCGCGGAACAGCTTCGTCACTTTGTCTTTGCCGCAGTCCAGCATGGCCATAGCTTCCTCCTGCGTGAAGTAGAGGAATACCCGCCCATTATTGTCCAGCCAGCCATTGCGGGCGGACAGCCCCATGCGGTCAAGCAGCAGGCCATACAATACCTTTGCTTCCAGTGATATGCCTTTGTAGCGGCGGTCGGTCAGCAGGACTTTCGGGATACGGTAAAAGCTGTACTGGTCGGCTTCGTTCCCATAGTAGTAATTCAAATTCAATGTTTCCGGCATTTTGCAAGCCTCCTGTCTAAATGAAAAAGCCCCGGCGATCTACGTCACCGGGGCAAGGATATGTATAACAAAAAAAGCCGCGCAGTAGCTGAACATCCGTCAGTTACTGCGCGGCTGATATGAAATAAAATCGGTATTACCGGGTTGCTGCCCGTTTGTCCTTTATGTGAAATGGTTCGTTATCACCTCCCGGTCTGCCCCGCCAAAGGGCGTATTATAATGGAAAAAGAATAATGGCAAATCCGAAAATCCTCAATGATTATAGATCGCTCTCAAATTTCTGTACTTTTACAGACCTACAACATATAGCGTCCTATCTGCTGATATTGTGCATATATAGTATCTTTTGCGCGCTTTCCGATACTTGAGCAACCTTGGTAATATGGGGTTTTCCGATTTGTCCTTATTATACCGTAAGGGCACACCTTCGCAAGTATCCTCATCAATCAGGATGTGCCCTTGCTGAATGTATCGACCTTTCTTGGTCACTCCGACCTTGCAACAACAGCAAATATTTATGCCCACCTTGATAAGTCTAAGAAACAGGAAAGCGCTGATATTATCAGCAATATCTTTAATAAAGCAAAGGAATGATGCACCTCGGACTGAGGTGCATTTTTGCTAACCGAAAGGATGATTTAATATATGGCTGAAGAAAAATATATGAGCGGATGTAAGCTTAGACAATATCTGCACATCTCCACACGGAAGATGAAATATCTGATGGATCATAATTATATCCCGCATGAAAACACAGGACACACAACCCATAAGTATCGGGTGCGTATAGAGGACGCGGAGATGTTCAAAATGCGTATGGATACCGAGGCGGGCTTCCTTGCCGAGCTAAACGGTATGTTTACAAACCGTACCGAATGGCATCCGCGCCCGATGTTAGAAGCCACCGAAGAAAACTGCGAAGCCTTCAGGCTGTGGTTGGAGGTGCTGTGGGCAGAGCTACCCGAAGCTCTGCCCACGCAGACGGCGGCGGAACTGGTCGGACATAGCCCACAGCGCATACATGAACTGATACGGGAAGAAACATTGCACGGTATAAAAATGGGCAGCACCCAATACTGCGTGAAAGAAGAATTCATATGCTATATGGCATCACCGCAAAAACTATCCAACCCACGTACCGAGAGATATAAAGAACTCATCCGAGAATTTAAATACAAACAACGCCGAGAGCGTGAAAATGAACAGCGCCGATGCAAAAGAAGAATGATGAATGCTGATACATAACCTAAGCCCCACCGAGAAAAATCGGTGGGGCAGCATTTTTTGTTTTCTGGCGTGTTTGAATCCCAACCCTCGATAACGCATAAAAGATTTTTAATCAAGTATGCTCCAACCGGTACCTTTAAAAATGCCAAAACCCTATGCCAATAAAAATAATTCTAACGACATGTAATGAGTCACTTTGAAAAAAGCCTTGTTTTATGCGGCTTCAGGGCTGTTTTATTCTAATCGCGAACGAGTTTTATAAGAGTAAAATGTCCGAAAAAATACGGATAAAATCATAAAAAACACCGCAGAGGAAAATTACGAAGATAGAGAAAACCCTTGAAAACACTGGGTTTTCAAGGGTTCCGTTGGCGGAGACGGAGAGATTCGAACTCTCGTGCCCGTGAGGGCAAACGCATTTCGAGTTTTATGGGTTAATGGCAGTTTAGTGATTTTTGAATGTAGCTTCGGGCGCTTTCTATTCGCCGAAAATGCTTGAAATTAAAGGCTTTTTTGGCGGCTGCGCCGCAGAAATCCCGATAAATAAAGGAAAGTTCGAATAACGGCATTTTCGCTGTTTTCGGAAAGAACAGGCACTATTTTGGAAAGAACTGCGGAAAGAACAGAACAAACACATCAACAACGGCAATACACAGGAAAACCCACACCGACTAAAACATTTACGAGGTGTATTGCTATGGATGAAACCGCAATCAACTGGGATTCGATTCCCGATATTATTACCAAAGACCAACTCTATCAAATCTGTCATATAAGCAAGTCAACGGCTTTGTATTTGCTTCGCAGCGGCAAGATACCGTGCGAATACACGGGCAAGAAAACTCGCTGTTACAAAATCAAAAAGGCCGATGTCATTACATATCTTGAAAAGAGAAAAGTATTTCCCGAATCCTATTCCGCACCGGCAGGTTGGTACAAGGGGAATTATACCGTCAAAATGAGCGCCGAAGTACCTGAACAGACTCTTGAAAATATGAAGCTGTATTATACGGAACTGTTTGCGCAATATCCCGATGTGCTGACTGCGACAGAAATATCAAAAATAATCGGTTACGGCACAACTTCTATCAATAATTGGTGCAATAACGGACATCTTAAATCGTTCAAAAGAAACAATGTGAATCATATTCCGAAAGTCTATTTAATAGAATTTTTTTGCTCGAAATATTTTCGCACCATTACCCGCAAATCCGATTGGCATATCCGGGTGCTTCAAGAATTCCCTCGTTGGCAACAGATTCGTGGCATGAAAGAATAATAGATTTGCTGAACTGCAATTTAGTCAATTACGATTTACTAATTTGTGATTTACTAAGTCATTTGGATACAGTATGCATTAATCAAAATTACACATTCGACTTTCATCCGCCTCCTTTGTACAATATAGGTGCAAAGGAGGTTTTGCTATGACTAAAACATTATTTGAACAACTCGGCGGCAACTTTACACAGGTTGGAGACTATCTCTTGCCGGACTTATCACTACCTGCGGAAAAAGAAACGGGCAATATCGGTGTGTGGGCATTAAGACACAAACGATATTTGAAGCAGCATCATAAGGTGCTGTACTACAATCTACTCACTTCCGGCAAACTACATTCCTACCTTGCCGAAATCGAAGAACAGGCACAACAACTTTTTCTCCGGCTGGTAAAAGAACTCGCCGAAAAGGAAGGTGTGACTGAACAACTCAAAGCGGAAAACGCAATGTTGTGGGTACGGAAGATGAACAATATTCGAAACAGAGCGGCAGAAATGGTAAATAATGAAGTCATATATGGGCAATTATAACGAATAAGCCATATTATCTGCTTATCTAATTAAAATCAGTGCTAACTTTGAACTCAATTCATCGTTGGCACTGATTTTTTCATAGCTATTCCAAAGTATCAAATTGATACTTTGGAACTTTGAGATGATACTTTGGAATAACAGAATTAATAAAACAAGAGCGCTTTCACTAAGTTCGCCGTAAAAAATGGATTTATTACTCAAAAAATCATTGCATTTTTTGGCGTATAGTGATATACTAATACTGACTTATAATATGGAGGTGCAGTATGTACCGAATTGCGATTGAAAAATTATATAAATGGAAAAATAGTAAGCACCGCAAGCCGTTGATTATTGAAGGTGCAAGACAGGTTGGCAAGACTTGGCTGATGAAGGAGTTCGGTAAACAAGCTTATGCGGATACTGTATATATCAACTTCGATTCCAATTCAAGAATGGCGGATTTGTTTTCAGCAGATTTGGATACAGACCGCCTGATTATGGGACTGGAATTGTATGCCGGACGCAAAATCAATCCGGACAACACCCTGCTGATTTTTGACGAGGTTCAAGAAGTTCCGAGAGCACTTGCTTCTCTTAAATATTTTTATGAGAACGCCCCGCAGTATCACATTGTATGCGCCGGTTCTCTTTTGGGAATTGCTTTACATCAGGGCACCTCATTCCCTGTCGGAAAGGTTGATTTTTTAAAGCTCTATCCTCTCTCTTTCAGTGAGTTTTTAATGGCAACCGGCAACGAACGCTTTGCAGAGCTTTTGAAAAAGCAGGATTATGAAATGATCACAAGCTTTAAGCAAACATATATTGACGCATTGAAACACTACTATTTTGTCGGCGGTATGCCGGAAGCAGTTCAAAGTTTTGCCGAAAGTAAAGATTTCAATGAGGTTCGTGCAATTCAAAAAAGAATCCTTGCGGCATACGAACAAGACTTCTCAAAACACGCACCGAACGAGATTGTCCCGAAAATCCGTATGCTTTGGAACAGTATTCCGTCGCAGCTCGCAAGAGAAAATAAGAAGTTTATTTATGGTCTTGTCCGTGAAGGCGGCAGAGCAAGAGAATATGAAACTGCGATTATGTGGCTTTCCGATTGCGGACTTGTGCACAAGGTCAGTCGTGTGAATGCGGCAGGCATTCCGTTGAAAGCTTATGAGGATTTGAAAGCATTCAAACTTTTCATAGTCGATGTGGGACTCCTCGGCTGTATGACAGGTCTTCGTCAGCGTACGCTGCTTGACGGTGATGACCTTTTCGTTGAATTCAAAGGAGCTTTGACCGAACAATATGTTTGCCAGCAATTAAAAACGATTGAAGATTTAGGCGTTTACTATTACACCAATGACAGAGGCTCTTGCGAAATTGATTTTGTCGTTGATACCGGTGAACAGATTGTCCCTATTGAAGTAAAAGCCGAAACGAACCTGAGAGCAAAGAGTCTTAAAACCTATCGAGAGAGGTTTGAACCTGAATTGTCTGTTCGTACCTCAATGGCTGATTATAAGAAGGAAGATTGGCTTTTGAATCTGCCGCTGTACGCAATAGAAAATATCACGGCCGAATAATTATGGCAAATAAAATGATATTAGAGAACAGAATGAACATTACCGATTCAGCCGAACTTGCCTGTGAGGAAGAACGAATCAGCAAAAAGAAAGCTGCTGAATTATTTGACCGAAAGTTGTTAGACACTTTTGATGTCGGCACATTTGCAGGGCTTGCGGCAATCCATAAGTATCTGTTTGAAGATATTTTTGACTTTGCCGGCGAAATCCGCACAGTAAATCTTGCAAAAGGAAATTTTCGTTTTGCGCCGCTTATCTATTTGCAAGCGGCTCTTGATAACATTGATAAAATGCCGCAATCGACCTTTGACGAGATAGTTGAAAAGTATGTTGAGATGAACATTGCACACCCGTTCCGTGAGGGTAACGGTCGCAGCACTCGCATTTGGCTTGATTGTATTTTCAAGAAAGAGATCGGTAAGGTTATCGACTGGAGCAAGGTGGAAAAGGAAGATTATCTGCTCGCAATGGAGCGTAGCCCGATTAAAGAAGTGGAAATCAAAGTGTTATTAAAAGGTGCGCTTACGGACGAGATTAACAGCCGTGAGGTCTATATGAAAGGCATCGACCAAAGTTATTACTATGAAGGATTTACAGCCTTCAAAACGGAAGAATTGTAAAAATCCAAAGTGACATTATATAGTTCCAAAGTGCCAATTTGGCACTTTGGAATGTACTTTAGAAGAACTTGCGGTGTTAGACTTAATAAAAAGAACCCGTCTGTTAAGCAAACCGAACTTGCAGAACAAACAGGAAAGTCTGTCAGAAGCATAAAGCGCATCATAGACTCTCTGAAAGAGAAGCAAATATCCGTAGAGTTAACGGCATATTGGAAGTTTTAGTTTAACATATAAGAATTGAGGTATTGATTATGAATTTAAAGACTTTATCTTCAGAAGGTAAAATTGCATATTTGATTAAACCTATCTTGAAAGTATTACAGGAAGCTGGCGGTCAATTAGAGCGTTCTGAAATCAAAGAACGCATTGCAGATATGGATGACCAAATTGCTGAGTATTCTGTGCTTGAAAAGAAATCAAAGCAAACCGGCAACACATATAAAGAGTTTAATTTCAAGTTTAATTTTGCGATTAAAGATTTGTATTTTAATGACTTGCTGACATACACAGATTCATCTCCTGTTACTTTAACAGAAAAAGGATTATATCTTGATGTTGATAAGCTTGATGTTAAAAAAGAAATTATTGAGCCATCCAAGAAGCATTGGGAAGAACTCAGCAAAAACAACAAAAAGAACAAAACTGTTAATGTCAGCGACAATGAAGAAGAAACTCAAGCCGAAGAAAAAATCAAAGACGATTTCAAGGAAAATTTGCTTACCGCTATTGCTAAAATGTCACCAAAAAAGTTTGAAGCTTTTTCAAGAGCGTTATTAAACCGTATGGGTGTCGAATTTACTGAAAAAGGTGTTCAGATTAGTAATGATGGCGGTATTGATGGTTATGGCTATCATATTGACGCTAATGATTTTAGAACAACAAGAGTTGTTATTCAGTGTAAGAGATACAATGTTGCTCCCGTGTCCGAGCCGGAAATCAACCAATTCTTAGGTGCTATGAATAAGTATCAAGCAGACTACGGTGTGTTTATCACAAACGGTAGATTTACCAATGCTGCAAGAGTTGCCGCAAGAGAAGGCTCACCCATTACATTGATTGACGGCAACGAATTAGTGAGATTGGTTATAAGATACGAGCTGTACATAACACCGGTAAAGACTTATGTGTTAGATGAGTTTTACAGTTTAGACGAATAATCCAATATACAATTTACCTATTAACTTCCGATAATTCATTATTATCGGAACCAAGGAGGATATTTATGAAATCCAACTTCGAATATTTGAAAAGATATTGGTCTGCGTTGGCACAAATCGGTGCTGCTGCAGAAAACTATCTTTATTCCGATCCTAATGCTTGTATATATAAGCTTGGTATGTTTGGAGAACGTCTGATTCTTGAAATATTTGCTTTTGAGCATATTCCCGAACCGACAGTTGATAATACCCACTCTAACCGTATTCGGCTGCTCAAGCGTGAAGGTTTGATTCCTAAGAAGATAGACGATATTTTATATGCGATAAGAAAAACAAGGAATAATGCTGTCCACAGCGGTGAAGACTCTGTTGATGACGCAAAAATCTTGCTTCAAATGACATATAATCTTTCTACTTGGTTTATGGAGGTGTATGGCGATTGGGGCTATATTCCGGCTGACTTTGTCATGCCTGAGAAAGTTGTTTTGCCTGATTATGAGGCAATTATAAAAGAACAAGAAGATAAGATTGCAGCCCTCTCCCACCAAGTAGAATCTGTATCTACGCAAGCATCTAACAAAAGTACAACGGAGCGAGTTCAAAAAGCCGAAACCACTTCTGAAAATATGGAACTCTCCGAAGCTGAAACACGCTATCTCATTGATGAACAGCTGCGCAAATACGGTTGGGAAGCAGATACAAACAACATTCGCTATTCTAAGGGAACACGCCCTCAAAAAGGCAAGAATCTTGCCATAGCAGAATGGCCTACAGATTCAAAAGTGTCTAAGAATGGATATGCCGATTATGCTCTTTTTGTCGGTTTGCAGCTTGTCGGCATTGTAGAAGCTAAAAAAGCAAATATTGATATTCCGTCAGTTATTGACTATCAGTGCAAGGATTATGCTCAATTGATTAAGCCTGAGCATAATGAATATGTGATTAATCAGTGGGGTTCATATAAAGTACCGTTTGTCTTTGCGACCAACGGCAGAAAATACTTAAAGCAAATCGAAACAAAGTCGGGTATTTGGTTTCTTGACTTGCGCAACAATTCCAACGCTCCAAAAGCATTACAAGGTTGGATAAGTCCTCAAGGTATTACGGAACTACTTGAAAAAGACATTTCAAGTGCAAATGCTACACTTCAAAATACTCCTTTTGACTTGCTCCGTGATCCTGACGGACTGAATTTGCGTGAGTATCAAATTCGTGCGATTGAAGCCGCCGAAAAAGCTGTTATAGACGGGAAACGAACAGTATTGCTTTCAATGGCGACCGGTACAGGTAAAACAAGAACAATTCTTGGAATGATCTATCGTTTTATTAAAAGCGATCGCTTTAAGAGAGTACTGTTTTTAGTGGACAGAACCGCACTTGGTGAGCAGGCGGCAGATGTATTCAGAGAAGTCAAGATTGAAGAATTGATGACCTTGGACTCTATTTATAACATCAAAGGTCTTGATGAAAAAGAAATTGATAAAGAAACTAAAATACACATTGCAACTGTTCAAAGCCTTGTAAAGCGTATTCTTTATCCGGAAAGTGACACAATGCCTTCCGTTACCGATTATGATCTGATTGTTGTAGATGAAGCACACCGTGGTTACATTCTTGATAAAGAAATGAGCGAAACGGAAATGCTCTATAGAAATCAGGACGACTATATCAGTAAATACCGTACAGTTATCGAATACTTTGATGCAGTAAAAGTGGCTCTTACAGCTACCCCTGCTCTCCATACCACCGAAATATTCGGTAAACCTGTTTTCAATTATTCATATCGTGAAGCTGTTATTGACGGATACTTAGTTGACCATGATGCCCCGCATAATATCAAAACAAAGCTTCGTGTTGAGGGAATCAACTACCAAAAGGGGGAACAGCTTGCAATATATGACCCTGTGACAGGCGAAGTTATGAATAGTGCTGACTTGGAAGATGATATGAAGTTTGAGATTGATTCTTTCAACAGAGAGGTAATAACCGAGCCTTTCAACAGAACTGTTTTGAATGAAATTGCTTGGGATCTGAACCCTGACGGCAAAGGTAAGACACTTATCTATGCCGTAGATGATAACCACGCTGATCTGATTGTCAAAATCTTAAAAGAAATTTATTCAGAAGGCGGGGTTGATAACGACGCTGTTATGAAGATTACCGGTAGTGTTGCCGGCGGAAACAAAAAGAAAATTTCAGAAGCTATTAAACGATTTAAAAACGAATCTAACCCCAAAGTAGTTGTTACAGTTGATTTGCTTACCACAGGTATCGATGTGCCTGAAATTGTAAATCTTGTTTTTATGCGTCGCATAAAGTCTCGTATCCTATTTGAACAAATGCTTGGTCGTGCGACAAGACTTTGCCCTTCTATCGGCAAAACCAACTTTGAGATTTACGACCCGGTCGGCGTATATGAATCTTTACAAGATGTCAGCAATATGAAGCCGGTTGTCACAAATCCGAGCACTACATTTGAGGATTTACTGAGCGGTCTTTCTGTTGCGAAAACAGATGATGAAAAGGCATACTTAATTGACACTATCGTTGCAAAATTACAACGTAAACGCTCTAATGTCAGTGAAAAGGCACTTGAGCAGTTTATTTATCTAACAGGCGGACAAGACATTGATAGCTTTGCAAAAAGTATCCGAAACAACAATGTGAAAAGGTCTCCTGATGTTCTTGAAACAGTTGGCATTCCGTTTGTATCTTCAACTGAAATGAGCAGCTTGGTAGATGATATTATCAAGAATAAAGAAGCGTTCCTTGTTCTTGATAGAGATAAGGTACAACACAAACGCCCTGTTGTAATCGACAATCATCCCGATGAGGTGGTTGAACGCACAAGGGGTTACGGCGAGGGTCAAAAGCCTGAAGACTATTTGGAATCATTCAAGGAGTTTATCAGCACGAACCTCAATACGATTGCTGCTTTAAAAACAGTTTGTACAAAGCCATCTGAGCTTACGAGAGAAAGCCTTAAAGGTTTGAAGCTTGAACTCGACAGGCATAATTTCACAGAAAATCAACTGAACACGGCTTGGAAAGAAATGACTAACCAAGATATTGTTGCGGACATCATTGCATTTATCCGCCAACAGGCGCTTGGCTCAAATCTGATTAGCCACGAAACCCGTGTCAAGAATGCTTTTGCAAAGCTGAGATTAAACCACACCTTTAACAAAACGCAATTAGATTGGCTCAATCGAATTGAAAAAGTAATGCTTGAAGAAACTGTATTGGACAAGCAGATTTTTGAAATCGGCGCTTTCAAAAATGCTGGCGGATTCACAATAATTGACCGTCGTTTCGGCGGCAAACTTAATGAAATAATAGTAGAGCTAAACAAGTATCTCTATGAGGACGGAGGAAATGTAGCGTGAACAATCAGGAAATTGTATCAAAGCTATGGAATTTATGTAATGTGTTGCGTGACGACGGTATTACCTACCAGCAGTATGTTACCGAACTTACATATATTTTATTCTTGAAAATGTGTAAGGAAACCAATACCGAGGGAGCAATCCCTGAAAAATATCGTTGGAGCGAGCTTATAAAAAGGCAAGGTATCGAGCTCAAACGCTATTATAAAGAGCTTTTGGAGCACCTTGGCGAGAATTGCACCGGTCGTGTTCGTGAAATCTATCAGGGCGCTCAAACCAATATTGACGAGCCGAAAAACCTTGAAAAGATTATCACCACTATCGACCAGTTCGACTGGTACAGTGCAAAAGAAGAAGGACTTGGCAATCTTTATGAAGGATTGTTGGAAAAGAACGCAACCGAGAAAAAGTCAGGTGCAGGACAGTATTTTACACCCCGTGTGCTCATAAATGTTATGACAAAATTGGTTGCACCTCAGCCGGGCGAGCGTTGCAACGACCCTGCTTGCGGTACTTTCGGCTTTATGATTGCCGCAGACAGATATGTAAAAGACCA
>MSGY01000002.1:0-1018 GCA_001940895.1 Christensenellaceae bacterium Phil10 | reverse complement strand
TGTGAGCTTGTTCACGATACTCACCGTCTTGCCCTTATGAATGCAATGCTTCACGACATAGGCGGTCCGATCTATTTGGGTGATACTCTTTCTAACTTCGGACAGCAGATGAAAGGCTATGATGTTGTATTAACAAACCCACCTTTCGGAACTAAAAAAGGCGGCGAGCGTGCTACCCGAGATGACTTCACATTTCCTACAAGCAATAAGCAGTTGAATTTTTTGCAGCACATTTACCGTAGTTTGAACACCCACGGAAATGCTCGTGCTGCCGTAGTTTTACCTGACAATGTTTTGTTTGCAGATGGTGACGGCGAACGTATTCGTAAAGACTTGATGGAAAAATGCAACCTCCATACAATTCTCCGCTTACCTACAGGTATTTTCTACGCACAGGGAGTCAAAACCAATGTGTTATTCTTCACCCGTGGAACTTCCGATAAAAACAATACGAAGGAAGTTTGGATTTATGACCTTCGTTCCGATATGCCTTCTTTCGGTAAAACCAATCCTCTCAAAGAGAGCCACTTTGATGAGTTTGTAAAATGCTACAATGCAGAGGACATTACTGCCCGTAAAGAAACATACAGCGCAGAGAATCCGAACGGCAGATGGCGTAGATACACATACGATGAAATCTGTGCTCGAGATAAAACAAGCCTTGATATTACTTGGATTAAGAGCACCAACGGCAATGATGACCGTACCCTTAACGAACTTCTTGAAGAAATCAAGGAAAAGTCCAAGAATATCGCTGTTGCCGTTGCCGAGCTTGAAAAACTTATCGGTGAGGTGGAGGAATAATGGATACCAAAGCATTAAGACAAAAAATCTTGGATTTGGCTATCCGTGGCAAGCTTGTACCTCAAGACCCGAATGACGAACCGGCATCTGTTTTGTTGGAGCGTATTCGTGCCGAAAAGCAACAAATGGTTAAAGACGGAAAACTAAAAGCCAAAGACATAAAGAATGATACCGTTATCTACAAAGGTAATGATAATTTACATTATGAGCAGTT
>MSGY01000001.1 GCA_001940895.1 Christensenellaceae bacterium Phil10 | reverse complement strand
CATCAGGGCCATGGTACAGACCGGGCACTGTTAGGCGGGATCATGGGATTTTCCACAGATGACCAGAGAATACCAAATTCCTTTGAGATAGCAAAAAAGCAGGGCCTTAAATTTCATTTTCAGGTAAATGAAACGGAAACAGATATTTATCCCAATACAGTGGATATTGATATGGTCAATACAGAAGGCCAGAAAATGTCTGTCCGGGGCGAGTCTGTTGGCGGAGGAAAGATCCGCATCAGCCGGATCAACCAGGTAGAGGTTAATTTCTCAGGGGAATACAGCACACTGATCGTGATCCACTATGACAAGCCAGGTGTGATCGCCCATATTACAAAATGTCTCAGCGACCAGAACGTGAACATTGCTTTTATGAAGCTGTTCCGCACGGCAAAGGGACAGATGGCTTACAGTATCGTAGAATCGGATGGAATTTTACCGGAAGGAGTCACCGGTGCGATCCGGAAAAATCCATTTGTTCAGGAAGTTATGCTGATCCAGAAACAGCAGCTTTCATAAAGCTTTTAATTACATTGATTTAGGAGGGAATAATCATGTACGAGACAAAGAAGATCCATGAGATCGCTGAGAGAAAATCAGACGAGATCGCCCAGATCCAGCATTCTATCTTTGATCTGGCAGAGTACGGTTACGAGGTTCAGAAAAGTGCTTCTTATCTGGAAGAACTTCTGGAAAAAGAAGGCTTTCAGGTGGAACGTGGTATTGGGGACATTGAGACTGCGTTTGTAGGCACTTATGGAAGCGGAAAACCAGTGATCGGTATTCTGGCTGAATATGACGCACTGCCAAACTTAAGCCAGAAAGCAGGCGAGACGAAAAGATGCCCTATTGAAGGAAAAGCATACGGACATGCCTGCGGTCACAGCGCTCTGGCAGCCGGAACCGTTGGTGCTGCCATTGTTGCAAAGGAGTATTTAAAAGAGACAGGAAAGACCGGTACTGTAAAAGTATTTGGCTGTCCTGCAGAAGAAACTGGATTTGGCAAGAGCTTTATGGTAAAGAGAGGCTGCTTTGAAGGTCTTGACATGTGCTTTACCTGGCATCCAATGGATCATACCACTCTCTGGGGCCGCACACTTGCCTACTATAAAGTCCGTTTTGACTTTAAGGGCATCACCGCTCATGCAGGCGGTGCACCGGAACTGGGCCGCAGTGCTTTAGATGCCTGCGAGCTGATGAATGTCGGTGTCAATTACCTGAGAGAGCACATTATTTCCAGTGCCAGAGTCCACTATGCATATCTGGATGCAGGCGGCGAAGCACCAAACATTGTACAGGACCATGCATCCCTTTTATACTTTATCAGAGCGCCTAAGATGTCAGACTGTGATGCTATTTTAGCCCGTGTAAAGAAGATCGCCCAGGGCGCAGCACTGATGACAGAAACTGACGTAAATATCAAGGTATTTGGCGGTTTACATGATAACCTTCCAAACCCAACTGCTTCCCGCATCCTTTCTGATGCTTTTGTGGCAGAGGGCGGACCTGATTTTACAGAGGAAGATTTTGCCATTGCCCGTAAGTTCTTAGATCTTTTAAGCCCAGAGGCAAAAGAAGCAGCTATTAAAGCCGGCGCAAAGGCAGAAGGCATCAGCGAGGAAGAATTTGCAAAGAGACCGCTGATCACCAGCGTAGAGGCAGTGGATGATCGAGTTATGGAACGTCAGTACACTGCATCTACAGATGTAGGAGATGTAAGCTATATTGTGCCTACTACCCAGTATTCCGCAACCACAAGTATTCCAGGAACCGGCCTTCACACCTGGCAGTTTGCAGCCCAGGTAGGCACTTCCATTGGTGACAAGGGAAGTATTGCAGTAGCCCGCGCCATTGGAAGAGCATGCGCAGAAGTATGGGAGAACCCGGAAGTAGTAAAGACCGCAAAAGAAGAGCTTTTGGAAGCTACCGGCGGCGAATATGTTTCCCCGATACCGGATGGCGTTGAACCTGGGGATGGAATGTAAAATAAGAATATAAAGCAGGAATATATGGATCCCGGATAAACATAAAACAGAAACATAAAGCATAAAAAGCTGAAAATGCGTACAGATTACGTATTTTCAGCTTTTTTGCTGTCAGCCTATGATCGGTTTAACTGCGCCAGACGAATAAATTCGTCCATTTCTTTGGTTTTCCATTTACTCTTGTGATAAAAGATCTGCTGGTACATGCTTAACTGATAATCAGTTACGTTTAGAACTGTCAGTTCTCCAGTCTGAATCGCTTTGGCAACTGCAAAATAAGGCAGATAAGAGATACCGCCGTTTTCCAGGATCATACGGATAATAAATTCTGTATTGCTGCTTTCAAGAGAGGGGGTCAGGACGATCTCTTTGGTCTCCAGGAACTGATCCAGCTCTTTCCGGTAGTTTTCGTTTTTTTCTGTAAGGAAAAATGGGTTTCCCAATAGCTCTTCTACAGTCACTTCCGGTTTTTTGGCAATTTCCAGGTCTGGATTTGCCACAAAAACAATATCCTCTTTTTTCTCCAGTTCTTTTGACCAGTGGTTGTTATATCTGGGTCGGTCCAGTATGTAGATCAGGTCTAATTGGTTGCATTCCATATGTTCGATCAGTTCTTTTGTAAGCGCTTAAATTTCAGCCATAGTTAAAATATTACCCGGCTACTTCTCGGTAGTCGGAGTATATTGACAATTCACATCCGATTGATCGGTGTTATTTACGCGGTGTTGGATCTCAGTTTTGACGTTCTCATTCCACGGTGCCAGGAGTTCTAATTCCTCGTCACTCATCCTATCCGAAGGCATTTTCTCAAGCAGATAGGTAAGATAGTGATAGACGTTTACTCCATTTGCTTTTGCCATTGCTACCATCGAATATACAAGGGCGCTGGCCTGTGCCCCGTTAGGAGTATCACAGAATAACCAGTTCTTTCGCCCGACAGTAAACGGACGGATCGCATTTTCACTAAGATTATTAGAAAAACTGCACCGCCCATCTTCCAGATAGGTAGTAAGATAGGAACGGCGGTTCTGGATGTAAGTGACTGCCTTATCCATACGGCTTCCGCGGACAGGAGCCTGCTGGTCAAGCCACGACAAAAAGCCTTCTACTACCGGCTTTTCTTTTTCAAGACGCGCCTTTTTGATAGCATCGAAGGAAGCATGTTTTGCCTTTATTACGTCTTCCAGGTGGAAGAGCTGGTTGATATACATCACGCCCTGTACGGAAGGCTGTGTGTAATCCAATGCCTTTCCTTTTGGAATGGCATCCGTCAGATATCTTCGGATATGCGCCCAGCAGGCTGTGCGTTTCGCATCCGGTACTTTGTTATACCCACTGTATCCGTCACACATCAGGTATCCTTTGAAACCGTGGAGGAAATCCACAGCGTTTTCCCCAGCCCGGGTTTTTGAGTATTTATAGAGGATGATCGGAGGTAAGCCATCTTCCCCACTGCGGAACAGCCACATGTAAGACTGTGTCTGGGCACGGCGTCCTGGTTCATGCAGCACCTGAAGCGGCGTTTCATCTGCCATTGCGAATTCCCTTTCCAGAAGCTTCCGTTGGAAGTATTCATACATTGGAAGGAAAAAGGCTTCCGAATTCTGGATCACCCAGTTTGCCATTGTCGCCCGGGTAATGGATGCCCCATACTGTTTCCAGTCTTTTTCCTGACGGAAATAAGGCAACGCATTACAGAATTTCTGGTACATCACCCATGCAACAGTGCCTGCGGAAGCCATTCCGTAAAGCATATGCGGCCGGCCATCTTTTCCCTTTTTAATAACAGGGATCCCGTGCTGGCTGCACTGAGGACATTCGTAATTCCTGCTGTAATACTCACGTACTTTCAGTCTTGCCGGAATAAAGATCAGTTCACGGCGGACAAACTCTTCACCGATCTGTTTCAGGGCTGTACCGCAGACAGGGCATTTTTTCTCTTCCTCAGAAAGATCCAGATACTCTTTTTCCACTGGAATCCCTTTGAAACGTTCTGCATCAGTTGCCCTGGCTTTGCGTTTCTTTGGCATTTTTTCAGGAGAAGATGCTTCCAGTTCTTCTATCTGCGCCAATGCCGGATCCTGTTCCAGTTCTGCTTCGTTAAAAAAGTTCAGCTGCCCTGGAATGTCGGAAACACGCTTTTCACTGGAGGTGCCAAACAGCTTTTTACGGAGAAGGTCCACTTCCTCTTTCAGATTATCTCTTTCCTGCGTGAGGGCTTCTTCCCGTTTATTGGCAGCATCGACAGTTGCCTGAAGCGTTTTTATCATTTTTTGAAGATCACGGATCATGTCCTTCAGCTCGCGGAGCTGGATATCTTTGGAACTGTCAGCCACTGCTTTTTCCTCCTGTTTTTGATACTCTTATTATACCAGAAAGCAGGAGTTTTTCCCAGCAAAACAGCGGTTTTCCAACGCCTGAAAACGCCGAAAATACAGTGAATATAAGGCCTTTTTTATGCATCTTTTTCCGTAGAGATCATGTAGTTTTTATGGCTTTTGGCTGTTCGATATCAATGCCTGACATCAACCAGTCGAACTCACGCCATGTGAGATTCCGAACCTCTGATCTGTCTCTTGGCCACCGGTAAGACCCCTGGGCAGTCAGCCGTTTGTAGATCATGACGATACCATCCGGTTCTTTCAGGATAGCTTTGATCCGATCACATTTACGACCACAGAAAAGGAAAAGTGCATGATCAATTTCCATGGAAAACTGGTCATGGATAATGGCACACAATCCATCAATGGATTTGCGCATGTCTGTCCTTCCACAGACAATATAGATCGCATCAACATTGGAAATATCCGCTAACATAACGGCTCCTTTAATGCATCCAACAGAAGCTTTAAGAGAACAGGCTGGATATCGTTGCTCATGCGTATCAGCAGACCTTTTGCTTCAATTTCAATCGTATGCGGATTGTCAAGGTACATGGAACTGTTTCCTGCATGTGGAAGCAGTTCTGCCGGAGAATTCTCCGGCTCTATGGTGATCTGAACCACATCCTGTTTATGGGATGTAAGATCCAGAGTGCTGGCTTTTCCAGCTGGGTCAGGTATCTGACAGGCCTTTTTACGAAGACGGGTAACTGCATTGTAAAAACAGCTGGGAGAAATCCCATGTTCATTGCACCATGCAGCATCCGTCAGACCGCTTTGTCTGCATTCAGTTACCAGATCCATCCACTCATCCAGGGAACGCCCTGGGGCACGTTTGTCAGCCATAGTGAAACCTCCATATGTAGTGAATTTCTATCTCCTATCAACGGAGTATAGTAAAAATCTATTTACTATCATCATTATGGACTGCAAAACGGTAGATGAAAAGTTACCCAGAATTTATGCGCTTACGAAAAAGCAGTCTTTTTAATACGTTATAACATGTTATAATATCTGTATAGACAACAGGAGGAATGATATATGCTTACTGCAGATTACCATATGCACAGTGTCTCACCTGACGCAAAAGTCCCTATGGAGGACATGTGCCAGGCTGCCATAGACAAAGGCCTTACGGAAGTAGCCCTTACAGACCACTATGAATTCTACGCCCATGGCATCCACAGAAAGTTTTTCCACGAAGAATACTTAAAGATGTACTGGGACAGCTTAGAACGCTGCAGAGAGCGCTTTGCAGGCCGTCTGACCATTAAAAGCGGTATGGAGTTCGGCCAGCTCCATTTAGCCCGTGAAGAGGCATTTAACATCATTAAAAGCTATCCTTTTGATTACCTCATCGGCTCTGTCCATAAGATTGAAAATGTAGATGTGAGCAAAATGGCTTACACAGACGTTACCGTTCCACAGATCGCAGAAAGCTACTACCGTCATCTCATAGAGCTTTCTGCCTATGGTGAATACGACTGCCTGGGACATATCGATCTGATCAAACGTCACCTGGTACGCTGCGGCTTCCCGGTAGAATACGAGAAATACGAGGGCTATATTGATGAGATCCTTAAAAATGTGATCTCCCGAGGAAAAGGCATCGAAGTCAATACCTCCGGCATCCGCCAGGGCGCCGGTGAACCAATGCCTGGACTGCGTACATTAAAACGCTATAAAGAGCTGGGCGGCCAGATCGTCACCGTAGGCTCCGACTCTCACAAGCCGGCTGATGTAGCTGCCGACTTTGAAGAAGCAGCAAAGCTTCTGGTCCAGGCCGGATTTGACCATGTGACCGCCTATGAACGCCGTAGGCCGGTTCTTGGATGCAAATTGATAAAGTAACTATGTGTTTCCAGGAAATGCCTTGTCGTGGCTTCTGCGAGTTTCAGATAGTCTCTCCACATTCTGCCTGGAAGCAGGGACTTCTTTCCCCGCCTTATGACGGGGACACCCCACTCTCTTTCCTGCAAAAAAATGCCCCGGAAGCACCGCTTCCGAGGCATTTTCATATTCATCTTATTAATCCAGGGAGTATATCTGAAATTAGTACTCTAACTTCCACATATATC